>NZ_JBPWOA010000002.1:0-432500 GCF_051781005.1 Anabaena sp. WFMT | reverse complement strand
TGAAGCTTGGAATAGACGAGCTTTTTTATATTACAGTATAGGCAATTATCAGAAATCTCTAGTGGACTGTCAGATGGTTGTCCAACTAAATCCAGTACATTTTGGCGCATTTCATGGCATGGGTTTATGTTATGCAGCACAGGGAAAGTATAGTGAAGCTATCCAAGCTTTTCAACAAGCATTGAAAATTCAGCCTTATTCGTTAGTTAATCAAAAATTGATTCTCGAATGTACACTCAAACTCAGTTAAACATAAGAAAGAGAATTTAACAAAGCAAATTAAATTATAACGAAGATGCAAAGGGACGCTTATAATTTTTTTTGTGCGAACCTCTGCGCTTCTTGGCGTTAAAAAATTGGACAAAATGTAAAATTACAACTTAGAAATTACAGACTTTGAGGACTAGTAAAGTATGGCGAAAATAACTATCTAGTGAAAAAGCTTTGTAACCTTATTAAAGGAGCTTTATTTACGCCATACTGTACTAGTGGTGGTGATAGGGCGGTCTTCTGGTTATAGTAGTTAATATTTACCAACATTCAAAGATTTTCCAAGTAACTCAAAAGGTCTGCCATTTCTTGGACGCTGGGCTGAAATTTTGGCATGGGAGGTGTGTCACCACTAATCACTTGGTGAATCAACCCATATCGAGATTTACGCTTGGAGACGGCTTGTAAGCTGGGTCCTACTAGTCCATCTGCTGCTAACCCGTGACACCCAGCACAGTTAATTTGAAAGATGGCCTTTCCCTGTACTGGATTTCCTGTTAGTGATACAACACTCTTGATGTAGGGATCGGAGCCTTGAACTATGTGAACACCAAGAAGTGTCAAAGGGATTGCTATGAGTATGGCCAAAGCCGATAAAGCGATCCATTGAATTAACGTTTCAGGTTTGGTAAGCTGGTTATCCAAAAGGTTTGCTTTTACATTCTAGGTGTACAAGAAACTTTATCATTTCCTACACATAGCTTAAAAGTTCTTGATTGTGTCTGCAAGCACAAATAAAAATTTTTATCTAGATTTATATTCTAAAAATATTATATGGCAATGGATTGATGCCAGATTTGGTAAAATCAAAAACAGGAACTGAAATGTTGAATAATTGCAAAGAGGAGATTTACAGTGGTTGAACCCCTGCTATCAGGTATTGTACTCGGTCTGATTTTCGTTACCCTTAGCGGACTATTTTACGCTGCCTATAAGCAATATAAGCGTCCTAACGAGCTGGGAGGGTGATTAAGTCCTGAGTGCTGAGTGCTGAGTCCTCAGTGGTGGGGAATAGGAGAAAATTTGATCTGAATCAACATATTTCTCTCCTCACTACTCGACTTGCTCTCATGCCACGGTACTGTAGAAAGTTAATGCTGTGTTTCCATAAACTTTTTGGTGGCAGATTTCCCAATTAAGGATTTGTGGGGGTGTAAAATTTCTGGGTTTATGTTCTACTGCTATTTCTCCGTGAGGATCTAAAAGTTGATAATCAGCGATCGCTCTTAACACAGGTTCATATAGTCCACTGGCATAAGGTGGATCAAAATATATTCTGTCAAATCTTTGACCTGATAATTTTTTTAACTGTTGGAGGATATTTCCTCGCAATATTTGAAATTTTTGCTCGTTATGAGCTACTTGCTGCCAATTTTGTTGAATAATCGTACAAGCTCGACTAGATTGCTCAATTCCTGTTACTAAGCTGGCTCCTCTACATAAAGCTTCTGCGCCCATTGAACCACTACCGGCGCACAAATCCAACCAGCAACATTCATCAATTTTTCCTTGCCAAATATTAAAAACTGCCTCCCGTACTCGCGCACTGGTAGGTCTGGTTTCTTGTCCTGGCAAAGTTTTTAGCAGCCGATTCCCGTAAATTCTCAGACTCATTATTTATTGGTCATTAGTCAGTGGTCATTAGTCATTGTTTCTGAATTTAGACAAACAACAAAATTGTAAATTTTCATTAAGCCGGAATTTTTTCGCGGACTTGAGCCACAAAATTAGATAAAACTTGCAATCCTATATTAGAGGATTTTTCGGGGTGAAATTGGACTGCCATGAGGTTTTCATGAGCGATCGCAGCTGTGATAGTTTGACTACCATGAGTAACTGTTGCTGCTCTAACTTGTGGTTCAATCGGGTCAACATAGTAGGAATGAACAAAATAAACCCAAGGTTGGGAAGGTAAATGCTCCCACAAAATACTTTTAGACTGAGTAAGTTGCAGTTGATTCCAACCCATATGGGGAATAGCAATACCTGCTTCTGAGCGAAATCGGCGAACTTTTCCGCGCACAATTCCTAGTCCGGGTTGAGTACCTTCATCACTGGATTCAAACAGAATTTGCAGTCCTAGACAAATACCTAAGAAAGGTTTACCAGATGCGATTACATCTTTAATAGGTTGTTCTAAACCACGAGAGCGCAGGTGTTGCACCGCAGGATCAAATGCTCCCACTCCTGGCAAAACTATTGCATCTGCTTGTTCTAACTCCTTGGCAGAATAAGTTACTTTAGGAGTTGCCCCAGCTTTTTCTAAACCTTTGCAAACTGAGTGCAAATTTCCCATATCGTAATCTACGACTGCAATCACTGGCATTTACCTGCTCCTTGTAAATTTATTAGGGAGGGCATTTATTTATATTCTAATTCTAAATAATATTTATTATGCAGAAAAAAATACTATTAACTTCTTTTGACACTTGGCTGAGTGAACAACAGTCTAATTCTTCTGATGATTTGTTACTCGAACTAGCCAAAATGGCTTGTGTCTCCCATGATTTAAATTTTTTGCGACGACTACCTGTAGATGTTCAGGTTGCCAGTTCTCGCGTCATTGCCAAAATCAATGAACTCAAACCTGATTACGTTATCTGTTGTGGCATGGCAGCAAGTCGTAAACAATTAAGTATCGAAGTCTTGGCTCGTATCTTATCTTTACAGTCTACGGGTATCTCATCTCTAGATTGTGCAGAAAGTTTTTGGCAAACAACTTTGCAAACTACTGTTAATGTTGAACAATTAGTAGACGGAACAGAAGTTGAGATTAGCTACGACTGTGGTAAGTTCGTCTGTGAATCACTTTATTATTCAGTGTTGGACTATCTGAGTCAATCTCAACTCCCGATTCCTTGCATCTTTGTTCATGTGCCGATTTTGAATCAAGAAAATTTGCACAGCATGATTGCTAACTTTGTTTTAATTCTTAACAAACTGGCACTTGTATAAGGTTATCAGCGTCTCTTAAGAAAAATTTTATTCTGTATTATGTTGCCACTATTATTCGGTTTGACCCTCGCTCAAGCAACTCCTGCTACACCACCACTGGAAGAAGTGGTACAACCACAAGAAGTCCGTCCTTTGCCAGGACAGTTAGATAATGTGCCAGTATTTAATAGCAATAGTCCAGAATTGGTGTTAAAAGAAGGAATTTTACTTTCTACCTTTCCAGTAAATGGGAAAAAAGTACCAACGGCACATTTAAATTTTCCGTTTCGAGGACGGTTTGATATTTTTGCTCATCATGTTGCTAAAGCAGAACCACCAGAGAATTTACGTTCTCTTTACCTGGGAATAATGTTGCATAACCCTGGCTCTAAAGAGGTGAAAGTCAGTATATTGCAGGGAGCAAGTTATTTAAGTCAACCAGATGCACCTTTTATTCAGTTAGATTCTTTTATTCCCAATAATTCGGGTACAGTTTTTGCAGGTCCTGGTAGTCGGGTGATGTCTGATGTGTTGAGAGGAAGAAGACAAGCAATTTTTCCGGCTCAAATTGTCATTCCACCAGGGAAAACTCAGATGTTATTAAATCTACCAATTCCCGTGGCAGAATTGACACCACCAATCAATGGTCGATCTACATTTATGCGTTTGTGGAGTAATGGTACAGTTTACGCAGCTAGTTTAGCTATGTTTGCACCTATAAATGCTGATGGTAGTGAACGTGCGCCAAATTTGGCAGAGTGGCAAAATATATTAGATAACGGTGAATTATCTACACCTAGAGATAAAACCCCAACTGCCTTGGAAGAAACTGGCAAGCCGAGGATTTATGGTAGGGTAGCAGGTGTAGCGAGTGGTTCTAAATGGCGATCGCTCTTAGTAGATAATCCTACAGCTAAATATTTAACAATTCCCCAATCTGGCCAAGCTTTTTCCTATGCGTTAAGTACATTGCATGGTGGTACTTTTGGTACTGGTCAAATTCAAAGCGCACCTATGTCAGTTCGTTATCCTGATACAGCCTATCGCGCTCATGGTAATTATGGAATTGAATATAATCTCAAGTTGCCTCTACGCAACAATACTCAAACTCAACAAAAAGTAAGTATATCTCTGCAAACTCCACTGAAGGAAGATCAGTTAACAAAATCAGGACTACGCTTTTTTACGACTCCAGCGCGGCAAGTTTTCTTCCGGGGAACAGTGCGGGTACGTTATCAAGATGAACAAGGTAAGCGAAAAACTGAGTTTGTACATTTAGTCCAAACTAGAGGACAAGCAGGAGAACCGTTGGTTTCATTAAATATGAAAGCAGGTGATTCTTCTGTAGTAGAGGTAGACTTTCTTTATCCACCAGATGCTTCACCACCACAAGTTTTAACCGTTTCAACTCAAAAATAATTGATAATTTGTAACCTAAGCTAACAGTCTCCACAACCTGAAATAAACAAAAAAGCGATCGCATATGTAACTAATCTCGATGCGATCGCTCCTCAAGAGCTAGTGGTGGGTTTTTGATTAGCACCTCAAGAACTCTTGTCTGAACTTTCCCTCAACACAATTACGAATTCTCTCGTCTTCCAAAGCTTGTCTCTTTTTTTCTTTACTCACATTGGGGAAAAAAAATAAATTCTGACTCCTGATGTATCTTTTTCCCCGTTATCAATCACCAATCACTAGCTTCTATATAAAATTTCATTTCTCTGAACTGCACCTAATTTTGGTAATGACTGTGTAGCCGAGTGAGGAGTAAGTACAGTAGGAACACCAGCTGATACTTGCAATTGTTTTACCAGATGTTGCAAAAGTTTATCTTGTTCAGTACGGAAACTTGACACATTATTACCGCGATTGATGATAGCAAACCAGACTAAACCGCGATCGCGTGTAGGCACAACTCCGGCTAAAGCACTAACATCACTGAGAGTTCCAGTTTTCATCACAGTTGCAGCCGGCATATGTCTAGAGTGCATTGTTCCCCGGTGATCTAACCCAGACATAGGAAACAAATCACCTAAGGTCAGATGATGGGCAGAAGCTTCGTTTTGTAGCGCCATGAACATTGCACATACTGCTCTAGGCGAAATACGATTTTCTCGTCCCAGTCCAGAACCATTAATTAATTGAATTTCCGACTGGGGAACCCTAGCCAGGTTAGCAGCAGTAGCTTTGACTACATTTGCTCCGCCCACCGACTCGGCTAACATTTCTGCCATGTCATTATTACTGTAAATATTCATCTCCTTAATTAGTTCCTTTAAGGGTAAAGAAAGATGACGTACCAGTAAGGTTTGTTTAGGGTTAGGCTGCGGTGCTACTTTAACTGTACCAGCAATGACAATTTGGGGTTTGGGTGTTCCCTTGGGCATGATTGAGTATTGGTAAATCGCAGCACGATTCCACGTTTTATGATCTAGTGCTTGTTTGAGTAATTGACCAGCTAAGAGGGGATTGCGTTGAAAATTCATGGCGAAATTGCCAGTAATTACCAAATTGCCCTTTACCTGCTTGATGCCGATTTTGTTGAGAGCATTACCAAGAGCGATCGCTTCCTCACCAACAAACATCGGATCACCACTACCAGTAATCACCAAATCACCCTGAACAACCCCATTAACAATTGAGCCTGTAGTGCTAACCAAAGTTTCAAATTGATGGTCTGGACCCCAAGTTTTAAAAGCCGCTAATGAAGTTGCTACCTTGGTTAAAGATGCTGCGGGCAAAGGGATTGTACCTTGGTGATTAGCCATAAGCATAGGTCCAGACTGTAACCAAATTCCTTGGTGCTTGATCAGATTCTGGGTTACTACTTTGGAGGTAATCAGATCTTTGAGATATTCTTGTACAGTCATAGCTCCCGCTGGGTTGGGATCAGGGGCAATGACAAAGCCCGGACTACTTTGCCAAGCCAATGCATCTAAAGCATCTAAAGGCTTGATCTTGACCCCAGCCATATCGAGCCAAAGTGAAACCAAACCTGAACCTAATAATTCCAGCATATTTAATTCCTCTATCTTTGTTCAGATATCTGATATTGTTTTTTAGTGTGTGGGGCGATTTCTAGGTCGCGCTGAGTGCAAGGCACACGCGGAGCGCAGCTTGCTTCTCGTAGAGTACGCTATCGCGCCTTAAAAACCGCATTTTTTATCGTTTGTAATGCTTTCCATTAGGAAAACTCAATTATCGACAGCTTAACTATACAAGCTTTATTTACGCTAATCAGCATTGAGTCATAATAACTAGTGTTCTGCACATTTAGAAGTAGGATGTATCACATTGATTGGATAATTACTCCATCTAAAAATTAGAGTTAAATTAACAAAAAATTTCTAGGTTTATTACTTTGAAAATTCTTTGAGTGCAGTGACAAATCAAATCTAAAAATAATACTCTCCATCTGTTGGAGAATAATTTTTCTTGTAGACGATGACAATTATTTTTAGCTATATTTGAAAACAGCCTAAATTGGAAATTAAAAGGTATTGAGAAGAGTACAATTTGCTAACATAATAAATTGATAGCGTACAAATTAAAAATCTTACCCTAGTGCAGCACAGCAAAAATAACTATCCAGTTTAACAAGGTTCACTTGTTTTAAATCAAACAAGCTTTCTTCCCTTCTAACTCCTTGTAATAGAGCCTACTTCCTTTCTGGATGTGCAGCTTCCTCAGGAGAAGGAGTACACATTTCATTAATTACCCCAATCATTTGATATAAACGTCCCAAATCTCGCTGATTGAAGTATAAAACTAAACGGGGTAGCTCAGAAGTTTCATCTTGACCTTCTTGAGGTAATATCTGACTTTTTTCAATTTTGCCTTTGACAAGAATATCACTGAAATTATCATTCAGTTTTTCTACCTCAGTAGGTGATAAATCTTGTTTGAGACGAATTACCAACTGCTCACCTACATAACGGCTAGAGTGATAAACCTGGTAAAAATGAGTAATAGCATTGCAAGCAACTTCCAAATTATCTGTAATCGTGTACAGACTAGGATCATCTGGACTAACAAGACCTTTTGCCACCAATTGATGATTGATATATTCACTCCAAGAGCGCCAATAATCACCACCAGGAGGATCAATTAAAACTACTGGGACTGGTCCAAATTTACCTGTTTGGCTTAATGTTATACATTCAAAAGCTTCATCTTGAGTACCAAACCCACCAGGAAACAAGGCTACAGCATCACTTTCTTTGAGTAGAAACAGCTTGCGGGTAAAGAAATACTTGAAGTGAATCAGTTTAGGATCACCCTCAATAAAAGGGTTTGCCTGTTGTTCAAAAGGCAATTGAATATTTAAGCCAAAAGAATTGTCTCTTCCCGCTCCTTCCTGACCAGCTTGCATAATACCACCACCACCGCCTGTCATCACCATAAAGCCCAATTGAGAAACAGCACGGGCAAATTCCACTGCCATCTGGTATTCAGGTGTTTCTGGCGCTAAACGAGCAGAACCAAAGATAGTAACTTTGCGAACGTGTCGATAACCATAAAAGAGTTGGAAACCTCCTTCCATATCTGCTAAAGCAGCAGATAATATTTTCCAATCAAGACGATCAATTTCATCATCAGCCAGACGCACTATAGTAGCAAGTGCTTGCTGGATAAATTGCCGATGTTTTAAAGTCGGTAAACGATCTATTAATTCAACAATATCGGCTTGGAGAGATTCTAATATTTCAAACGATGCAGATGAATTCATGAGAACTGCCATAACAATGGCATTATATTTTATCTAAATTTTGTCTGTCATTTATCAATACATTGACGCTCTCCTGTGTAAATTCTTGAATAAGCAAATACAAAACAGGGATGTATCCTCTGGAAAAGATACATCCTTGGTAGCTGTCCAACATACCACTTTTGTGGAAAAAGTTTTTCAGAGATGCAAAGTTTGCGCCTCTTAACTTAAATAGTTGACAAATATTCACAAAAACATTGCTGAGTAACAAGTGCTAAGTAAAAAAGTAGAATTAATTGCACAGGGTCAAAGCCCTGGTGCGGCTAATAGTACTCAACACTCAGCACTTTTAAACTAAAACTAGAGTCAATGGACAACTCAAGAGAATTTTGTAACTTGTTGATGTTCAAAGATACTTTTCCAGGGTGGTAGCTAATGTGGTTTTAGGCACAGCACCTACAACCATATCCACTTTTTGTCCACCTTTAAAAATCATTAATGTGGGAATGCTGCGGATACCATACCGACCAGCAACTTGGGGATTTTCATCCGTGTTGACTTTCACTACTTTTAGTTGACCTTCGTACTGAGCGGCGATTTCCTCAACAACAGGAGCTACCATGCGGCAAGGTCCGCACCAAGGGGCCCAAAAGTCAACTAAAACGGGTACATCACTTTGGAGTACGTCTTGATCAAAATTATCATCCGTAACACTAGCGGCTGCTGACATTCCTAAAAACCTTTGACTATTATATTTCTGAGTTTCGTGAAAATTCTACCATAGCAAAAACATCTGCTTGGGAGTAAAGAATGTACATTTGCAAAGAAGCTAGATAAGGAACCGCCCGAACAGTAGTCCGGGCGGAGTGTGGTGTGAGGAGTGAACGGAAACATGCGTCTCCGCTATCTCTATTGTAGGCGACAGATGAGATTTTTCCCGTGATTGTTTAAGGTACTGGAAAAATTTCTTGGAGGCATCAGAAGCAGGAGGCAGGAGGAGAACCCACGACTCAGTACTCAGGACTCAGCACCCGGTACTCCCCAGTAGCTTTATTTACCCATGCCCAATTGTTGAGCTTTTTGGTAGACTTTGCCTTCAGTTAGCAGGGAAGGAGCAATGACAACTTCAACTTGTTGCATTTCTTGAATATTTTTGGCTCCTAATGTACCCATACTAGTTTTTAAGGCTCCTAAAAGATTATGAGTACCGTCATCTAGTCCAGCCGGACCTGTGAGTATTTGCTTGAGAGTGCCTGTCGTACCAACGCGAATGCGAGTACCACGAGGCAATACTGGGCTAGGAGTTGCCATACCCCAGTGATAACCCCGTCCAGGGGCTTCAGCCGCTCTAGCAAAGGGAGAACCAATCATGACACCATCAGCACCGCAAGCGATACACTTACAAATGTCTCCACCTGTAATTAAACCGCCGTCGGCAATGACTGGGATATACTTACCAGTTTCCCGATAATAATCATCTCGTGCTGCGGCACAATCTGCGATCGCTGTTGCTTGAGGTACACCCACACCCAACACCCCACGAGAAGTACAAGCAGCACCAGGCCCAATTCCTACCAATACCGCTGCGGCTCCGGCTTTCATCAAATCCAAAGTCACTTCATAGGTGACACAATTGCCTAGCGCCACAGGAATGGGCATAGAGCGGCAAAATTCTGCTAAATCAAGCGGTATGATGGACTCTGGTGACAAATGGTCTGTAGAAACGACTGTCGCTTGGATAAAAAATAAATCAGCCCCAGCTTTGGCCACCACCTCACCAAATTTACTAGCACCAGCTGGAGTAGCACTCACTGCCGCAATGCCACCTTGTTGTTTAATTTCCTGAATACGTTTTTCAATTAATTCCGGCTTTATTGGTTCGGCATAGAGTTCTTGCATGAGGGACACAAATTCATCTTTCCCCACAGACGCAATCCGATCTAGAATCGGTTCTGGGTCTGCATAGCGAGTTTGGACACCCTCTAAATTAATCACGCCCAAAGCCCCTAGCTGGGACAAACGCACAGCCATCTCTACATCGACAACACCATCCATTGCACTGGCAATAATAGGGATTTCTCGCTCAATATTGCCAATACGCCAGCTAGTATCTGCCAAACTCGGATCGAGTGTTCTGTTACCAGGGACTAGAGCAATTTCATCAATTCCGTATGCTCTACGAGCTATTTTTCCCCGCCCAAGTTGAATTTCCACGCTTTCACTTTTCTCAAATCTGTTTAAGCTAGGGTATCAAATTGTGGGGATGTTGGCAGGGATTTTTTTCTAGGAGACTGGGAATTTGGCATTGGGCATTGGGCATTGGTCAACAAATTCCCTCCCCTGCCCCCTGAAGAATTATTGTCTATTTTTTACCTTGTTCAGCACCTGTGTAACCAGTTGCTACCCACAAGATGGCTCTAACTCCATCACGGATAGATTTTTCAATAGGTTCCGGCGATGTTTCAGAGGGAACTGATATAGATTTGAACTCAATACCCCGACTCCCCAAAACAATCTCACCGATGACACAAGCACGACGCATATGAAAATCGGAAGTAATTAAATAAACGCTTTTAATGCCACGAGCTTGCAATTCATCTACCAACGTAGTAAAATTAGTAACTGTATCTACAGCTTCATAATCCAAGTGTAAACGCCGGGGATCAACGCCTGCTTTAGCAAATACTTGTTTTGTATATCTAGGTGGACTACCTCCAGTAATCCATATTGGTATATTTGGGTGATCCTTTGCAAAATCCGCTGTAAATTTCTCCCTTTCTAAACGTCTAGTAGAACCGCCCAAAACTAACATGGCTTGTGGATGTACAATCCGGTTTTGTACTTCCTTGTATCCCCACCACACCACAATTGGCAAGATAAAAGATATAAGCCGTAAAGACTGACCCGTAAACAGTAGCTTATTCAAGACTCTCTAGGTGTGTCTGCAAAGACCAGAATTTTTTCTAAAAATTATGTAGGATAAAAGACTTAGGTAAAATTTACCCAAATCAGGGTTTGGAGTATTTTTATGTTGAGAAGGATTGAATCACGATATAGTCCTGATTACTCTCTTCGATGAATTATCCTAACCTAGATCGGACAACTCATCATAGGGGTTAAAACCCATTTATTTATTAAATTGTTTTTAGACAATGAGATTAAACAGGATCATTTTTGTCACCTTCTGTGATGTAACCGCTAATAATTTATGAAGTAGTTAATATTATTGTTTTCATATTCTTTGAATCTTTTATTTACCAGTATAAATTACTACTTGTAAAAAGTAGCAATTGAACTATCCAATAAATGACATATTCATTACCTAATTTATATGATCCGGAAGCATTCTCTGTCCTGCTAAATTTACGTATTTAGCAAAACTTCACAAGAATGCCAGCGAAAAAATAAGCATTTTTTCAGTAGTTATGGTTCTAACTATTATGTATACGGGACTGGTGCGACTTGAACGCACGACCTGACGCTTAGGAGGCGTCCGCTCTATCCAACTGAGCTACAACCCCAACTGTGAAGCATTTACAATTATAGCAGTAGTTTTACAAAGATTGCCAAATATTCTCCCAACCGTCTCCACCTATTTCTAAACCACAAAGATGACTTTGTGCCTTGAGAATAATTTTAGATTTGCCGCCAGTGAGTTCACGCAATTCTAAATCTAATTTTCCTTGCATGGTGTCTCGACAACAAAATGTTAAACCATCTGTTGTGGGTGCGCGTAGGGGTGTACCTGGTAAATCAGTAATTCCTGTCAATTCAACCTCAAAGTTAGAATTTTTGGCTCGCATTTGCCATTTTCCCCAAGGCTGAATTTCCCAGTTTACTTGTGAGTTCCAGGGAACGAATTCATAAAACTTGCCTTGGTAGTGTATACCAATCATGGCAACAGATTCCATCCACCACAAGACACCACGTTTTCCACCACCGGCTGTTAATGCCAAATCAGGCTCGTTGTCAAAATAATTACAATTGAGCCAAAACCATTTTTGTGGAAAAGCACCACCCCAATTTTTCTCACTGTAAGCTGGCGCGTTGGTAAATTCGTAAATTTTGCCATTCCAGTCTATCAAACCAGTGGCTAAACCATGAGCCATTAAAATTTGCCATCCTGGTTCAAATATCTGCGAAAATGATAGCCAACCGGCGGTTGATTGCTGAATGCTATTTTGATTACCCCAAGCATAAATGGGTTTAATTTCATATTGCCATCGGCAATAATTACCTGTGGCAGGATCGGTAATTATGCCTTGGTTTAAGGTAGCGGTGGCTTGATAGCCTTCTTGGACATGATGCTCAAATTCTGTGGGGAGGAGATATAAGGGAGAAACCTGAACATTTGTTTTTCCCCAATGTCCTAAAGCTAAGACATCCCGACTAGCCCAAAATTTGTTGACATCAGGAAAGGTACGACAGAGGTATTCATCATTTATGCCCAGGATTTGGGCTGCACCGCCACTGTAAGGCTTCCCACCAGTTGGATCTTCGATGGAGTACATGAAGGCGAATGTTTGCCGAATTTCGGGCAATGTGACGCGATAATACCAGCCTTCAAAGAAGCGGCGGTTTGTACCGTCCCAATGGTAGCCGCTGTGTGGTGTCTGAGTTGAGTTGAGGAAGTTTTTGGGAATACTTAGCATAGATGCTTTTATTGTGCCTATTTTTCAGGATATGCGATCGCAATAATCTTCAGGAAGATTCCAGAATTGTTGCGATAGATTAATGAATTTCAAGTTTAGTAAATATACTCCACAGATAAAAAAACTCATGATAGATTAAGAGCAGGGTACAGAAAGGTTAAAAGTTTAAACCAACCCGGCTGACTTAGAGCCTGTGCCTTCTGCTCTAATGTCCTCGCAATCTCTGTTTAGGTTGTTGCTTCCTGTGAATGTGTTTTCGCCTTAATCTCATCAAGTTGTTATTGGAGGTCTTTGAACGCACAACCAGAAATGCCTGCCTAGTTGGAATAAAGGATGCACAATTCTGATTAGTAGATTGCGAATGTTGTCCACCTTAGTTGATGTAGTTAATTCGGATTTTCCCATTTTATTGAATTATCTTCCTACAAAGAAACCGCTGTAAGTTGCTGACTTTTATCTGTCGTGACTAGCAGTGGTTTCTGTTTTGAGTGGGTAAGAGTAAGCCACAAAATAAATGATCCTGTTTTGTCATGCTGAGTGTAGCGAAAGGTTCGCGTTAACGTGCCGGATTGCTATAGCATCTCAAGAGATTCTTTCCTTCAGAACGCTACGCGAACACTACACTTCGTTTCGTAATGCCTCCGGCACGCTGCGCGAACAGAATGACATTGGGCATTTCTTTTTGTGGAGTTCTCTATTACCGGAGATGTTGGTGATTATGGGTGCAGCGTTGTTAACTTGTAAATGCGGTGTCGGTGAGGGTGGTGGTGTATTCGCTGTTGTCGTTGGGGGTGGGGTCTATGAACCAGCCGATTCCGTTGGCTTGGCATCATGGTGGATGAGGATTGTGCCACTGTTGGGGCGACCTTGGGGGTCGTAGGCGGTGATTTGAGCTTCGGCTAGTTGTCCTGTGGGGAGGTCGGTGATTTGCAGGGTTAGGTTGAAGGGGTTGGTGGGGTCGAAGAGGGTAGACCAGAGGGTTTTAGCGGTAGAGTTGATGGTATTGGTTGATGTTGAGGATGAGGTATGGAAAGAAAAGTCATAGAGGTTGAAGAGTTGCTGCGCCGATATGCTGCTGGGGAACGAGATTTCCCTTGGATTGAGTTGCATGTCTCTTATGTAGGACAAGACCCCGTTTGGGCTATGGGGGCTGGTAGTCTTTTGAACGGAGCTAATTTGAGTGGGATTAATTTGAGTAATGCTGACCTCAGATACGCTGGCGAGATGAATGGTATCAACTTGAGTGATGCCAATTTGAGTGGTGCTTACCTGAGCGAGCAGTTCATGAGAGATGCTAATTTGAGTAGGGCTAATCTCAGTAATGCCCATGTAAACAGGGTTTCTTTGGATAGAGCCAACCTGAGCGGTGCTAATCTGAGTGGTGCCAATTTGTCCTTCTCCCAACTTGGTGGTGCCAACCTGAGTGGTGTTAACTTGATATCTGCCGATTTGGGTAGATGTGGTTTGAGTGGGGATTTGAGAGGTGTTGATTTGAGTGGTGCCGATTTGCACGCTACCGATTTGATGAGTATTGACTTGACTGGAGCTAACTTGAGCAACGCTATTTTGGAGCGTACCTACATCAAAGATGCTAACTTGACTGGGGTTAATTTGGAAGGTGCCAAGCTGGAGGGAGTTACTTTCATTAATACCATCATGCCAGATGGTACTATTCGGAATGAAACCCCAAGAAGATAGCGTAGTGGAATCGCAATTCCTTGTAGGTTGGGTTGAGGAACGTTCACGAAGTGTGCCGGAGGCATAACCCAACATTAATCAACTATAATTAACCATAAAAATATTTCCACATCATCAATATCCAAGGCTATTTGATTCTCAACAACCGCATCAGAATCAATTCTAAGCCTAATAGCAAAAGTCGTCTAAAGACGACTAAAATAAATTCTTAGAGCGATGGCCGATGCGAGCATAGCGATCGCACTCAAAAAAATAAATGCAGCAAGGCAAACGGGTAATGGGCAGTACCAGACTCGAACTGATGACATCCTGCTTGTAAGGCAGGCGCTCTACCAACTGAGCTAACCGCCCGTTTTTGTCACTTATTTAATATAGCACAGGGTTTGAAAATTTTGCAAGTATTTTGAAATTTTTTTTGTCTATGCACTATACTGACTCAGTACGGGCTAAATGCCGAGCTAACCGCACTCTATCTTAAAAAATGCCCTCTGGTCAGACGCACGATCGCATTACTATCTGGTCTTTGCCATTTGTGGCTGGTGTGACTTTGGTTTCGACTCGCAGCAGTAATGTGACTTTGTTGGTGGCGGGTGGGTTTATGTTTGGGGGGTTGATGTTTGGCCCCGACTTAGATATTTATTCGCGTCAGTTTCAGCGCTGGGGTTTTCTGCGTTGGATTTGGCTACCTTATCAAAAAAGTCTGCGTCATCGGTCTTTTTTATCACATGGGCCGATTATTGGCACGAC
This sequence comes from Anabaena sp. WFMT, assembly GCF_051781005.1. Classification (NCBI taxonomy): domain Bacteria; kingdom Bacillati; phylum Cyanobacteriota; class Cyanophyceae; order Nostocales; family Nostocaceae; genus Anabaena; species Anabaena sp. WFMT. The sequence goes on along the minus strand of NZ_JBPWOA010000002.1, from coordinate 417,491 downwards.
TTTGCGGGTGGTGTATCTGACGAGTTTTTTAGCTGTTGTCGGAATTTTGGTGTTGGTAGTTTTCGATAAATTAGCTAATGTGGCGTTGAATTGGGGGGATCTTTGGAGGGGTGTGGGGCGATCGCTCTTTCTCTATTATGGGGAATTTTTTGCTCTGTTTGTGGGGTTTGAGTTGGGGGCTATGAGTCATTCTCTGAGCGATTGGAGTAATTCGGCTTATAAGCGGTTTCAAAAGCAGGGGATGCAAGGGTTACTTCCTAATGGCAAAATGAAGAAGCGTAAACCGACGCGGGGTGTAAAGGCGGTTAAAAAACGCAGAGGTACGCAGAGGTAAACGCAGAGGTACGTGGAGGTTTTATGGAAGGTAATCAGGTTTTGGTGGCTTTGCAGGAGTTGATTGATGTGGTGGCGAAGTTGCGATCGCCTGGAGGTTGTCCTTGGGATTTGGCACAAACGCCCCAAAGCCTTACTCCCTATGTGATTGAAGAGGCTTATGAAGTGGTTGATGCGATTCAAACTGGGGATAAAAAAGCGATCGCAGAAGAGTTAGGTGATTTATTATTACAGGTGGTATTACAAGCTCAAATTGCTAGTGAAGTCGGTGATTTTTCTCTACAAGAAGTCGCTGAGGGTATTTCTCAAAAGTTAATTCGTCGTCATCCTCATGTTTTTGGTGATGTGACGGTACAAAATATTGATGAGGTGCGTCAAAATTGGGAAACTATCAAAGCAGCAGAAAAGGGAGAAACACCAGCAGCGCAAAAACTGAGTGATAAACTTAGTCGTTATCGGCGTAGTCTTCCCCCATTAAATGCAGCGATGAAGATATCTGAAAAAGCTGCTGATGTGGGCTTTGAATGGAATAATGTTGATGAAGTTTGGGGAAAGTTTCACGAAGAGTTAGGAGAATTTCAACAGGCTTTAGCTGAAGAAACCAAAGAAAGACAAGAATCAGAATTGGGTGATTTACTATTTGCAATAATTCAAGTTGCTAGATGGCATAATCTTGATCCTAGTGCAGGTTTGCAAGGTACAAGTCAGCGATTTATCCAGCGTTTGCAAAAAATGGAGGACGTTATTGATCGTCCTCTGACAGATTATAGTTTGGAAGAGTTAGATGCACTTTGGCAACAGGCAAAGGCTAAACTTGCTCAGGGGTAATTACTTTGGCGTAGCCTGCCGGATGCATTATTACAAATTACTTTAAGATTTGTTTGTATCAAACCACTTTTCATACAAGGCTTGATAAGTGCCATCTTCTCGCAAATTGAGTAAAGCTCTGTTGATTATTTTCCTATAGGGACTTTCGTTAGGTAGAACTATACCGTAGTTTTCTTCCCGGAAAATACTACCAACAACTTCTACCTTACCTTTGCCTTCATTGGCTGCATAAAATAGGAGTACGGGAGCATCAAATACAATAGCAGCTACTTTTTTGGTTAATAGCGCATCATAAGCTTGTTCAATTTTAGGGAATTCTGAAACGGAAATTTTTTTTTCTCGCAGGTATGCTGCTGCCGTACTGCCAGAGGTTGTTGCTACTACTTTACCTGGGAGATCATCTATACTTCTAATATCACCTTGAAGTTGCTGTACTGTTAGCTCTGTCGTGGCACTAGCTGTAAAATAAGCAACGAAAATAATAGCGATAAACATCCAGATAATAGCTAAAATTCTGCCGATAGCGCCTTTGGGCATTTCGTCAACTTGCGCCCCTAATGTGGCAGCTGCCCACCAACAAGCTTTGAAAATACCAGGAAAGTATGATTTGGGAATTATCCCATCTGGGTGACGGCGTTCAGATAACCAAATTATATGGGCTGCAACTATCACTAGTATCAAGGCTACGCCAATTACTTGCAACAAGCCCGCTGAGAAAAATAAGTGCCAAATATTGGCGAAGGAATTACCGCTTGTTACTTGCTTGGGTACTAAAATCTGAAGTCCTGCGGCAAGCATGGGTAAGGAAAAATCAAAATTCTCCTGACGTTGGGCTGTAATGGAAATGGCGGAAATTCCTAAGTCGGCTTTACTATCTTTAACGGCAGTTAGTAAGTCTGCTACAGTTGGATATTCAACAAATTTAGATTCTACATTCATCTGCTTGGCGATGCTGTCCCAAAGATCAATACTAAATCCTGATAACTTACCTTGATTAGAAAATACAAAGGGTGGTATTTCTCTTGTAGCTACTAATAAAGGTTGTTTCGATTCTGGGTTTTGGGCAAGTCCGGGAGCAGATATCAGTAATAATACTAACATTCCGCCTATTAATCCTAGGGAGATATAATGCTTTCTGGCAAGGTAGGTAATGATTTGGCGAAATCGAATAGAAAGGGCTTGTACCATAGAAATTTGCTTTGAGTCAAACAAAATAAAACATAGTATTTATTTATCATGCTTACCCAAGCGCAAATATTATATTTTTGATACACAGTTTGTTACCAAGGATTACCAATAACTGTAAAAGCAGACCAATAATAAGGGTGAGAAAAAGTTTCATCTCCCAATTCTGCTAACTCTGGTGGGAGTTGTAAATCCTGACTAGATCCTTGTAACTTACCCATTTGCAAACTCACTTTCCCTGTTAGCATGGCAACTTGTGCTTGTCGGAGTGCTTCTGCTTTTAGTGGTGTCTTCTGTAAATGTTGATAAAATTCAGTCATTAAGGCTAAAGTTCCCATATCGCTAACATTCCAAAGACTTGCTAACACTGATCTCACTCCTGACTTAACTGTTAACCCCGCAAAACCTAATTCTGCTTCTTGATCTCCCAATGCAGTTCTACAAGCACTCAAAACTAATAAATCTACTGGTGGTTGACCCAATTTCAATTTTTCAATCTCATCTATTCCTATTCTTTCATTACCCCAGAACTGAATATAAGATTGATTAGGTTTTCCTGGTTTAAACTCTGCATGGGTAGCTAAATGAATAATTCCAAAAGGCTGTTTTTTTCTCTGTTCTTGTAAATTCTTGATTGTGAATTGTTGATTTATAAATCTTTTGCCTAACCACAATTTTTCGGTGATTTTCTCCAATTCTACTGGTACGGCTGGTAAAGATTCAAGTTGAGAAAATTCGGACGCACCCATAGCCAAAACTTGTGCATTTTTAATTTTATTGTAGTCAGTATTTATCAGGTTAAAAGCAGGAATCCGAGCAATACTAAACTTTTCTACTAAAAAACTTTCTCCGTCATGTAATGCTGCTAAGGGTAGAGTCCGTAAACCAGCACCTAAACAGAAAAGTAATGTATCTATTTTTTCGGCTTTGAGAGTAGTTTCTAATGGTTTTACCATCCATTCATATAGTTGTTGTGCTGGCTTTAAATATGATTTAGTCCTACGTCTACTGGGACTGGTGATTTCTACTTTTAGTTTTTTTACAAGATTAATCAAAGTCTTTTTATCAGCATCTTTGATACTATAAACTACTGGCTTTTTACTGGGAGTAATTATTACTAGTTGCAGTTGTTTATCTCGCGGCCATATCCAGATTACCGCAGGGTTTGTGGCAGTTTGCTGAGATAGATTAGAAAGAGTTTTTGCTATGTCTTCAGCCCTGAGTGAAAAATCGCCGAGATTTTGGTTAAAATACTCTTCATAATCTCTTTCCCAATGTTTTTCAACTTCATTGACTGCCGTGGTAAAGTCTTTGGTTTTGAGAAATCTATCCCAGTCTTGTTCTTTAACAGCGATCGCAGGTTGATGTTGGAGAATTAGGCTCAAGGTAATTGTACTTAAAAATACTACTATTAGTAATAGAGGAAAGATAATCCATTTTTTTAATCTAGTTGGAAACATTACTTGACTCCAAAGGTTTTAGCTATTTGTTTTTTATGTTTACTCGCTGCCAGGAAGAAGAATATAAATGAACCGCGAAGGGCGCGAAGAGAAGAAAGGAGAAGAAAGAAGGGAGTATTAAGAAAAATCCCTACAGTAGTTGCAGGGAATATAAAAAAACACAGCTTGGATGAATCAAAAATGCTTTGACAGCAAATTAGTTGCTGCTGAAAAGCACAATCAACACTACTCCTAGGATAATAGATCCGCCACTAAGTATAAATGACCAGAAGCGATGATAACTGTTGACAATTGTGCCGTTTTCGCCTTCTAGTTGGATTAAATCCATCCAAGGCATAACTCCCCGACGGAACCAACCAATAGTTCCGACTTGTTGACCAATCAAGGTTTCTACCCGCTTCATTCCAAAGAGAAAGTTACCAATGGGGCCAAAACGTGAGGCGTAATGTAAATAAAGCATTCCGCTGGGGTCTTGGAGTTTCAAGTCAGAACCAAATTTATAACCAGAGTCACCACGACCGATTAATTCCCCTTGTAATTTGGCAGGTTGTCCACGCAAAGGACTTGCATAGGGGTCTGACATTAAGGTGAGAATATCTGTTGTTGGTGCTTTCATGTAGTCGGGGAACATGACAAAGGCTTTGATTAATATGCCGATTCCTAAACCAATAAATGGCGCACCTAGCATTAAACCTGGGTTGGAGGTGGTTGAAGCTGACCAAAGTAACACGCCGATAAATAAGCCAAGAAATAAACCGATCGCTTCTGCACCATATAAGACAACATCTAAGAAGAAGTTGCCATAAAGCTTTTTCTTATTCAGGGTTTTACCTTCACCCATGACTTTTCCCATGTCAAACTCTGTGGGTAAACCCAGTTGTTCTGCATAGGTGCTAAGGGCGCGGACTCGTTTACCTGTGAGGGGATGAGTTGAGTTTAATTCCATCCACCAACCCCAAGGGTTAAACATATCCCATAAAAAGACACGACCAATTTTTTGCGGGTCGGAGGAGATGCGGTAAGCTGTACCGGTTGTGGTTGCGGCTTTGTGGTCATAGATGCCTAAAGCACGAGTTCCTTCAATTAAACGGCTGGGTTCTTGGGCGCGTGAACCTTCTTCTACGATGCCATAGGCAATTTTGACTAAGGCGCGGGAGAGTCCGTTGGGGTTCCCTGTGGTTTCGGCTGCAAAGTGGTCTGCAAAATATTCTCTGGTGCGAGAAAGATATAACAGCAGGTAAGTACCGATAACATAAAAGATGTAAGCAACGAAACCAGCAGTTTCTAAAGCATCTTTGATTTTGTTGTCGCCACCACCACGGGTAAATCTGCGGGCGGTGCTGTAAACTAGGTAGCAAATCTGGACTAAGGTGGAAGCTACGGTCATGACGGCAAAGTCCCAGTGGACTATATGCCCTAGTTCGTGGGCGTAGACGGTAGCAACTTCATCATCGTCTAAGTAGGTGAAAAGTCCTTGGCTGACGACTAACCGGGCGCTGTTAGGTAAGGAACCGTAGGTAAAAGCGGTGGGGTTTTGGTCGTCGATGATTCCCAGTCGGGGGGTGGTGATGTTTTTTTGCTGACAGACTTGGCGAATAATTTTTCCTGTTTCTGGGCTGAGGTTTTCGATTTCTGCTAAGTTTACCCAACGAGTCTTGTAAAGCCAGTTTTGGCTTAAGTCCATGAGGAAGGGAGAAAAGAAAAAGGCAGCTAGATTGAATATTAAGGTAATAGCGATCGCGATCGCTAGTCCAGTTACAGGATCACTACTGCTGGCAATCAATACTAGGCTTAAACCTAAAACAAACACCATCCCAAATAACAAGGCTATGGTGACACCAGATGCTAGGGCTAAACTCCCACCTACTCCTCCCATTGCCAAGTTCACTCCCACGGCTGCTGCACGTCCCGCTTTTTGGAAACTAGGCTGAGTGACTGAGGAGAAAAATGGTCGGTCTTGTTCTGCCCATTCTCGTACCTGTGGGTTATCACTGTTGATTAACTTTTGCCACAGAATTGTCGCTTGTTCTGTATCACCTGTTTTTTGATAAGCTTTCATCAGCCACATTTGGGCTGTCAGATAATCTGGAGAGTTGAGTTCTAGGGAGTTTTGGGAAAATTCCTCTAGAAGATAAACTGCTTCTTGATATTGCCCTTGTTGAAAGGCATCTAACCCTGATTGCAATGACATTTTATGATATCCCTGATAGAAAGGGTGATATTTTATTCCATGAATACTCAATAGATCCCGTATTCGTCATCTTAATGTCGCAAAAGTTAAAGAAGTAGTAGTCAGATTTTTTTGGATATCCTACCCTTTATTGCTTTACCAACCTATAAAGTAAAGTAGAACGTTTTTGAGTATCAGGAGCAACTATGTACGTGCTAATTGGTGGAGCGGGCTTAGTAGGGCTGTCTTTAGCTCAAAAATTAGTAGAACTAGGGCATACTGTAGCCATCATTGATATTGACTCTACCGCTTGCCGCTACGCCCGTGAACAAGTAGGAGTGATGGCTTTTGAAGGCAGTGCTGTGAGTACAGAAGTGTTGTTAGAAGCAGGAATTCGTAAAGCCAATTCCTTAGCAGCTGTCCTCAGAAGTGATGCATTGAACTTGGCGCTGGTAACTCTGGCCAAGCACTACGGTGTTCCCCATATTTTGAGTCGAATGCGTCATCCCGATTTTGCCGAACCGCTTCGTATAGTAGGAGCCAACCATATTATCAGTACTGTGGAATTAGCGGTTTCAACAATGGTGAATGCCATTGAGTATCCGCAAGTGGAATCAATGATGCATTTTGACCAGGGGCAAATTGAGGTTTTAAAACTTTCTATTCCCACAAATTGTTATGTAGTAAATCGTAGCGTTGCTGAAATTGCTCAAGATTCTCGGTTTCCCACTGGCTCACTAATTATTGGCTACCAACCCCTTCCTCATGAGGATTTAATGATTCCTAATGGTAGTACAGTGCTAGAACCGGGTTCAACCATACTGATTGTCACCAAGCCAGGGTGTGTACACCAAGTTATTGATTTTATCGAAGGTTGTGAGAACAGGTAATGGGTAATAAAGCAGTAAAATATCTATATAATTTGTTGAAAACTCAAATAGGATTTCTCTAGTTTTAATGAAGTTTTATCCACATATTTATTTAGTAGTCACAGTAATTTTGCTTGCGTCTTGTAAATCAACAGAGATTTCATCTAAGTCACAAACTCATACTACTCAGGCAATCTCATCTCAAAAGATAGTGACTTTAGATAAAAACTTCAAGATAGCAATGGGTCAAACAATTTATGTTCCTGTCTATTCTCATATTTATCATCACAATCGACAGGAGATTTTTAATTTAGCGGCTACGCTCAGTATTCGCAATACAGATTTGGCAAATCCGCTGATCATTACTTCTGTGCGCTATTATGATTCAGATGGGAAATTAGTTAAGAACTATTTAGAGCAACCAATTAAACTTGATGCACTGGCTTCAACAGATTTTTTTATTAATAGAAATAACACCAGTGGCGGTTTAGGCGCAAACTTTATTGTCGAGTGGGTAGCCTCAACAGAAATATCTGAACCGATAGTAGAGGCAATCATGATTGGTACTGACTTTCAGCAAGGAATTTCTTTTACCAGTTCGGGTAAGGTCATTAAAAGTCAAAATAGCGACAAAGACTCATTGCCAAAATAATGGTCTTGAATTGCTATTAATTAATCATCATCCAGTTGGAGTAACTGTTCATCAATAGTTTGTATCCGCCCCCGCGCAATATCTTCGGCAAGAATTCGCTTTCGTATTGCTTCGTTGAGCGCTCCTTTTTCTGCAAGTAGTAAACGACGGCGAATAGCTTCTAATTTACTGCTATCATCTCTTTTCGCTCCTAACTCGTCTGGACGGCGATTATAAAATTCCCGCAATGCCTTTTCTGCTGCCGCGATTCGCACCTGATAAGCTGAACGCATCTCTTCATAGAGGGATTTTGGTAATACCCCAGATTTCAACAAGCTATCTAATTCATCTTGTGCAGCTTTACCTGTCATCAGTTGAGCTTGCATTTCTTCAACTTGGTGCTGTGCCTCTGAAAATTTAGATAATTTTAAGCGTTTTACTAGCCCAGGCAAACTTAAACCCTGCCCTACTAATGACACCAACACACAACCAAAGACTAAAGTAATCAGAAATTCTCGACCTGGCAGGGTACTGGGTAAGCTCAACACCAGAGCCATTGAAAGTGAACCCTTGATGTTACCTAAAAAGAGTAAATGTTGCCAGCGCAGAGGAATTGGGCGGTCAAACCAACGAATTGCTGTTAGTAATGGATAGACTGTGAGAATTCTTCCAGCTTGATAAGCTAAAACAGCTAGTAGAATAGCAGGTAAAGTCTTCCAGAGTGTGACTAGGTTTATTTCTACACCAATTAGGAGAAAAATAAAGGTGTTGACAGTAAAACTGGCATATTCCCAAAAACTAAATAAGGTAATGCGACTGGAAGCGGAAGTATTGCGAGACAGTCCAAAATTGCCGAAAATTAATCCAGCTACAACTACGGCAACAGCGCCTGATACACCCAGAGATTGTCCAACTTGAAAGGTTCCTAATGCAACTGCAACCGTTAGTAAGAGACTGCCTAGAGGATCATCTAAACGGGAAAATATAGGTATGCTCAAGTAGCCTAAGACTAAGCCCACTAGGCAGCCCCCTACAGAGATAAATAGTACTTGTTGGATTCCTTCTAGTAAGGTCAGTGAACCTGTGGAATATACTTGCAAAATTAGATTGAATGAAACTAGGGCAGCGGCATCGTTAAATAGGGTTTCTCCTTCAACGATCGCAGAAAGCCGTGAAGGTACTTGTATTTCTTTAAATACGGCAATCATGGAAACTGTATCAGTGTTTGCTAGAATTACCCCTACAAAGAGAGCAGGTATCCAAGTCAGTCCCAGTCCAAATTTCAACAAGACGGCAATAATAGCGCTGGAAAGCACAGCCCCTGGCCCTGCCAGAAGGGCAATTGGTTTAAACGTGCTGCGTAGACGGCTGATATCGGTATTGATACCAGCGTCAAAGATGAGAATTGGTAGGAAAAGATTCAAAACTAAGGCAGGATCTAAGCCTATGGGACGAGATAATAGTTCAGTGATTGGCAAACCTGCCAAGACTAAACCCGTGACATAAGGGACTCGCAACTGACGAGATACTAAAGCTACACCTGTGGCAACAAGCAGGAGAATAATTGAAATCTTGACTAATTCGGTAATATTCATTTAGATACTGAGAATTTATTTAAGTTTTGTTGATAGACGTTGCTAAAGCGGTGATTGGCACTAAATATCATGTCCGACAAATTAGCTATGATTACCACATCTGTGCAAAAATTGGTTAATATTTGGTTATTATAATTAGCTTTATTTTTGTTATGACTACTGTGCAGAGTGCTTCTCCTTTAATTCAGATTGCCCAAGAAACCCGTTTAGCTGCTAGTAAGCTGGGAATGCTTTCGACTGAGGATAAAAATCAGGCTATTGATGCGATCGCTCTGGCTTTAGAATCAGCTAGGGAAGAAATACTGTCAGCTAATGTGGCTGATTGTCAAGCTGCTGTAGCCGAAGGAATCGCTAAACCCCTTTATAAACGGTTGCAGTTGGATAAACATAAGTTACGAGATGCGATCGCTGGAGTGCGAGATGTTGGTAAGTTAGAAGATCCTGTAGGTAAGGTGCAAATTCACCGCGAAATTGATTCTGGCTTAATTCTTAAACGCATTACTTGTCCTTTGGGTGTGTTAGGAATTATTTTTGAAGCCCGTCCCGAAGCCGCAATTCAAATTGTTTCTTTAGCGATCAAATCAGGTAACGGTGTAATTCTCAAAGGTGGCAAAGAAGCATTGCGTTCTTGTGAAGCAATTGTTAAAGCTATTAAACAAGGTTTATCTCACACTGCTGTTAATCCCGATGCCGTGCAATTGCTAACAACCAGAGAAGAAATATTAGAACTTTTAAAATTAGATAAATATGTAGATTTAATTATTCCCAGGGGTTCTAATTCTTTCGTTAGATTTGTCCAAGAAAATACCCGCATTCCTGTACTTGGTCATGCAGATGGAATTTGTCATCTTTATGTAGATCAAGCTGCTGATATTAATAAAGCAATTAATATTACTGTTGATTCTAAAACTCAATATCCCGCTGCTTGTAATGCCATTGAAACTTTATTAGTTCACAACAGCATTGCTTCAGAATTTCTCCCTCAAGTTGCGGAAGCTTTAGCAGCACAAAATGTAGAATTAAGAGGTGATGAACGCACTTTGAAAATTTTACCTAATATTTCTATTGCAACAACCACCGATTGGGAAACAGAATACAGCGATTTGATTTTATCAATTAAAATTGTCGATTCTTTAGAAGATGCCATAACTCATATTGATAATTATGGTTCTCGTCACACAGAAGCAATTGTTACCGAAGATATAACAGCAGCAGAAACATTCCAAGCCTTAGTAAATGCAGCGGGAGTTTATCACAATTGTTCAACTCGTTTTGCAGATGGTTTCCGTTATGGTTTTGGCGCAGAAGTGGGAATTAGCACTCAACAAATGCCACCTCGCGGACCGGTTGGTTTAGAAGGTTTGATAACATATAAATATCAAATGTCTGGTAATGGACACATTGTGGATAGTTACACGGGTGCAAATGCTAAATCATTTACTCATAGAGATTTGGAATAATACAGCAGAATTTAGAAGTTTGGCAGTCCCTACATGGAGGTGTTTAACTTGAAGTGGACTGAAAAATTCCAATCTTTGTTAGTTATTGGTGCTATTTTTATTGGATTAGGGTTGGGACAAATTAGTTGGTTCTCTGAAAATGCCGTTTATTTGATTGTCCCTTCTTTAATGGTGATGCTTTATGGAGTATTTCTCAATATTCCTCTACATCACTTAGGTAACGCGTTTCAAAACTATAAAGTAACGGGATTGAGTCTAGGAATCAACTTTCTGTGGACTCCTCTATTTGCCTGGGGACTGGGAGCAATTTTTTTGAGAGATAATCCCGATCTCTGGGTAGGACTCATTATGTTAATGGTTACGCCCTGTACAGATTGGTATATTATTTTCACAAGTATCGCTAAAGGAGATGTCACTCTCGCTACTGCTTTGCTGCCTTTAAACCTACTTTTACAAGTCATTCTCTTGCCGATTTACCTAATAATATTTGCTGGGACACTGGTTAATATTAATGCAGTTTTTTTACTAGAAAGTGTGGTATTAGTTTTAGTTTTTCCCTTACTTTTAGCTTTGATTTCTCAAAGGTTAGTTCAACGGGCAAATCATATTTGGCGGAAAATTATTCTCAAGATAGGTGCAAATCAAACTGTATTTCTTGCTATAGCGATCGCAGCGATGTTTGCCTCTCAAGGGCAAATTCTGATTCAAAGACCAGATTTACTGCTGAAAATGCTGATGCCTGTATTAATTTTCTTTGGTGTTAACTTCTGGTTAGGGCAGTTAATTGGGCATCTAGCTAAATTTAGCTACGAAGAAGTTGCTTGCTTTAACTGCACCACCCTTGCCCGCAATTCACCCATTGCATTAGCGATCGCTACTTCTAGTTTTAGGGAACGTCCCTTAATTGCCCTAGCTTTAGTAATTGGTCCTTTGATTGAACTCCCCATTATGGTTCTAGTTTCCCAATCGTTGCTGCGGCTACGTCGTCAAAGTGATATACATATATAGCGGTATGCACTTCAATGAAATACATCATAGCCCCCTCATCGCTTGCGATGAACCAGCGCTGTAGGCGGGTTTCCCACCGTAGGCGACTGGTGAATCCGAAGGAGGAGGGGGTTGGGGGTGGGGTTCTTGTATCTCACTCAACCGAGAACCGCTATAAACCACGTCTACTTTGAAACCAAGTAGTTTTTTCTGAATCGGGTTTTGTTCCTAAATTCTATACTCTTCCCTGTTAAGAGTTCCCTTTTGAAAAACTCCAGTTCTCAACTTGGAAAAGGTTTATTAAACCAACGCTTTTAGTAATGCTTGCAGCTTGAGTTGTACCTCAGCAAATTCTTTATCAGGATCAGAACCGGCGACGATACCAGCACCTGCATATAGTCTAGCGCGATCGCCATCTATTAATGCCGAACGAATCCCTACAATAAACTCACAATTACCTGAACCATCTACCCAACCCAAAGGTGCTGCATATAAACCTCTTTCAAAACTTTCATAACGGCGAATTTCTGCACAAGCCACATCTCTAGCTGCACCTGCAACCGCTGGTGTAGGATGTAATTGTCCGACAATTTTTAAAGGGTGAACATTAGCAGGAACTACAGCACTGATTGGTGTCCATAAATGCTGAATATTAGATAATTGTCGTAGACGTGGGGAGAGAATTTGTGGAAACAAACCGAGTTGTGATAGACGTTGAGTAATAAAGTCAAGTACTAGTTTATGTTCATGTTTTTCTTTAGTACTATTAATTAATCTATTCGCATTTTCTGCATCTTCTCTAGAAGTTTTACCTCTTGGTGCAGATCCTGCCAAAGCATCAGTAATTAATTGTTGATTTTGAATACTAATTAAGCGTTCTGGACTCGCACCAATAAAATTCTGACCTTTGCCATTACTGGTTGAAAAAACATAACAATTAGGATGTAACTGTCGGAGATTATTTAAAGATTTAAATAAATTAAAAGGATTATATGATTTAACATCTAAGGCATCTGCTAAAACAATTTTGATTAAATGATTAGATTTAATTTTTTCTAAAGCTGATAATACTGAATATTTAAAATTGTCTGAATTTATAATATTTTCTTTAATGAATTTAGCTGGAATAATTTCAATATTGGGTTTTGTTAAAGATTGAAGAGATTGAATTTTGGTTTTCAATTCCTGTAATATTGTTTGAATATTGACATCGGCATTAATTACACTGTTCATTACTAAAACACAAGATTCATTTTTGACAGCGACTTGTAATTTAGGTAGAAAAATAGTAGCAGATGGAAAGGGGTAATCTGCTTGATTATGCTGATCAAAAAAACTGAAGGAACAAAAAAAGTGTGAACCGGCAAAACCTTGAAGAATATTCCCAAAATTAATAATATTTTTCCGACAATTTTTGATAAAATTCTCGGCTTGATTAAATCTTTCTGCACCGGAAATGTTTAATTTGGTTATAGAATCAATAGCTGCAATTGCTTCTCCTTTACTTTTATTTTCAAAATAAAAATTTAATGTATTTGCTTGGGCAAACTTATCTAACACAACCAAAGGATCAATTAAGTCAATCTCCAGAGAAATACTCACAATTTGCTGGGTATGATTTTCGCAGCACTTTTCTTGAACTGCTAACAGCAATTGATGCAAATCTTTATAATCTACAAAAAAACGGCTACGACATGGTGAAATTGTCATGGATGTGTAAGTTAATTTTTTTTAAGTTATCTTCCTAAAGTGCAATAATTCATGGTCGTATTTCTATAGGTAACATATTCAGTGACCATTAACCAGCGTCATTTTAGGTGGTTTCTGGAGTTTTCCAGAACTTATCCTGTTTATGACTGCAAAATTGAAAGCCAAGTTTTATTACCGTGAGGTAAACCAGTAATCACAAAAGTAACATTTTTTGGGAATTCACCAGCATTAAATATCTTACAAAACTATAAAATCTAGCTTATACAGCATATAGCAGTTAAAAGGAGGCAAGAATTCAGAAGTCAGGAGAATTGTCAAATCAGGAATTAACAGATTCGAGATGTTAACAAAAATATCAAGCATAATATTTAAAGTGTGATTTCTTCTGCATTCTCTATTCTGTATCCTGAATCCTTACAAATGAAGTACAAGATTTAGTTACAAAGGCACAAACAAAGCTGGTTTTATTGCTGTTCCCTATTCTCTGTTCCCTGCTATAAGTCAATTTCTAGTAATTTAACTCATGACAACTAATGACTCAAAATCAAATTTCAATCCCTAAAAATAAATTATGGCTGGCGGCGATTAAACCACCAATGTATAGTGTTGCTATTATGCCTATATGGGTAGGTTCTGCGGTAGCATTTGCAGAAACTAAAGTTTTTAATGGGGTAATATTTGCGGTTTTTATGACTGCGGCGATTTTAATTCTGGCTTGGGAAAATATCAGTAATGATGTTTTTGATGCAGAAACTGGGATTGATAAAAATAAACATCACTCGCTGGTAAATTTGACTGGTGACAAGCAGTTAATGTTTTGGTTAGGAAATTTGTGTTTAGGTTCTGGTTTGCTGGGGATAATTGTGATCGCACTTTTACAACAAGACCCGGCTGTAATTGCTATCATTCTGCTATGCTGTGCGTTGGGCTATATGTACCAAGGACCTCCCTTTCGTCTAGGATACCAGGGTTTAGGTGAAATTCTCTGCTTTTTTGCTTTTGGCCCCTTGGGAATGACAGCAGCATACTACAGTCAAACTCAAACTTGGTCAATCACCAATTTAGCAGCTTCAGTGATTGTCGGCATTGTCACCAGCTTAGTTCTATTTTGTTCACACTTTCACCAAGTTAAGGATGACATAGCCGCCGGTAAGAAATCGCCTATTGTGCGCTTAGGCACAGAAACAGGCGCTAAAGTATTAATTTGGTTTACAGCTAGTATATATCCCTTTAATTTGTTGTTAGTTGGATTGGGAATTTTCCCAGTTTGGACACTTTTAAGTTCGGTAAGTTTACCCTTTGCATTCAAATTATGTCGCCATGTTCAAGAAAATCACAGTTATCCAGATAAAGTTAGTAATTCTAAATTCATTGCCGTTGCTGTACAGTTTTGGAGTTGCTTAATGTTAGGTGTAGGATTTATTCTTAGCTAATGGTTTATCAATTTTCTTTTCGTTCTATTAACCAAAAATTCACTCGTCCTATAGTTACTAGTCATGGGATTTGGGAAATTCGCCAAAGCATTATTATCCGTCTCATTGATATTACAGGTAGAGTTAGTTGGGGGGAAATTTCCCCCATTAGTTGGTTTGGTTCTGAAACCATAAAACAAGCTTTAGATTTTTGTAGCCAACTACCAACAGAAATAACACGAGAAATAATTTTTTCTATTCCTAATACTTTACCAGCTTGTCAATTTGGTTTTGAGTCAGCACTAGAAAAATTAGAAAAAAGTCATGAATTGACATCTATCAAAAACCTCACCTATAGCGGCTTATTGCCAACAGGAGAAGCAGCTTTAAATCAATGGCAGAATTTATGGAAACAGGGATATAAAACATTTAAATGGAAAATTGGTGTTGATGAAATAAACAAAGAATTAAATGTTTTTAATTCACTCATTCAAAATTTACCAAATTCAGCCAAACTGCGTTTAGATGCTAATGGTGGACTTAGTTATACAGAAGCTAAATTATGGTTAAAAACTTGTGATAATCTCAAAAATAAAATTGAATTTATCGAACAACCATTACCTGTAGATAAATTTGTAGAACTGTTGGAATTAAGTAATTTATATTCTACCAAAATTGCTTTAGATGAATCTATCGCCACTTTACAACAATTAGAATCCTGCTTTCAGCAAGGTTGGCAAGGAATTTTTGTAATTAAACCAGGGATAATTGGTTCACCATCACAGTTAAGGAAGTTTTTTCAAAAAAATCAAATTGATATGGCATTTTCATCTTTATTTGAAACCCCAATTGGTAAAAATGGACTGCAAATTGATATAGTATTTTCATCTGTATTTGAAACCTCAATTGGTAGACAAGCAGCACTGCAATTAGCAGCAGAATTATCTAAAAATAATCGCGCAGTAAGTTTTGGAATCAACCACTTTTTTACACAACAACCAGAAAACTGGATTCAAAGTCTATGGAACAACCTTTAGACTATTTACGGAAAATCAAAAATCATGATTGGCTAATTGGTTATGATAGCCAAGAGTTTTATCAACTAGCAACAGAATTATATTCAGAATTAACTCAATTATCAATAAAGAGTACACCACCAAAAATTATTCTAGCTGAACGTGAACCAGTGCGATTTTTAGCCAGTTTTATTGCCGCTTGTGCAGCCAAATGTCCAGTTTTTCTGTGTAATCCTGACTGGGGAAAAAATGAATGGGAACAAGTTTTTAATTTAGTAAAACCGGATATAGTTTGGGGACTAGATAATATTAATTTACAACCACCAATTACCAATTACCGTTCGGCTGACGCTCACGGCGGAAGCCAATTACCAATTACCAATGCTATTATGATTCCTACAGGTGGTTCATCAGGAAAGATTAAATTTGCTATTCATACCTGGGAAACATTAACAGCATCTGTACAAGGATTTACAGAATATTTTCAGTTAAAAACAGTTAATTCTTTTTGTGTATTACCACTATATCATGTTAGTGGTTTAATGCAATTTATGCGAAGTTTTACCACAGGTGGCAAATTGGTTATTACTTCCTTTAAAGAAGTTGAATTTTCGCAAATACCGAATATTAACCCAGCAGAATTTTTTATATCATTAGTCCCCACTCAATTACAACGTCTGCTGCAAAATACTCAATTAACCCAGTGGCTAACTCAATGTCATACAGTACTTTTAGGAGGTGCGCCAGCATGGAATGAATTGTTAGAGAAAGCGAGGTTTCATCATATCAGGTTAGCGCCTACTTATGGAATGACAGAAACAGCATCTCAAATTGCCACACTTAAACCTGATGAATTTTTGAATGGTAAAATTAATAGTGGAAAAATTCTCCCCCATGCCAAAATAACAATTTGTAATCAAACAGGAAATATCAATATTCAAGCTAAATCTTTAGCTTTAGGTTACTATCCAGAACTTTGGAAAAATCCAGATAATTTTTCAGTAGATGATATTGGTTTTTTAGATTCTCAAGGCTATTTACATATTATCGGACGTAGCAGCGATAAAATAATTACAGGTGGCGAAAACATTTACCCAGCAGAAATTGAATCAGCGATTAGAAAAACCAACATGGTTATTGATGTTTGTGTAATTGGTATACCTGATAAACATTGGGGACAAGTATTAACAGCTATTTATATTCCTAAAAACCCGAATACCTCTATTTTAGAAATTCAAACTCAACTCAAAAATCAACTTAGTAAATTCAAAATTCCTAAACATTGGATTTCCCTACCAAACTTACCCAGAAATGGACAAGGAAAAATTAACTGTCAACAACTCCAAAAAATTGCTGAGGATTTTCTGGCAAATAATAATTTGGCTTTACCTAGTTTTTAGTATAGCTTTTAAAGCTAAAATGCTTGAGATTTCCGTTTCAATCCCTAATAGAGATTATTTGAAATTTCAACACAGATCCATCTATTTTCGAGCTTTTGAAATCAAAAGTTTCAATCCCTAATAGGGATTATTTGAAATTTCAACTACCCACTGGGGATGCAAAGCGAAACTTTAAATAAGTTTCAATCCCTATTAGGGATTATTTGAAATTTCAACGTTCTTCCGGCTATAACGCTGCTTACGATGCTTCTAGAGTTTCAATCCCTAATAGCTGACGGGATGACAAACTAGTCTAAAAAGCTTATCAGATAAAGATTGTAGCAATTTATGGTAAAAAAAGATAGACCTACTTTTCTCAATAAGGACTATCTATTGATAATGTTACCTACATTTTACAAAACACACCTGAAAAGTCAATTAAATCTGGCGGAATATATCTTGCTCAAAATTATGATTATTCTGTTGCAATCGCTGAAAAAAGTAAGTTTAGAAGCTTTGGCTACTGCCCTGCCAATTCCGATTAAATTTGAAAGTAGAAAAAGAAAAATACAGAGATTTTTATCTTTACCAAACTTAACAATTGAGAGAATCTGGTTTCCCATTGTCAAAATATTCTTAGAAACATATTTTAGTGATGGAAAATTAATTTATGTAGTGATGGATAGGACGGCTTGGGGACGCATAAATTTATTCATGATTAGTATAGTTTGGGATCAAAGAGCAATCCCTGTATATTTTGAATTATTGTCAAAGTTAGGCAGCAGTAACTTTGAAGAGCAATCACGGATATTGAAGAAAACTTTACCCATTTTTGATAACTATAAAATCTGCATATTAGGCAACGCGTGAATTTTGTTCCATAAAATTGGCCAACTGGTTAAAAGATCAGGGGTTATGTTTTTGTACAAGACTCAAAAAGAGTGAATTTGTAGAAATTAAAAATGAAATTTGGTTGGATTTAGATAATCTCGGCTTATCACCGGGAGTTTCTTTCTTTTTGGCAGGAGTTAAGGTTACTAAAAAAAAGGGCTTTACGAGTTTTAATGTTGCCTGTAAATGGAAACGTAAAATTTTAGGAGTAGCTCCAAAGGAAGGATGGTTTATTTTAACAAATCTAGATAGTTTAGAATTAGCAATTTCTGCATACAAGAAACGATTTGATATAGAAGAAATGTTCCGTGATTTTAAAAGTGGAGGTTATAACTTAGAGGACACGAAGGTTATAAATGAGCGGTTAATATCTATGATTCTATTAATATCAATTGCCTATACTAGTGCCACAATACAAGGGCAGGAAATTAAACGCAAAGGTATCCAGAAATATGTTGGTCGAGTGAAGGAATATGGGCGAACACAAAGAAGACATAGTAGTTTTTATATTGGATTATATGCCCAAACTAGGGTTAATTTCATAGATAATTGTCAGGAATTAGTTAGGTCATTATTGAGACTATCTCCTAATAAGCGGAAGTATTATCAACAGGGTGAGAGAGCTATGAGGCTTATTTTATCGGTATCTTAACTGTTTTTGTCCTCCCGTCAGCCCTAATAGGGATTATTTGAAATTTCAACGTCGTGCCAATGGGAAGTGCAATATTAATTGAAAACCCGTCAGCCCTAATAGGGATTATTTGAAATTTCAACTTTCCCTACTGCATTCATCAATACCATTTCCATTTTAGGCCGTCAGCCCTAATAGGGATTATTTGAAATTTCAACTCATCTGCTTTTCAAAGTCGTTAAAACGGTCTTTACTCATGCCGTCAGCCCTAATAGGGATTATTTGAAATTTCAACTGTGGGAGGCTGAAAACCTATATATATGTAGTTTTTAAGGTGCGGTTGCGCGGATGGTCTCATAATAGTCCATTTGAGAAATTCTGTCAAGGGTGGAAATAGCTGAAAACCTTGCTGTGTAAGGTGCGCGGATGAGTGAACCAAATAAAAGTCTAGAAAAGCTTGTCTAGATGAGATTTCAGCCATTTTTTGCTGACTGAGATTTTTTACACCCACCCATCCGCGCATGAGGCGAAGAAAACAGCAAGCGCCAAGGAAGTAAAAGGAGATGGTCAAATTATCTCTTCCCGTGACTTTCTTCTCTCTGCGCCCTCTGCGTCTCTGCGGTTCGTTTCCAACCAAGAAATCATCTCATTTGGTAATTCTTGCTTAATTCTACTACTTGCATTAATACAAACGTGCCTAGTAATTGCCTTAGCAACTATTACCTCATCTACCGTAATTTCATAGGTAATGTCAAATTTATCCATACCTATTTTTTGTGGTATTAAACTAATCATTAACTTATCACCGCAATACATTGGTCGCAAAAAATCTACATTTGCATGAACAATAGGAAAAGCGACAGAAGGATTAGTAAAAAAAGTTTTGATATTTATACCGCAGCTTCCTAGAGATTCTTCGTAAGCCTCATGACAGATACTTAAAGTATTAGCAAAATACACCACTCCTGCCGCATCAGTATCTTGAAATCTGACAGTTCTTTGATAGGTGAAAATCATCTTGTCAAAATTCCTAAATTAAAGACAAAAAGCAGGTAAAATACCTGCTCTATGAACTTATTTTAATGCACTAACCAATATTAAGGTAAGTTGATAGTTAGGGAATAGGGAACAATTACTCGCCATAACTAGATAACTCACAATTGACTGGGATTACTAACAATTTAAGGGGATATATATATCTTCAGAACTGGGGTTAAGATAAGGACGCTGGACATCAATTAGATGCTGGGCAAAATGTTGATCAATTATCCGCATTCTTTCCTCAATGGCATTTTTACCTTTATCCCAAGCTTCTAATAAAGCATTAGCAACGATTTGACAACGATTCATCCCAAAACTTTCCTGTGCGGCAAATTTTTGGCTTGGTTCTTCTGCTAAACTTAGTCCTGGGGCTAAAAACTTGGTAAATAGGGGAATTTCTGGCTGAAAATAACATTGATGCTGTTTGTAAACAGGCTGAAGAATTTTATGAATTGCTGGATAATCTTGTCTTTGAAAGTGAAGTATACCAGCATCATAACGCCCATAAGCTGAGGGGTTATAAAGAACTTCAAAACTAAAAGGGATGTTAGCGGTGTTTAGTTGTTGGGTAAGGCTATCCATGAGTGCGATCGCACCCGATGGGGTAAAATTAAAATAAATTCGCCCTACTTCCACATCAGTCTTTGGTGTACCCTGGCGTTCCTGTCCCAGATTACTAACTGCCACATAACAGCCGTTTTGCAAGCGATTTTTAGGCATCCAAATAGCTATTAATTCACCTGGGTTGACCGATTTTTTACTAGATTGAAGATAGCATTCTGGCTCAACATACAAGGTTAAACCATTTTTAGTTACTGCCATACTGCTATCAGGTTCTAGTCGCAAAACTTCCCAATTAGGATCATAATGACCATGACCATGATTGTTTTCATGCAATTGCTCGTAAAAGTCCCAATCAATTCCGACACTAGAGCTTTGATCTAAAGTTTTTTGTGGTGAGTAATTCCCATTATCACTATTTACTGCTAAAACAGTTTGGAGCGAACCATTGTAATAAATACCATGCAGAAAATTGCGTAGTAGTAGAGATAGGTATTTATGTTGTAAATCTTGTGAATTTTGTTGAAATCTATTTGCTACCGTAGCTGGTAGAGCAAAAGGTTGATAATGAGGATGTTGAATACAAAAATTTGGCTCAATCTGGATATTGGTGGCAATATCAAATAAAGAATTCAAGATTTGATTGGTAGAATTATCTAACATTAATAAATTTGCACCTCCATATTTAAAATACTAACTAAAAATATAGCAATCTTATTTGAGTTGAGAACTTATTGGTGATAGCGGAGCGTGATGTAAGTCATGGGAATATCACAGAGAATAGAAGTATCCATGAATCATTTAGGACTGCTCTACTAACAACCTCGTAGGCGAGTTTTTTCGTAATAAATCCGTAGTAGTTGCTTTTCTTTCTCAGGTTTGGCTATGTTGTTTAATCCGCTTACAGACTGGAGAATCTCTGTTTCCGAACTTCCAAAAATAGTTAACACAGCTTGCTCAGGCATAGTTAAAAGACTTTTAGCTACTTCGAGCATACAAAGGTGACTATTATCAAAGTATTTATGGCACGAAATTATGTTTTGAATTTGATGAGTTAGTGCCAAACCAGTAAACTGAATGACGCGGATAACAAAGTCTCGACGGTACTCCAAAATCATGGGAAAAGCATGGAGATAAGCGCGGAGTAAAGCCGAGATTGAAGGTTGAATAACCTCCAATGGTATCATTGCTAAATTTAGAGATTCCTCTAACTCTAAACTGGGATCTACTACCAAACTTGAAAGCCAAATGTTGACATAGCTTGCTAATAAAGTTCCTAAATCAAAAGCTGGATCTCCCCAAGCACAAGCTTCCCAATCAATGAATTTTACTAAGCAATTATCTAGTTGTTGCCAACGGGAATGAACCAAAATATTGTTTAATTGTAAATCATTGTGAGTTAAGCAACAAGGCTGCCACTCATAGGACAAATCAGCAATTGCTGATTCTAGGCTTTCGTAGCGTTGATAGAGAGTATGAAATTTGAGTGCTTCAGTGGGAATATTACCAAAAATATCTTGATTAATTGAACCTATTCCTTGAGCAGGGTTGTAAAAGTTATAGCGAAACTGTCCTTGGGGAGCAGTGTCCATGAAATCACGATATTCTCGCCGTTGGAAAGTGGAATGGTGTAAACTCGCTAATGTATTACCAATGGCGGTGGCAATTTCTGTGGTAAAAATACTGTTATTTTTGTAAAATTTACCCAGTTCCACATATTCACTTAGGTAACTACGGACAAGGATAGAATTATCTTCATCAAAATGTAGCAATGATGATGATATTGCTGCAATGTTGCCAAGAGATGGAAACTGCTGGAGTAGTTGGTGAAACAGCCATTCATTAAAAAAATCATGGGGACTGCTACCACAATTCTGACGATTTTCTTGTTTAACCAGTAATTTACGATCATCTACTAGACTCACCAGTAAATTCCGATTATTTCTGCCACTTTCTGGCAACTCAGATTCATATAATATGCCATCTCCTGAGCTACACAGACCTGCATTTTGCAGATACTGGATAACATTTTGAGAAGACAGTGATAATATCATGTATTCTTTTCCTAGTTTCTTAAATTGCTGAGATAATTACTGAGGTCAAGGTTGATTTAGCCTTAGCAGTATTCGGTAGATAGCAACAAGAGTGCAAACATTAATAACGATTGCTACTATATAGTGATATCTTATTTATGTTAGTAAAACCTGCCAAAATGGCAAAATACGCTTTATTTTTCCTTTAAAGTATACTGAGAACTCCATAAAATCTTTACATTATTGAGGATAATAACTCTAGTATATATAGAGTTATGTAGTTAAAGCTTGTTGATAGCAAAAATTACTAGCTAATCAATAATTACTAGATGATGTTGTTCGCACTCAATAAGTTATTTATCTATACTTCTCTATATGTTATAAAAATAACGTGGTTGATTTATGATATAAATGTACTAATAAAACTACTGGTGTCAAGGAGGGGGATATGCCTACTTAAGCAATCATACAAATTATCAACCAAAAATTTGATTCACCATCACTGCTAATGCCAGCATACCAAAAATAATCATCAATCCCGCAGGCATAAATTTACGTGTTTTAGCAAATCTGAAAGCAAATAATAATACTAAAATGCCAGTAACCAAAGCCGCTAAGGTTAAACCCCAGGTTTGTCCCTGAAGCTGAGAATAACCAGCAAAAATTAGCAATAAACCGCTAATACTACCACTTAGTAAAGAAATTTTGCTCTTAACTTGAATGTAGCCAATGATTCCACCTACTAGTGCTAAAACGCCATAACCAAAAGCGGCAACTATACCTAAATTCATTGTTACAACCTATGTAGATTTGGATTTTACTTTCCTGATCAGCAGACAATTACAGTTGATTAATAGATAATCAAGCGATGTCTACGCCAAATACTTCGTCCTATACCCAAGTTCAATTCCTTCAACGCCAAGCTGCGTCTCTTTTACTGTACCAATCTGTCCTGAAAGGCGAAGTAGCGATCGCATTTCTTGATCTGTTGCAAGCTATAAGATACACTGATGCCGACGGGCGCGACTGTCTCCAAGCTTACGGTAATTATTTTCAAGCTTTGGCTGCCAGCAAACAAACCTGGGAAGAATACTTAATTAATAAAATTCTGATCGCTGACAATCCTTTTACCAGACTAGCTCAACAACGAGATTTTACTGATTTACCATCGGCATTAGTCGCAGCAGCCCGTCATGATTTACAAATATTACAAAATTTACATGAATGTAACAGCGCTATTTTAAGCGAATGGGTGCAAGTTGTTGCTCATTTACCAGTTTCCCCGGTGGTGTGGTATCAAGAACCAGAAAAAGTAAAAATTAATACTGATTTAGTTACCTCTATTCCACACTTGGAAATTTGGGCTGACGCTGTAGAAGATTTAGCAGCTTATTATCAACAACATGGAACTGGTCTATTTGCCGAATATCGCGCTTTTAGCTGGCAAAATGGACATTTTGTGGCTATCCCCTATCCTGACCCCGTGCAGCTAAATACACTGGTAGGTTATGAGTGGCAAAAAGATACTCTGTTAAAAAATACAAAATTTTTATTGTCAGGACAACCCGCACTGCACGTATTACTTTACGGTAGTCGTGGTTCTGGCAAGTCTTCTTTAGTCAAATCCCTTTTAAATGAATATAGTCATCACAACCTGCGCTTAATAGAAGTAGCAAAGTCGGAACTGCAAGATTTACCAAAAATTGTCGAACAATTACGGGGAGTACCGCAGAAATTTATTATTTTTGTAGATGATCTTTCCTTTGAAGAAGATGATGATGCCTTTAAATCGCTAAAAGTAGTTTTAGAAGGCAGTTTAACCGCTAGACCCCAAAAT
This sequence comes from Anabaena sp. WFMT, assembly GCF_051781005.1. Taxonomy (NCBI): domain Bacteria; kingdom Bacillati; phylum Cyanobacteriota; class Cyanophyceae; order Nostocales; family Nostocaceae; genus Anabaena; species Anabaena sp. WFMT. The sequence goes on along the minus strand of NZ_JBPWOA010000002.1, from coordinate 393,462 downwards.
ATAGTTGTTTATGCTACCTCAAACCGTCGTCACCTCATTCGTGAGTATTTTAGTGATAGACCGACTCCCAAGGATAACGAGGAAGTCCATGCTTGGGATACAATGCAGGAAAAGCTGTCCTTTAGCGATCGCTTTGGTCTAACATTAACCTTTGAACCAGCAGATCAAAAAACATATTTAAACATTGTTAACCATTTAGCAGCACAAGTTGGTATTAATCTTAATCAAGAAGACTTAGAATATAAAGCTTTACAATGGGCAACTCGCCATAATGGTCGTTCTGGCAGAACAGCACAACAGTTTATTGACTTCTTAAAAGCAGACTTAGCTTTGTTTAATGAAAATAATAACAGACTATAATTAACTTACTTCATAACATTTTTTATCCCTTAATAGAATCACAGTCTTATATTCAAAACATTGTGAACAATAATGACATTAATAACTACTAACTCCGACAACTTTACTACGCTAAAAACAAGCAAGATGCACTCAGCAATAGTCAGTAATAGATTGATTCTCGGAATATCTGCCTTTAGTGTAAGTTTTGGCTTAAGTCTCGTTCCCAACTGGGATTTTAATAAAGCCTTTTTCACAGCTTTAATCACCGTCTTAGCTACCTATTCAGCCGCACTATTTGTTGATAAACGACGTAGAAATTATGAAATGCTAATTTTAAGTTCTCTCCATAAACGAATTAGAGAACTTGAAGGACTAAAGTATCGAATTGTTAGAGAAATAAAACAAATAGACGAACATCGTAACATTCTCTACACAGAATCACAGCATCTGCAAAATCAAATAGCAGAAAGCCGCAATCAAAGAGACATTCTCCATCGAGAATTAGGTAGTTATGCTGGGCAAAAAAAGCAGTTAGAATCAGAAATTATTACTCTCAAAACTGAAATTCATCATCTAGAAAGTAGTACAGAAGAACTCAATCAAACATGCTCCCATCTCACAGCCGAAAAACGCCGTCTAGAACTAAACTCTAATGTATCGCGTTCAGAACTTACCCAACTGCAAACTCAAATTGAAGCCTGCAAGCAAGAAAAACAGGAAATAGAAAGTAATTTAACCCTCGTAAATAGACTCAAACCCCAACTAGAAGAAAAATTATATGAACTGCGAACAGAAATTCAAGAATTAGAAATTAAAATAGCCCAGCAAAATAACCTACTCATAGATACAACAACTGCTAGAGAAATTGTAGCAAATAATCTGACTAATTTACAAACCCAAACACAAACACAACAGGCAGAAATCAATCAATTGCAAAATCAAATTGCATTATTGCAAGATGAACGCGACTTGTTGCAAAACCAAGTTTGGGAATTACTCCAGAACATGGAAACACTCAATCCAGAAACATTGTCTGAAAATACTCAAGAAGATGAGATTGAATTATTTCCTTTCGATGAATTACTAGAACCCATAGATTCTCAAGCACAAACTTCAAATTTACCGCCAGAATGGAGTCATTTTCTAGAAAACCTGCCAACCTATGAAATTCAAGTATTAAAAGCCATAGTCGAGGAAGATAATCCCAAAGCCATCATTAAACAAATTGCCGAAGAACATATCACAATGCCCAATCTATTAATTGACTCCATAAATGAAATTGCCAATAACACCCTTGGTGAACTAATTATTGAAACAGGTGAAGAAATTCCCGAAATTTATCAAGAGCATATGTTAAATGTCAAAAGAATGATAGCGATGTATGAACACTTGATAACTAAATCAATATCACCTAATTAAATAATTTTTTTTCATTAAAATCAACTACATGACAAAGCTTAAAATCTCTAAAAAAATATCTACTGCTTTAATTAATTCTCTAGGTGCGGGAGTAGTACCCAGAGTAGGAATTGAGCATATAGCAGTAGGCCGAGAAAAAGAACTCAATAGCCTATTACAAAATCTCAACGATATTGGCGAAGGTGTAGCCGCATTTCGATTTATAATTGGTAACTACGGCGCTGGTAAAAGCTTCATGCTACAAATGATTCGTAACCGCGCCATGGAGCAAGGATTTGTAGTTGCTGACGCTGATTTATCTTCTGAACGCAGACTAGCAGGAAGTCACAATGAAGGTTTAGCAACCTATCGAGAATTGATGAGTCGTCTAGCTACAAAAACTCGTCCTGATGGTGGTGCGTTAGTTTCTATTCTGGAAGGATGGATTAATAAAATTCAGCAAGAAGTAGCTAAAGAGACGGGAATGCGTCCCAATGATGAAGGATTTGACGAGCAAGTAGAAACAAAAATTCGGGAAGTAGTTCACTACATTGAAGACTTAGTTCACGGCTTTGATTTTGGCAGTGTAATTATTGCTTATTGGCGTAGTTATCGCTTAGATGATGATGATTTAAAAAATGCCTCTCTGCGCTGGTTGCGGGGAGAATTTAACACCAAAACCGAAGCTAAAGCAGCTTTAGGAGTGCGCGTCATTATTGACGATGATACTTGGTTTGATTATATCAAATTATTAGCTAAATTTGTAGCTGAAATAGGTTATAAAGGATTTTTTATTTTAGTAGATGAAGCTGTAAATTTATATCAAATATCCACTACAGTTACTCGTGAGAAAAACTATAACAGACTTTTATCAATGTTTAACGATACCATGCAATGTAAAGCTGAAAATCTTGGTATTATCATTGGTGGAACCACCAAATTTTTAGAAGACCCAAATCGGGGACTATTTGCAGACCAAGCTTGGCGCAGACGCACAAAAGAAAGTCGATTTGTTACCCAAGCTAATGTACAAGAATATTTAGGTCCAGTTATTCGTCTCAATCCTTTAACTGAAACAGAAATACTCACACTTTTGCAACGCTTGACAGAAATTCATGCTCTTAATTTTGGATATGAAAAAAATTTGACAAATCGTGAATTAAAGGAATTTGTCCAAGAAATTATCACTCGCTTAGGTGCAGAAGCATTATTGACACCAGGAGAAATTATTAGAGATTTTATTAGTGTGTTAAATGTTTTCTATCAAAACCCAGAAGTTAAGTTTACTGAATTGATTCACGGCTCTAATTTTCAACCCACTGCTGCTGGTAAAGATAGTAATTTAGATGATGATGCAGCCGAATTTAGTTTGTAACTACTTACGTTTTTTTATTCATTTAACCGCAGAGACGCAAAGAACGCGAAGGAAGAGAAAGATGAGAACCTATTCTAGGACTTCCAAATCAAAAAATCCCCAATTCGTAGGGTGGGTTACGCTGCGCTAACCCACCATTATCCCTAAATTTATGGTGGGTTACGGACTAACCTCCTATAACCTGCGTGGCGAAGCCATACCCACCCTACGATTTTTGGGTAATTTATTTTTTGGTGTTCCCTTACTCTTTAGTTATTGGTAAGCCTAGCCAATCACTAAGTTCTTGAGCCAACCAATCAAGTTCTAAAGTACTAACAGAAAAAATATTATTTTCACCAGTCTGAATTTTATATTTCCGCATTCCTGCCCAGATAATTAAACAAGGTTGAGGTTTATCCTTATAAAAAGTATTAGTTTTCTCTAAACGCACTATATATTTTTTGAGGCTAGGAAGTGGATAATAACGCTCAATACCAAATAATTCATAACATGAATAAATTTGTCTCCTATTGATATGAAGTTTTTTGGTTCCAAAGAAACAGATAAACACAACCAGAAATAATATTAATAGACTAAGTGGAATCAGCAAAGGTGACATAGTTCTAAATATAGGCATAATCATTAAAAAAGAAAGCGATACAACTATCCCAAAATACCAAGAAAGTATCATCATGATTTTGGAAAACCCGCCGACTGGAGGGATAGTAATTTCGATGAAATCAGCATTTTTATGCAAAATAACTTTACTTCCAAAAGGTTTTCCCAAAAATGAATTAGATGCCTTTACTGGAGTTAGAGTTTTAACTCTAGGTAATTCTAAAATTTGTAAAGCCTGTTCAGCAGAAGCCAAACGTCTACTCGTCATAGGTTGGGTCATCTTCCGCAACCAACTACTAAAACCGGGACTAATATTGGCTGCTTCTTCAAATTTAATGACTAAATCTTGTTGCGGTAAATCTGCTGGATGTTGACCTGTGATTAAATAAATTAAAGTTGCACCTAAAGCATAAAGGTCAGAAGCAGGAGTAGCTTTACCACTAAATTGCTCAGGTGGCATATATCCATAACTACCAACAACAGTCATAGTACTATTGCTTCTCACAATAGTCTGTACGGAACCAAAATCAACTAAATAAACATCACCGACGCTATTACCAGAACGATTTGTTAATAGTATGTTGCTGGGTTTAATGTCACGATGAATTACTGGTGGTTGACGACCATGTAAATATTTAAGAATATCTAGTATCGCTGTTGCTATTTGCTTGACTTCTTCTTCACTAAAACTACGTCCTGCTTTGAGTTGTGTTTCTAAAGATTCAGCAGGAATATAACTTTGTACCAGCGCAAATCCTTTGTAGTCAGAAGTATTTAACTCAAAGTAATCTAGGTAACTGGGAATTGCTGGGTGCGAGATGGCTTTCAGGGTTTCCGCTTCCCGTTCAAACAGCTTTAAGTCGTGCCATTGAAACTCATCATCAAATGTCAACAGTTTAACTACTACCAGTTCTTGGCTTTGCAAGTCACGAGTCAGCAACGTCCTACGTCCTGCTTTTTTACCCAATTGCTGCTGCACTTCGTAACGTTCCAATAGCGTCTCTTTGGCAAAATCACCTAAATCTTGATTTGTCATTTTGCTAATTTCACAACTTCGTTACTTTTATAACTTGACTCCCTGTTACTACAGTACTGTAAGCTTACTTAAACCAGCAACTAACATGAAACAGATTATTCTGTAGTTCTTCTTCAATTTATCTATGAGCAATAGCACATTTTCTAGACTCGCACCCTTCATTCAAGAATATATTTATCTTCACAACTGGACGGAATTGCGACCAGTACAAATGGCTGCTTGTGAAGTTATATTTAACACTGATGCTCATTTGCTAGTTGCTGCTGCTACTGCTGCCGGGAAAACTGAAGCAGCATTTTTACCAATTTTAACTTTATTACATGAAAATCCAGCTACTACCATAGGTGTATTGTATATTAGTCCCATCAAAGCTTTAATTAATGATCAATTTGAACGCCTCAATGATTTATTGAAAACCGCAGATATACCCGTATGTTCTTGGCATGGTGATGTTGCTCAAAGTCGCAAAAACAAACTTTTAAAGAATCCCCAAGGTATTCTACAAATTACACCAGAATCATTAGAAAGCCTGTTAATTAACAAAAACAATGAACTAATTCGGTTATTTGCTGATTTACGTTTTATCATCATTGACGAAATTCACGCTTTTATGGGTTCTGAACGCGGGTTTCAAATTATTTGTCAATTACAGCGTTTAGGAAAAATTACTAAAAAAGAACCCCGTCGTATTGGTTTATCAGCAACGCTTGGCGATTATTCTATGGCTGAAGAATGGTTACAATTAGGAACACATCAGCCAGTAATTACTCCAAATATTGAAGCAGGTAACCGCCAAATCAAATTAGCTGTAGAACACTTTTTTAGTGAAAAAGAATCTGATGAAGAATCAACAGATCAAAAATATATTTTTAATCTCACTAAATCTCGTAAATGCCTAATATTTGCTAATAACCGTACCCAAACAGAATCTATTATTTCTTCTTTGCGTCAAATAGCTAAAAAAGAAGCATTTCCAGATATATATCATGTTCATCATGGCAGTATATCAGCCAGTTTAAGACAATCTGCTGAAAATGCCATGCGTGAACCGAATAATCCGGCTGTAACTGCTGCAACTTTGACTCTAGAATTAGGTATAGATATTGGTTATTTAGAAAGAGTAATTCAGTTAGAATCACCTTTATCTGTTGCTAGTTTTTTGCAAAGATTGGGACGGAGTGGTAGAAGAGGTGAATCTGCGGATATGCGTTTTGTTTGTGCAGAAGAAAAACCATTAACAGAAGCTGTATTACCAGAACAAATACCTTGGCAACTTTTACAGTGTATCGCTATTATTCAACTTTATTTAGAAGAACGTTGGCTAGAACCAATTCAGTCTATTAAATATCCTTTCAGTTTACTTTATCATCAAACAATGAGCATCTTAGTAGCAGCGGGAGAACTTTCACCAGCAGCTTTGGCTCAACAAGTTTTGAATCTACCACCATTTACTTACATTTCTGAAACTGATTATAAATTATTACTCCGTTATTTAATTGATATTAATCATATTCAAAAAACCGAACAGGGTAAATTGATTATCGGTTTAGCAGGAGAAAAGATAGTTAACAGATTTGAGTTTTATGCTGTATTTCCTGACAATCAAGAATATGTAGTGAAAGAAGGTAAAACGGCAATTGGTAGTATTGTTATACCTCCTGCTGTTGGTAATCAATTTTCTTTAGCTGGAAGAAGTTGGGAAGTCATAGAAGTTGATTTTAAGAAAAAGGCTATTTTTGTGAAACCATCTGAGGGGAAAGCTAGTATTTATTGGCGTGGTGGTAGCGGTAATATTCATACTAGAATTTTGCAAAGAATGCGTCAAGTTTTGCTAGAAGATGTCGAATATATTTATCTACAACCAAATGCAATGCGACGCTTGCAGGAAGTTCGTAAACTGACGCGCAAGGCTGGATTAGATAAACAAAATATTTTGTTATTAGAAAAAAATAAATGCTGTATTTTTCCTTGGATGGGTACAGTTGCTTACCGCACTTTAGAAAGATTGCTTAATTCCTTTTGTCGGGAATCGTTAGAAATTACCAGTATTGGTGGCATAAATCCCTATTATTTGACTTTGAAGTTAGGTAAGGGTAAATTCTCTAATGTTTATCCAGAAATTGCTTCTTTATGTGAGCAAAGAATGACAACAGAACATTTAGTTAGTCATGCGGAAGCACCAGAAATCAATAAGTATGATGAATTTATTCCACACGCACTTTTAAGAAAAGCTTTTGCTAATGATCATTTAGATATGGAAGAACTAAGACAGCAAGTTTCCCTTTGGTAAAAGGATCAAATTTAGTATTTATATTCCAATCAAGTTCAGTTAAAGAAATTTAAAGTAGCGTTGTGTTACCGCGCAACACAACAAAATTGCCTAGATGTTGGGTTTCCTTACGTCAAACCAAAATACGAGGAATTGCAATTCCACCAGATTCAACGAAGGTGTGCTGCTTCCAGCTAATAGCAATGCTCATAATACTTCCTTCATTTCACCCACCGAGCGTTCGACCGTCTGGGAGAATAATGCGTCCCCCACCTGGAGGAATATATTCTGGTAGTCTGAAATTGGAAACTTGAAAACTGGCTCCCGTGAGATCACTATCATTGAACCCAGAATCACTGTCGAAAGTGGCTCCATCAAAGATTGCACCTCTAAAACTACTCTGAATCAAAGCCACCATGATGAAGTTAGCGCCTCGGAGAGAAGCTCTGTTAAAATTAGCCCCTTCAATTACACTTTCTTCTCCACCAATAATAGCCCCATCCAAGATAGCTTCAGTCAAATCAGCATTAATAATACCAGAACCTTTGAGATTGACTCCTCGCAAGTCGGCTCTACTCAAGTTAGCTCCGGTGAAATTAACCTCACACAGGGCAGCACCACATAATTTAACACAACTCAAGTTAGCTCTATTGAGTTTAGCTCGACCCAAGTCAGCCCCACTCAAGTCAGCCCCGCTTAAGTTAATTTCCATCAATTTAGCATTATCCAAAAAAACACCTCTGAGTCTGACTCCTGGAAAATCTCTTTCCCCAGCAGCATAACGCTGTAACAACTCTTCAGCATCCATAACTCAAATCCTATATTAATTAACATCTTCTAAGGCTAATCGCAATTCCTAGTAGATGCAGCAAAGCAAAACATAACCTATACAAGTTTTCTGCGGCGGATAAGGTGATGATTATAGTGGTGTCGAAGGTACTGAAAATTCTGAAATCTACTAAAAATACGGTTACTCAAATCAAGAATTGCTTTGTTGCAGGTACGGAGATTCTGATGATGGATGGGATTAAGAATATTGAGGATATTTCAGGTGGGGAATTTCGAGATGCAGTCGCAAAATACAGTTGGCTCATATCTTGCACCTGGTTAAGGGAGACAGTATTAACCGAAAATGAGAGAATAAAAATAACATCCAGACTTGGATAAATAAATTAAAATACTGAGACAATAAATAACATATAGTCTACATAAAATAACTGCTAACATACACAAAACTAGCAGTAATTAAATCTGCACAAAGATAATTTAAATTGATTAGTAAAAATGCGAAAAAGGGTGTATTAAACAACATAAATAGCAAGAACTATGGAAGCAACTCTTGCCCGTGTCCATTCCTTAATGTGCACAATCCTAGCATTCATGCCTACTCACTATCAACGAGATAGCTTAGAAGCAATGCTAGGATTATTTCTAGAAGCTCAAGGAAAACCTTTACCACATTACAGTAAAACTAAATCAGAAAGTGCTTTAAGCCGATTTCTAAATCACTATAACTGGTCTACTCGTCAAATAATTCGTCATCTGCGTCGAACAGTAATTGAACTAATTTTGAGTGAATGCAGACGGGGACGTAAACCATTCTTACAAGTAATCATTGATCTAACTACCTTAGAAAAAACAGGTAAATTTAAGGCTTTTAACCACTTAATTACTATTTACAATCATAAACGAGGCTTACATCTAGTTGTCTTGTATTTAGTTGTTGGACAATGGCGTATTCCTTGGAATTTCCGGGTGTGGAGAGGTTCATGTTCAACAACTCCAGCTCAATTAGCTTTAAAAATGGTATGTCGTTTACCGAAACAACTTACCAGGCAATTTCATCTGAAAATCCTGGCTGACTCGGCTTTTGGTACTAAGGAGTTTATTCATGGTATTCGTCAACTTAAATATCACGCTATTCTCGGAATTGCTTGTAATCGTAAATTGGTTGATGGTCGCTCAGTTAAGGATTTATGTCATCGTGGACAACAGTTAAAACTTGTTGGTTTAGATTTTCCTGTTACTATTTCTTGGTATTATTTCAAAACTGATAAAGGTGTGTTTATCAAGAGATATGTTATTTCTACAATACCACTTAAGGCTGCAACTATCTCTTGGTGGGGTAAGCGAAGATGGCAAATAGAAGGATGGTTTAAAACTGCTAAACATCGCTTTGGTTTAGACAAATTTGGACAATGTACTCTCTTGGGTATTTATCGTTGGTTAATCTTATCTGTGACTGCCTATTTATTAGCACATTGGACTTATTTAGCTGAATATTATCCTCATACTCTTGATTGGGGTCAAGCTGCTTTTCTTGCTCTGTCCACTTTTTTTCCTATTTTATTATTGTCTTTATTATTACTTGATATTGAACGCCTTCGTCCTCTAGCATTTAGTCACGGAATTGACATTACTATTTCCAGGTGCAAGATATGAGGTTGGGTTTCGTTTCTCAACCCAACCTACACGGCATTCACAACTAAAGCAGTAAGTTAACCCGCTGTTATTGCTGAAGTTTATGGTGGATTACAGTCTAACCTCCTAACTCACCCTTGTATATTATGTTGTGCCTCATGAAGCATCCCAGATAAGCAAGCCTTATATAAATCATCTACTATTTTTTTGTCAAGTCCTATTGACACTTTGTAACAATCTTGTTAAATTAGTTTACATAAAGTAACAAACAAAGGAAAAAAATATATTATGTATACCACCGTTAATGAAGAAGGCATCCTTAATAACTACGCTAACGAGCCAAATCTTTACTACGCTGAATATCCTACAAAAGATCAACAAAAGAGCTACGCCTTCCAAGGTGCAGTAGCGATTTTATTCATTACATCTATAGTTTTAATTTCGTTGGGGGTTAGCTACTAAGATTTTTAGTTTCGGTATTGGTATCTAATCGTCATTTGGATTTCTCCTATCAGCCCCGGCTAGTTTCACCGGGGTTTTTTTTGTGGCTGAATTTGCGAACAACTGCAAATTTTTTGATACTATGAATAATCCGACTCCTTTAATCGAGATTGGTATATGAGCAGAGGAACCCTGTTTGACAAAGTTTGGGACTTACACACCGTTGGTACACTTCCTTCAGGGCTGACGCAACTATTTATCGGGCTACACCTTATTCATGAAGTGACCAGTCCTCAAGCCTTTGCGATGCTGCGGGAGCGGGGTTTAAAAGTTTTATTCCCAGAACGGACTATAGCTACAGTTGATCATATAGTCCCCACAGAAAATCAAGCCCGTCCCTTTGTGGATAGCTTGGCCGAAGAAATGATTCAAGCATTAGAAAAGAGTTGTCAAGAGAATGACATCACTTTTTACAATATTGGTTCAGGGAATCAAGGTATAGTTCACGTCATTGCGCCTGAATTAGGACTGACTCAACCGGGAATGACGATCGCTTGCGGAGACAGTCATACTTCTAGTCATGGAGCATTTGGAGCGATCGCATTTGGTATCGGTACAAGCCAAGTACGGGATGTTCTAGCTTCCCAAACCCTAGCCTTATCTAAATTAAAAGTCCGCAAAATAGAAGTTAACGGCAACTTAAAACCAGGTGTTTACGCCAAAGACGTAATTCTGCACATCATCCGCACCTTGGGAGTCAAAGGTGGTGTTGGCTACGCTTACGAATTTGCCGGCACAACCTTTGCACAAATGAACATGGAAGAACGGATGACCGTTTGCAACATGGCCATAGAAGGCGGTGCTAGATGTGGTTACATCAATCCTGACCAAATTACCTACGATTATCTCCAAACTAGAGACTTTGCACCTACAGGTGCAGAGTGGGATCAAGCCGTTACTTGGTGGGAATCTCTGCGTAGTGATGTGGATGCCGAATATGATCATGTAGTAGTCTTCGATGCTGGGGAAATTACCCCTACCGTTACCTGGGGAATTACTCCTGGTCAAGGTATCGGCGTAAATCAGAAAGTACCAACACCCGAAGAACTCCTAGAAGAAGATCGGTTTATCGCCGAAGAAGCTTACCGCTATATGGACTTATACCCCGGTCAACCTATCCAAGGGACAAAAATTGATGTTTGTTTTATTGGTAGTTGCACCAACGGCCGCATTAGCGATTTAAGAGAAGCTGCCAAAATTGCCCAAGGTCGCAAAGTAGCAGAGGGAGTAAAAGCCTTTGTCGTCCCCGGTTCTGAAAGAGTCAAAAAAGAAGCCGAAGCCGAAGGACTAGATAAAATCTTCCAAGCAGCCGGCTTTGAATGGCGAGAACCAGGATGTTCCATGTGTCTAGCCATGAACCCCGACAAACTCCAAGGAAGACAAATCAGCGCCTCCTCCTCCAACCGCAACTTTAAAGGCAGACAAGGTTCATCCTCCGGGCGCACCTTACTCATGAGTCCGGCAATGGTAGCCACAGCCGCTATTAAAGGCGAAATCGCCGACGTGCGCGACTTGTTGTAAAAACCTATCTTGTGGAATGAGGACAGGCTAGAAGCCCGTCCCACAAAAAACCTCTCAAAAACTTCTTCCTCTGTGTCCTCCGCGTCTCTGCGGTATGCCTTACGGCACGCTACGCGAACGTTTCTTCTTAAACTTATGGTAAGTGAAGTAAAACAAATATCCGGTAACGCCGTCCCCCTCATCGGTAACGACATTGATACAGACCGAATTATCCCCGCCCGCTACTTAAAAGCTGTCACATTTGACGGTTTAGGTACAGGCGTATTTATTGATGACCGGAAAGCCTTAAACGGTCAACACCCTTTTGACCAAACCCAGTACCAAGGGGCAAAAATATTAATAGTTAACCGGAATTTTGGCTGTGGTTCATCACGGGAACACGCACCCCAAGCCTTAGCTAAATGGGGAATAAAAGCCCTGATTGGTGAAAGCTTTGCGGAAATATTCTTTGGTAATTGTGTCGCCATGGGCATACCTTGCGTTACGGCTGATGCAGCTACAGTCAAACAACTGCAAGATTTAGTAACAGCAAATCCTCAAACATCTGTTAGCATAGATTTAGAAAATTTGCAAGTAAAAATTGGTGATTTTACGTCCCCAGTTGTGATGAATGAAGGGACGAGAAGCACCTTTGTTTCTGGTACTTGGGATGCTTGCGGTCAATTGGTAGAAAATGTTGAAAAAGTGCGGGCAACTGCGGCGAAATTGCCGTACATTAGTTGGCGTAAGTTAGCAGTAAAGTAAGTTAATCAATTTAGTTTTTTCCCAATTCAAAGAGAATTTTGTATGCTTAATGGCCCTTTGCATGAACAACCTCGTAACCAACGAGCTACCGTAATTCGTACAAGTCATGAATTTATTCTTCTGGAATGGCTGAAGTCTACTGGACGGTTAATACCTCGTGAACCAGCTGAAACAGGGAATCTTCGTGAGGTAGAAGAAATTTCTGAAATCATCGACCTCGATGATCTTCCCTATGATAATGATGACGATGACTCAGATGTAGAGTTAGAAGATTAAGACATAAAGGCAGAAGGAACAAGACAGGGCGTAATTTTTGTTTTGTGATTTCTGCCTCTGCCGTTAAATAATCATCTGTTACGCAAATTTCATATTAGACATCTCCAGAAAAGAACGTAGAAACGTTCCATGGAAAGTCTCTACGAGGGTTCAAGGAAACGCACATTTAATTCTCGGAGATGTCTATTGAATATCTTTTGCTGACCTTTGCTAATATCCATTTAGTAAATACCTCCATAACCCTCTTTCGTCACTTTCGGCAACGCTAAATTTGAAACCTTTATTTAACAAGGGTTTTAGCGATTTATTAATATTACAAAATGTTTGCTGTATTTTGTTATTAATAAAATGTTCAAATCTTTATCACATAAGGATTTGACAACTAGAAAATTATTTTTGTGATTCCCGGAGTCATGGAAGAGGGATAAGTCCTGCGGTATGAATTCATAGTTTAGCAATCTCCAGGAGAATTTCACTCAAATGCAGAACTCAACAGTATTACCGCCTATTTACACCCATACCCCAGTTGAATTAGTCCCAGCCCAAGTTATTTCCACATTCCCAGTTAACACCTTTCTAGAAAATCTTGTCATCGCTCCAGATGGAAGTATTTTGGTGACTAATCATGAAATAGGTCAAATTGTTCGGATTTTACGGGATGGTAGCCAACATATTCATGCCAGTGTAGAAGGTAAGATCAGTGGTTTAGCCTTCACTACTAATGGTGGTCTGATTGCAACTGGATGGAATGCTGATTCTGTATCTGTGGTTTTTCACATAACAGCCGATGGTGTTGTGGAAACTTTGGTAACTTTGCCGGATGCGATTTTCCCTAATGGCATCACACCAATGTCTGATACAAAGTACTTAATGGCAGATTCCTATCGGGGGGCAATCTGGCTGATTGATATTGCCCAAAACAGTGCTTCAATTTGGTTAGAACACCCTTTGTTAACGTGAGTTCGACGGAGCTAAAAAATGGCAGGAGGTAGAGATGGTAAGTCTTTTGGGTAAATATCAATAGAAGGTTTTTTAGGTAAATAGGTATAAGCAGCCAAACCCGCTATCAAATTCACCAAAAAGTTCAATGGACTACGATGACGGGAGTGTTCTATTTGACAGATATTTTTGAGGTAGTCATTTACAGATTCGATAACGGCTCGTTTGCGTAATAAAATTTTATCAATCAATTTGACTAAGCGATTTTTCATGTTCTTTTTGGATTTTGTAATTAACTCTAATCCTCGCTCATATAACTCCTCAAATAATTTTTGGGAAACATATCCTCTATCCCCAAAAAGTTTACCAATTAAATCTTGAGTCATCTCTGGAACTGGTTTGCGGTCATCTACATTGGCAGGAGTTAACTTAAATGCCAGCAGTTCTCCTCGGTCATTAATAATCAAATGAAGTTTACTTCCGTTATGCCAACCCACGAAATTTTTACCCCATTTGACCAACCCTTTAAATACTTTATGTGTATGGGCATGACAATTATGGCAAACATTGATTGGTGTGGAATCTATAAAACTAATCCCTGTAATTTCTCAGGTTCGTGTATGCAAAAAACAGCACAATAACATTAGACACCAAGGCATCAATTCCACAAATCTTGTGTAGCTGACTAAATTCGGAAATGCCCCACGCCATCCTGGAAGTACCTGCAAGGTATAAAATTCCTTAAAGGTTCTATAACCACTGCCATGAAAAGCAATGACTATTGTCATCACTTCTGATAGGTGCATTCTTGATTAGCTGCGCCTTTCTCCCTTTGTGGATGGCAATTGTGGTACTTGCTGCCACAAGTTTTCCCATTGGTTACAGAAATCATCTACATCACAAAATATTTGCGTAATATCAAGGTGAGATATGATGGTAGACATAGCCGAGACTCCCTATTTTCTTTGATATTTTTAGTCTCGGTGTTTTTTTATGATTTTTTCACCTCTTCTCCATAAATCTTAGTGATTTTTCTCTGGAGTTTCTCAAATCCTCTCTGAACAAGCTTTCCACCTTTTGATCACTGTCGAACTCACGTTTTGTTAGCTCGTAACAGTGCAGAAAGCATAATTCCTGCTGTCAACGGTTTAAAGTGGTTTAATGAGTATCTCTATGTTTCAAATACTGATCAACAACTATTGTTACGAATTGCCATTGATACAGCAAATGTTCCTAGTGAACCGGAAATTTTAGTGAAGCAGACGAATATTGACGATTTTGCCTTTGATGTGGAGGGTAATCTTTACGGAGCAACTCACGTTTATAACAGTGTAGTCAGGATTACGCCCGATGGCACGACAACTATTATTGCTCAATCTGAACAAAACGTAATTGGTAGTACAGCAGTTGCTTTTGGTCAACTAGAGAGCGATTCCTACGGAGTGCTTGGCGATCGCACTGCCATCTATGTTGTCACAAATGGTGGTATGTTTTTGCCACCTCCCACAGGTGTCGTAGCGGCTACAGTTGTCCGGCTTGAGGTTGGAAAAGCTGGATATCAAAGGTGATAGGCAAAAAGAAAATTAACGGATGGAAAATGCACAAGAGGAACAATTAGTCACAGTTGTAATTTCGCAACTCGTCAAACCAGGCAATGAAATGGCTTTTGAGGCTTGGGTGAAAGATATTACAACTGTAGCCAGAACCTATACAGGTCATTTGGGTACAAATGTGATTCGTCCTCAACCTGGTGTCAGAAATGAATATGTGATTATTCTTCGATTTGATAGTTATGAAAATCTGAAAATATGGATGACATCAAGTGATCGCCAATACTGGCTTACTCAAGCCAAACCTTTGGTAGAATCTGACCCCCATATCCAGGAAATCAGCGGCTTAGAAGCTTGGTTTTCTATTCCTGGTCAACCTTTAAAAACACCACCACGCTATAAAACTGCATTATTGACCTGGGCTGTTGTCTACATATTAATTAATCTTTTGAGTGTCTTTCTTAGTCCTTTACTTCGTAGTTTACCTCCGCTGATTATTTCCTTAATTATTTCCGCTATTATGGTGGTACTACTGACTTATGCAATCATGCCCAGAGTAAATCGTCTGTTTAGCTTTTGGCTATATCCCAAATCAAAAGTTTAGGATAATTGCCAATTTTTCAGGGTAGGCAGATGCCCACCCTAAATAATTAATTATTCTCGTAAGATTGTTTTTGAGACAATTCTGGTTTTTTTGCGATCGCTCTCCGAGAGTTCTTCACCAGCTTGCAGACGAGTGGCGTTGGATTGCAACACGGTGGCTGCACCTGTATCTCCGATTTGCAAGGCAGTTTTAGCGGCTGTTTGCAGCATTGTCACCGCACCAGCGCGATCGCCTTGTTCCAATTTTGTCTCTGCTACCTGAGTTTGACGATATTTAGCTAATACCAAAATCGACTGTATCACCTGGGGATTAACAGCAGGTTGATAAGCCTTGGTGACATTGGCATAGACAGGTAACAGAGGGGAAAGTAAACCTTCTTTATTTTCTGCTGGGTTATCGTAGCGAATTTGGATATGTCCAATCACTTGTTTGCCTTCTGGCAACTGTCCTAAATAAATATTCGTCAAAACTACCCGTTCTACATCTTTCATTAAATCTCCCAAGCGGACAATAAAGCTACCATTAGCTTCTGTTTCCACTGTTAACTCAATGGTTTCTGGGGCAACTTGGGCAATGGGTTTGAGTTCTGCGAGTCGGACACTAGGGACTAGGGACAGCAACAAATGGGCATTGGTTAACCCCACAGACTGAATTCGTTTAAACAAGCTGCCAAATTGGGCTACAGCTTGTTCTGGACGCTCAATATAAGTCAGACTACCACCACCTGCATCGGCAATCTTTTCTAGCAAATCCTGGTTCCATTCATTGCCAAATCCAAATGTGTTGATTGTCAGGTTGACTCTAGTTGCTTTTTGGGCAAGTTCCAGACAGCGTTTGTGGTCGTTGGGGCCAATTTCCCACTTCCAGATTTTTAAACCACCGTCACCATGGCCATCTGTGAGCAAAAATGCTTGGGAAACAGCGCCTTTTGTGCCTTTGAGTAATTCGGTGATTCCCAAAGATAAGGCTTCAGCAATAACTGTACCGCCAGAAGCCTTGAGCTTATTCTTTAACTTGGCTTTGATGCTGTCTATATCTGAGACAATTTGGTTGGGGATAATGACCTCAGAAGTACCTGCAAAAGCGACAATAGAGATGCGATCGCCTGGCTTGAGTTGAGCTAATAATTGTTCTACTGCCTGAATTACAGTATCAATGGCTTCTCCATGCATAGAACCACTTTTATCTAAAATCAGGCATAAATTCAGCGGTAAACTTTGGTCAAGTTGATCGGCAATAGCCGATATAGAAATGGCTAGTTGACGCTGGTTACTCAATTGAGCCGCATCAACATTAGTGTCATTTAGTGCCGACAGTAATTGAACTTTCATTTAGGAGGAGCATCCTGCAACACAGTTTTTGAGACAATTCTGGTTTTTTTGCGATCGCTTTCTGATAACTCTTCCCCTGCTTGCAAGCGTGTGGCGTTAGTTTGCAATACCGTTGCTCCACTGGCATCTCCCATTTGCAAAGCCGTTTTGGCAGCCGTTTGTAGCATTGTCGCCGCCCCAGCGCGATCACCCTGTTGTAATTTCGCTTCGGCCAACTGGGTTTGGCGATACTTAGCTAAAGCCAAAATAGACTGTTGGACTTCGGGATTGGCAGATGGTTGGTAAATTCGCTCTACATTTGCATATACTGGCATATTCAGGGAAAATAATCCGGTTTGGTTCTGGGCGGGGTCATCGTAGCGGACTTGCACATTAGCGATCGCCTGTTTACCTTCGGGCAACTGTCCCAAATAAATATTAGCCAAAATCACCCGTTCCACATCCTTCATTAAATCTCCCAAACGTACCAGAAAACGTCCATCAGCATCTGGTTGCACTGGTAATTCAATGGTATCCGGGGCAACTTGGGCAACAGGTTTAAGTTCCGCTAATCGCACATTTGGCATCAGTGAAAAGAGCAGATAAGCGTTAGTCAATCCCACTGTTTGCATCCGGGTGAACAAACGACTGAACTTATCCATAGCTTGATCTGGTTGTTCAATATGTGACAAATTCCCCAGACCAGCATCAGCTATTTTTTCTAAAATATCCTGATTCCAATTGTCACCAAAACCCAATGTATTCAAAGTCAAATTATAGCTGGCTGCCAATTGGGCAAATTTCAAACAGCGATCGTTATCACCATGTTCATTTTCGCCATCAGTTAGCAAAAAGGCGTGGGAAACAGTTTCTTTTTTGCCTTTGGCTAATTCCTCAATCCCCAACCGCAGACCCTCATCAATCGCCGTCCCACCATCGGCAGACAAGCGATTAATTTGCTGTTTGATCTGTTCTCGATCTGTAATCACCTGATTAGGGACTAAAACTTTAGCACGATGATCAAAAGCAACAATACTCAGACGATCATCAGAACTGAGTCGATCAACCAGCAAAGAAGCTGCTTTTTTCACAGTTTCGAGCGATCGACCATTCATCGAACCGCTATGATCGAGAATTAAGCATAAATTCAATGGCACACTGCGATCTAGAGTTTCGCCAATCGCAGAAATCGAAACTGCCAACTGACGTTGACTGCTGGCTTGATTCGCGTCTAAATTAGCATCATTTAGAGTAGGCTGCAAATTAACTTTCATAACCTAATTTTCCTATCGAGGACATATATCCATTTATAAATAACTTCAAAACAAAGCTTCCGCGCTACGGAAAAGTACTTTTGGGCATTGGGCATTGGTTAAGAGGTTATAAATAACTCTCCTGAATCCTGAACTCCTGCGCCCCTGCTTCCATTTCCCAATTACTTAATATTCAGAATATCCTAGAAATCAAGCGCTCTTCACCATGAGAGAGAAATCCACACCCTAAATAAAGTTAGCATCACGCTAGGATGTATTACAGTTAACGGCATAGTTTCAGGCGATCAGTTGCTATGGACACTTCCCCAATCCAGGCTGTTCAAGCCCCTTATTACGGCGATAATTTCTACCGGACACCACCGCCAGATTTACCTTCCCTGCTATTGAAGGAGCGAATCGTCTATCTGGGAATGCCACTGGTTCCTGCTGTCACGGAATTGATAGTCGCTCAATTGCTTTATTTACAATCCGACGACCCCGAAAAACCAATTAAAATCTACATCAACTCAACTGGCACCTCTGGTTACAGTGGCGAACCTATCGGTTTTGAAACCGAAGCCTTCGCTATCTATGACACCATGAAATACATCAAGCCCCCCATCCACACCATCTGCATCGGTTCGGCAATGGGTATGGCTGCGATGCTTCTGAGTGCTGGTACAAAAGGTTGTCGTGCTAGTTTGCCCAACTCCAATATTATCCTGCATCAGCCGAAGAGCTACGCCCAAGGGCAAGCAACGGATATTCAAATTCGAGCTAAGGAAGTTTTGGCAAACAAAGCATCAATGCTTGATATTCTCTCTTATACAACCGGACAGGCAGTAGCAAAAATCGCCAAGGACATGGATCGTCTTTTCTACATGACTCCTTACCAAGCGAAGGAGTACGGTTTGATTGACCGAGTATTTGAGAAAGAAGAACTCGCCAATCCCCCACTCCCTGCAAGTGTGCTTTAAGGAGTACCGAGTATTGAGTATTGAGTATTTAGTATTTAGTGCTTCACTCAGGACTCAGCACTGACGACTGAACTAATTACAAACGGAGTAACGAAAATGCCTATAGGCGTGCCTAAAGTTCCTTACCGGATGCCCGGAGGACAGTATACAGACTGGATTAGTATTTACGATCGCCTTTCCAGGGAAAGAATCATTTTTCTGGGAAGAGATGTTGATGACGAAATCGCTAACCAAATTATTGCCATCATGCTTTATTTGGATTCAGATGATCCAGGTAAGGATATTTTCTTATACATCAATTCCCCAGGTGGCATGGTAACATCTGGTTTGGCAATTTATGACACCATGCAACACATCAAATCTGATGTTGTTACCATTTGCGTTGGTTTAGCTGCTTCAATGGGTTCTTTCCTGTTAGCTGCTGGAACTAAGGGCAAACGCATGGCTCTACCCCACTCCCGGATTATGATTCATCAACCTTCCGGTGGTACTCGTGGCCAAGCATCTGATATCGAAATTGAAGCTAGAGAAATTATCCGCATTCGTCACCAGTTAAATCAGATTTATGTTGATAACACTGGTCAAACTTTAGCCAAAATTGAAAAAGACATGGATCGTGACTTTTTCATGTCTGCTCAAGAGGCTAAGGAATACGGCTTAATTGACCGTGTGATTGAAGAACGCCCGTAGAAGAGCGCAGGGGGGCGGAGTGCAGGGCGCAGAGGAGAAAGTTTTCCCCCTTGCGCCCTGCTCCTTGTCCTCTTAAGAGTCCCCAATCCCAAAACTAAAAAGTGTCAATTTTGAACTTTAAACTATAAATTTAGTTTTTATTATTTAGATTTAGGCTTTAATGCTAATAACTAAAATAAATATTTGCTCACTGATAGCTCAAGATGGACCTTGGAGATTGCTACCGTTTATTGGGACTAAGGTCGGGAGCCTCTTTTGCTGAAATTAAGTCGTCTTACCGCCGACTGGTGCAGCAATATCACCCCGATACTAACCCAGATGATGAAAAGTCTAAAGACAAATTTATTGCTTTGACAGAGGCTTATAGATTCCTACAAACGGTAATACCACCAGAGGAAATAGCCTCAAAATCAAGTAGTTCATCAACTTCTGTACGTAGTTACATTGAGGTGGAATCCCAGGAGTCAGCAGCAACAACAACTGTGATGCCCCACCCACCAACTCTAGAAGATATAGAACAACGGTTAAAGTGGAAAACTTATGAGCAGTTGCAACGGTTTTTGCAAGCAAGACGTTTTCCCCAAGCGATCGCTCTTGTGGAAGCTTTAGCTGCTAGATTACCAGAAGATATAGAAGTGCGACAATGGCAAGCGATCGCTTATCAAATCTGGGGAAGGGCTTTAATTTCCGAAAAACAACTTCCAAAAGCCAGAATTTATCTGAAAAAGGCTTTAAAGACAGATCCTCACAATAAGGCTCTGCTAAACGAAGTCCAGCAAGACTTTCAGCGTTTGGGGATTAAATTTTAAGATTTGATAATTTCTATATCGTCAATACGTCCCTCACTCAAGGAAGCAAAACGGTGAGGAGATTAATCTAACAATATGCAGTAATTCTCAGATCAATTAGACTTCCAAATAAGTAACTTGATTCCCAGAAGAACTACGGGAACTGGATGCTGCTGATCAAGGTCTTCAATTGGTGAGAGGGAATAGCAACGCTGAAAAAAGTTGAATTCAGCTGGCATTTAATTTCTTCTAATAAATAATGAAATAAATTAGGGTTCAGAAAAATTGTATGTCGAAATCTGCAATTACCGTAACCGTTAAATTGTTCGCTGCCTATCAAGAAGCTTATGGTGTGAACGAACTAGTGCTGGATTTTCCTAATGGTACGCCAGTAAAGGCGGTGTGCGATCGCTTTATCACCGAACACCCAGAACTCTCTCAATGGCGTGATGTTACCCGCTTTGGGATTAATCTCATCTTTGTCGAACCAGACACCCTACTAGAAGATAGTGATGAAGTTGTCCTCATTCCACCTGTTAACGGTGGCTGAGGATTGAGTACCGAGTATCGAGTATCGAGTATCGAGTGATTGACTCGGATTTACACTCGTTACTTTTCTGTTCTCATCCCCCTCATCTTCCGTTATGGAAAAGATATCCGACAAAAATAGTCGGGTATGTTTGACGTGTATTTTAGGGCGTGCTAGAGTAATCCAAAGTTGACGGATATACGGGGACAGCTAGTTTATGACTCAGGCAATTGCAAACCTAAACCAAGCAAACACTTCTATACTGCAAGCCTTGAAGTGTAAGGAATGTGGAGCAGAATATGAACTCAAAGCTAGTCATGTTTGTGAATTGTGCTTTGGTCCGCTAGAAGTCAAATATGACTACGATGCTTTACGTCTTTCCGTCAGCCGAGAAAAAATCCAAGCTGGTCCAAATTCAATTTGGCGCTACCGTCAATTTTTACCAGTCGCTACTGATAATGTTATAGATGTGGGAACGGGGATGACTCCCTTAGTGCGATCGCACCGTCTTGCCCGTCGCCTGGGTTTAAATAAACTTTATATTAAAAATGATGCCGTCAATATGCCCACCCTGAGCTTCAAAGATCGGGTGGTGTCAGTTGCACTGAGCAGAGCTAGAGAATTAGGTTTTACTACAGTCTCTTGTGCAAGTACAGGTAACTTAGCAAATTCCACAGCTGCGATCGCAGCCTATGCCGGTTTAGACTGCTGTGTATTCATCCCCGCAGACTTAGAAGCAGGTAAAATCCTTGGTAGCTTAATTTATAGTCCCACCCTCATGGCTGTCAAAGGCAATTACGATCAAGTCAATCGTCTCTGTTCAGAAGTTGCCAATACACACGGTTGGGGTTTTGTCAATATTAATCTCCGCCCTTACTATTCTGAAGGTTCCAAGACATTGGGCTTTGAAGTTGCAGAACAACTAGGTTGGGAACTACCAGATCATATTGTTGCTCCCCTAGCGTCTGGTTCACTATTCACCAAAATTTATAAAGGTTTCAAAGAATTTACAGAAGTCGGTTTGGTGGAAGGTAAAAACGTTCGTTTCAGTGGCGCTCAGGCCGAAGGCTGTTCCCCCATTGCTAAAGCCTTCAAAGAAGGACGTGACTTTATCCAGCCAGTCAAACCAAACACAATTGCTAAATCAATAGCTATTGGTAATCCAGCAGATGGTGTTTATGCTGTAGAAATAGCCCAGAAAACTGGTGGTAACATTGAATCAGTCAATGATGCAGAAATTATCGAAGGCATGAAGCTACTGGCAGAAACAGAAGGTATCTTCACAGAAACAGCCGGTGGGACAACAGTTGCAGTGCTGAAAAAATTGGTTGAAGCTGGCAAAATTGATCCAGATGAAACTACAGTTGTTTACATCACAGGTAATGGTTTGAAAACCCAAGAAGCAGTACAAGGCTACGTTGGTGAACCTTTGACCATTGATGCCAAACTTGATAGTTTTGAACGGGCTTTAGAAAGATCGCGGACACTTGATCGCTTAGAATGGCAACAAGTCCTCGTTTAGTCATTAGTCATTGGTCATTAGGGAGTTCTCAAGAATGACTACTGATAAATGATTGTAGGGGTAAGGCGCAATGCTAAACCCCTAGTAACTAACCACTGAAAATCGAAAATTAAAGTTGAAATTATGGCTGTAACTGTTTTAGTTCCTACTGCTCTGCAAAAATTTACAAATAATCAAGCTACCCTAGAATGCAGTGGCAGCAACATCACTGAATTATTTGAATCTTTAGAAGAAAGCTGTCCTGGTATCAAATCACGTTTGTGCGATGAAGCCGGGAAGCCAAGACGGTTCTTAAATTTGTATGTTAACAGTGAAGACATCCGCTTTCTAGAAGGCACAGAAACATCTTTAAAAGATGGTGATGAAGTCAGCATCGTTCCCGCTGTTGCAGGTGGTTGAGCTATCTGCAAATTAAACCTCCCCCAGTTTGTGGGGAGTTTATGATTTGGGTATGGTCAGTTGTTGCTGCCATTCCTGATTGTTTTCTATATCATTCAAAACGATACGTTGATAGGATTCGTTTTCTAAGTCGATCGTTAACACACTACCAAAATCGTTTTTTCTGGTGACATACCAAAATTCCTTACCTCGGTCTGTGTAGTAAGTTCCAGCTTTAATCAGACCAGGTACAAAACTACCAGGGGCGCGGATTTCTTTCCAAGTATTAGGTGGTAGCTCTGTTGAAGCTTGCGTGATATGGGTTAGCGGTATTTGCCAAACTTTGTGAAAGCGAACAGCTAAAAGTTGCTCTTTTAAGGAAAATTCTATTTGTAAATAGTCTTCAACTATACTTAGGTGCATAAAATCAAAAGTGCAAAAAGATTAAAGTACGTATAGGCATAAGTCAAAGCAGAAGAAATAGATTAGTTACCAGACTCAGACAAGATTCCTGTTAGTAGTGTAGACCGAGCGATCGCTGATAGTGAGACGGATACAATTGTCCCTCGTCATGCTGGAGACAGGATTTCTGAAATATGAAATATATAAAAATATGAAATATATAAATAGTTATAGCCACGCGCTGGTATGTCAAAATGGAAATAACTGACTATCCCAAGGTGAGCGATCGCTCTAAAAGCTAGACTAAAGGATTAACCTGAGCAATGGCAGAAGAAACCAATCAAAATCAAGCGGGAGAGTCGGCTCCCAGCACTGTTGACAAACAGGCTCCCAGTGTCGCTGAAGAAAATGCTCCTAGCCGCAGCGAACCAGTAGCTACAAGCCTGCCTACAGCCAACACACCAGATCCCAAAACAGCAAACCCAAAAGTTAATCCCAATGCTGCTGCACCTGCAAAAGAAAAACCAGACGCAGCCGCTAAAGCTCCCAAAAAAGAAAAACCACCTGCTGTAGAAGATAAGCCTTTTGAGGAATTTATACAGCAAGAATACTTACCAGCTTTGCAAAAAGCAATTGTTGCAGAAGGAGTCCCAGATGTAGAGCTAACTTTTGCCAAGCAGAAATATCCCATCACTGGCTTTAACTCAGCCGAAGAATGCTGGCAAATTATCGGCAGTTGGCAAGAAGGACAGCGCCAATTTAACGTCTACTTCCCCGATGCAGATATTCAAGGCAAAAAAGGTTTTTCCTGTAACGAAGGTAAAAAACCTAGTACCCTTGAGTCATTCTTAATTGATGAGCGCAAAATTACCCTTGATTTGTTGGTATCCCGATTAGTCTACCGTTTAAACGGTCAAAAATGGCTAGGTAGAAATTAATAATTGGTTATTGGTCATTGGTTTTGGATAATTGACCAATTATTCCTTAATGGTACAAGTACCCGGATTTATCAGTGGAATCAATCCAAAATCGTTCGACTGAGCGCTCACGACGAAGTCCAAAATCCAAAATCCAAAATCCAAAATCGAATGACTATTCCCTATTAACTTGACAATTCATAGAAATGGTAGGTAACGGCTCCAGTAATGGGGTCGTTGTCTATTCGCACATAACCTGATTTCAGCATTTCTTTGAGAACCTTTTCCACTTCAGCAAAACTGGCTCCCGTTGCCTTCACCCCTTGAGTCACAGTTAAGTTACCACCCTTAATTTCTGCGGCTTCAAGCAGTTTAACCATCAGTTCGTTACCAGTAGGCTGGTAAACTTGGGAATTAACTACTGCTTGATTGAGTGGTAAACCCAAAGGTGATAAACCTGCTTTGATCCTCAGTTGCTGTTCATACTCATCAACCATCCCAGGAATCAGCAGTAGATCGACTAACTGGCCTACATACAAAAAACCAAAAGTCAATAGCCACAATACACCAGTCGCTATCTTGCCATTATACAAACGGTGTAATCCTGCTATTCCTAAAAATCCACCTGCACACAAGGCATAAGAGATCAGAAGACGGTCTTTATTCCGATTTTCTTGTACATTCATCTTGTTCTCAACCCCTTGAATTAGCTCTTGTTTTTTGAGCTTTTTAGTTCCTGGTTACACGCTGGGCATTCTTCCATCAACACAACTTACATAGCGGATGCCAAAGCCTAAATACTTTAGCTGACTACCAATTTTCAACTCCACATTCCGTAACAACTAAAGTTTTGTTGCAACTCTTAATGTTTTATTTGCCATTTTCCCGGCAACACCTTGGTAGACTGAATTTTATACATAATGTAATTATTGTCCTTAGCTGCACCTTGTGAGAACATAAGCTTTGGCTCTCTGGTGTACTCAAAAATAAGAAAAACATTCATGGCAGTCAAAAAATGGTAGATTCCCTAAAAAAACCAGGCTTTGAAGAAATGCGTCCCGGGGTTAAAGTCCCGTCAAAAGAAAGCCTCTTAACACCCCGCTTTTACACAACAGATTTTGATGAAATGGCGCGGATGGACATCTCCGTCAACGAAGACGAGTTAAGAGCCATACTGGAAGAATTTCGCGTAGACTACAACCGCCATCACTTTGTCAGAGATGCCGAGTTTGAGCAATCCTGGAATCATATTGATGGGGAAACTCGCCAATTGTTCGTGGAATTTCTCGAACGCTCCTGTACAGCCGAGTTTTCCGGCTTTTTGCTCTACAAAGAACTCGGCCGTCGCTTGAAGGATAAAAGTCCTCTATTAGCAGAGTGTTTTAACCTGATGTCACGGGATGAAGCACGTCATGCTGGCTTTTTGAACAAGGCAATGTCAGACTTTGATCTATCTCTAGATTTAGGTTTTTTGACTAAGAGCCGCAGTTACACTTTCTTTAAGCCCAAATTCATCTTCTACGCTACTTATCTTTCTGAGAAGATAGGTTATTGGCGCTATATCACCATTTATCGCCATTTAGAACAACACCCTGAAGACCGGATTTACCCAATTTTCCGCTTCTTTGAAAATTGGTGTCAGGATGAAAACCGCCACGGCGATTTCTTTGATGCCATCATGAGAGCGCAGCCACAAATGCTAAATGACTGGAGAGCCAAGCTATGGAGTCGGTTCTTCCTGTTGTCTGTGTTTGCAACAATGTATCTCAATGATATTCAGCGCAAAGATTTTTATGCTTCTCTCGGCTTAGATGCCAGAGAATATGACATTCATGTGATTAAGAAGACCAATGAAACCGCAGGTAGAGTCTTCCCACTCATGCTCGATGTAGAAAATCCAGAGTTTTATCAGCGTTTGGATGTTTGTGTCAAAAATAACGAAAAATTGACAGCAATTTCCAACTCCAATACTCCTAAATTCCTGCAATTCTTCCAAAAAGCGCCAATTTACCTTTCTCATGGTTGGCAGTTATTAAAGCTATACCTGATGAAACCCATTGATGCGGTTTCTGCTCATGGTCAAGCTCGCTAATTTAGCGTAGTTTTAGAAAAATTTTGGTGGTTCTGTGATGTACAGAGCCACTTTTTTTGTTTTAATCAGTATATTTAGGGAGTTTATAAACTAATGCTCAATTTAATGTTTGCTTTTGGATACTCTAGCCTTGGTTATATACTTTATAATTCTGGCGACTATCAAGGAGCCATTGAAAATTATACTCAGGCAATTTTACAAAATTCAGAGGATTTGACATCATATCTAAGTCGTGGTGTGGCTCGTTCACTGACAAAGGATTATCAAAATGCAATTGAAGACTTTAATGAAACAATCCGGCTGAGTCCTCAATATGCTCAGGCTTATGCTGAACGTGGTGTGGCTCGTGCAGCAATAGGCGATAATCAAAGTGCAATTGAAGATTGTCATCGTGCAATTCAATTAGATCCCCAATATGTACGAGCTTATTTTGGACGAGGTGCAGCGCGTTTTTACTCTGGTAACTATCAAGGTGCGCTAGAAGACTTCAGTCTGATAGCCAGCATGGAACGTTCTGCTATTTCTTACTACAATTTGGGCATTCTGCAATATTCTCAGGGTATTAATAGTCAAGCGATTAAGCACTTAACCAAGGCTCTTTATGTAGATCCCAATTTAACGGCTGCTTACTATGTGCGAAGTAATGCGTGTTATGAGTTAGGAGATGAGCAAGGTGCATTTGCAGATTTTAATGAAGCAAAGCAGATTGAAGCAGTGGGTGCAGGTGAAAAATATTCTGAGGATGAATTTGCTCTCTACGCAAGGGGTTTGGCTCACCATCGCTTAGGTAATCGGGAGAAAGCGATCGCTGATCTCCAAGAATCAGCCCAAATTGCGTTAAAGCATCAAAACACAATATTTCACCAAAAGGTGATCAACTTCATGAGCGAAATTCAGTCTTAAGTAAGCTAAAACGCACCTAATTTAAATATTTGAGCGAGCAAGGATGCCCACCCCACAAAAGTTAGACTTATTTCGGCTATACAATTTAAATGCGTAGCAGCTTAATTCAGCATAAATAAATCACTATGGTTTATAGTTGCACTGTCTTCGCTAAAGCGCAACTAAGAGCTAATTCCAGAGATTTGACAAAAATTTTTCCTTAATTTGACACCAGTCAGTAATACTAAACCATTACATTACAAATCAAACAAATAGCAGGGCTATAAAAACTAAAAATTTATGTATAATTTTATGCACAAAACTTTTAAGAGTAAATTGCCACTTCTGTTGACTTTTTGCCTATTTAATAGCTTTTTACCTGCCTCGGCTTCAGTTTTATGTGCAGCAAACTCCTCTGAACAAGACTATAAAATAGCTAATCGCTATGACAGAGATGGAGATAGAGGCAGCAATGGACGCTCTGGTCGAGATGGTCGCAGTGGTGAAAATCAAACGATTTCAGCTAATGGTTCCCCTGTAAATATTGACCTGTCTGGGGAAGATGGGGAAGATGGGGAAGACGGAGAACGTGGTACTCGACCCCGCTGTAGAGACCAACGTGAAAATGTCGAAAACTCCATCAATGCACCAGATGGGGGTAATGGTGGTACTGGAGGGAAAGGTGGAGATGGTGGTCATGGTGGTTCCCTCACTGCCTATTACACCAATTTGGTAGACTTACAGAAAATTTTTGTTCGCGCTGTTGGCGGGGAAGGTGGACGCGGTGGAAAAGGTGGCAGAGGTACAGCAGGTTGTAATTGTAACCGTAGGAGTTGGGAAGTAAAAACCTGCAAAGGTACTCCCGGTAGTCCTGATTATAAGTGTACTAGTAAAGTTTATCGGTGTTCTCACGGCAGTGATGGACGTGATGGTAGTTATGGTCAAAACGGTAAGCCAGGACGATTAGGAACTTTAAGTATAATTAACAGCAATAAACCTTTGGCAGATGATGCACCAACTTTAAAATTAGCACTTTCTGAATTAGCAAATAAAGATTTTAACCTCTCCAAAAATAAATGGCAGCAGCGTCAAGGAGCAACTTCTCTGTTAGCTGTTGGTTCTGTGATTGCTGATGAATATCGAGAGTTTGAAAAGCGACTAGAAGGGACTTTTAAATTAATTTGGCAAGATAAACAACCCATTACCAGCTTTGCTAATCAAAGTGTAACACTGAGTTTAAATGACAGTGAAAAGGTAGAAATTGCCTTTTCTGATGATATGTGGGTTGATGGTAATGCCAATATGCAAGGTAAATTGACAGAGTTTACTGTTAATTATGCAATTCCTAAAAAAGATGTGACGCGTTTAGCAGTGGCAGATTTTACTGATGCAGGACAAAACCTCAACTTAAAAATAGTTGATTTAGCATCAAGGTCAGATTTAATTAATACTCAGTTTCGAGTGAAATATAGGGCAAGAGACAATTTTTCTGGATCTTCTAACTACCAAACTTTTTACGAAGGGGAAATTCCTAACGAATTAGTTACTCGTAGCTATAATCGTTTTACCCTCGATTTAGGTAAGTTGAAGATTCCCAGTGATGCTCTTAATTCTGGTGTGAATGTTGATATTGAAGTAGTAGCAATCCGTTCTTTAGGGGGAAGTTCTGCACAGCAAACTCTCAACTGGCAAGGTGCAATTCGCAAAGTTAATAAATAATTCAGAAGGCATAAGTGGCTATCATCAAATACTAAAACTCAAAACTGCTTGGCAAGGCAATTTTGAGTTTTTACTTAAACATTTGAAGAGGTTATGCAAATTTTGTTTGTACTTTCTTCTGAAGTAAGTTGATAATTGCAGCTTTTTCTAAAATTCCAACCAGAAAACCATTGTCACGAATCACAGCCAATGCTGATAACTTTTGTGTTTCGAGTAACTGTACTACTTCCAGCAATGGTTGATCCGATTGTACAGTGCTGGACTGCTCGATTGGTTTCATTACTTGGAAGACTTGAGTTTCTGACCATAATGTATTTGGGATGGTTCGCAAGTCATCAATTGATATTGCTCCCAGCAATTGTCCTTCCTCATCTGTCACCAAGAAACGACGGTATTCTTGAGCATTTAAGAGCTGTTGATCTGCAAACTCTCTTAAAGTCAAATTGGCTGTGACAATGGGGCTATCGTTGTTTACAGCATCTGCTGCTGTTAAACCTGTGAGTTTTTCTTGCACTCTAGCAAATTGGGCAGCTTTTCCAGCATTTTGTAGCAAGAATAATCCAATTAACAAGTTCCAGATGTTAACAAAGCTACCAAATAATAGTAGAGGAATGAGACCAGATGCGATCGCAATCCAACCAAAGATTTGACCAATTCGGCTGGCAACAACCACTCCTTTATAGGATTTACCAGTAATTTTCCAGACTATTGCTTTCAGTATATTTCCTCCATCCAAGGGTAAGCCAGGAATGAGGTTAAATAGAGCTAAGGTCAAATTAACAGAAGCTAGTAGACCCAGGATAGCTGCCAATGGCCCAGATGCAGCAGTCGCAAAACCAACTGTTGTCGCTGTAGCGAATAGAAGGAAACTAACTAATGGTCCTGCGATCGCTACCCAAAAAGCTTCCCCAGGAGTTTGCGATTCTTTTTCTAAGCTTGCCAGTCCACCAAATATAAACAGTGTAATTGATTTGACATCAATTCCTTGGCGAATAGCGACAAAGCTGTGTCCTAATTCATGGGCGACAACTGAGCCAAATAGCAACAGTGCTGTCATCAATCCTAGTAGCAACGGTAATCCCCCACCTAATTGGGGAAATTGTGCCGCTAGTCCGCTGCTATAGCTCCAAGTTACCAAACCTAGAACCAAAAACCAAGACGGATGTATATAGAAAGGTATTCCAAAAAGGTTGCCAACCCGAATTGTGCTATTCATGGTATTCACCTGTGACATGAGCATTGAGAGGTTTGTTGTTTCTCCCAATGCCCTTATCGTAACGAAATATTAAGTAAATTTAATCTTTGTAACAGTAGTGGTGTCCGTCCATTAAGGTGTGGTTATGCGAATTTAGCCTGTAAAATCTCTATTTTATGGGTGAGAGTGGGAGAAAAATTACCATATTTACCATAATTTTCGGATAAGGGACTTCCCAATAAAAAAATATTCAATTATTTCTTGTGGGGTAGCCATAGTAAGCCCATCCCACAAGAATAGTAAGCCCATCCCACAAGATTGGATAATTTATTTCCTGGAAGTCCTTAAATGCGCCATTTTTTCTGTGTCTGGAGCGTGAAACAGAAAAAATCACGATTGTCGTCTAAATACATGAGAACTGCTGTTGTCACTAGCAAGAACTTAATCAGGACTTACGCAACTGGCTTGATTTGTAGGGTGCGTCAGACCTATAAATTGTTTATTATACTGCAAACGCGTGAAATCTGGACTTATGTCATACTGAGCGTAACGTAGTGCAGCGAAGTATCTCGGAGATTCTTCACTTCGTTCAGAATGACACTTTTGAACCGTTTTTAGTATATCAACAAATTTATGATATCTGACGCACCGATAAAAGATATTAAATGTGACACGCAGCTTTAGTCTTGTTAATCTGTTCTCTACTTTTTTTGTAATTAAGTTTTGGAAGATTTTCCTTTATCCGAAACCATTTGAGAGAGAATATATCCGGTTAAATCTAGTAATTGATCCAGAAAAACACCGATAATAGCAATGTAGAGTATGGAGTCAATTATATATTTAGGATTGCCAGCTTTATAACCATTCCATGCCAGAAAGCCAAGTCCTTTTGAACCTGCCAGCATTTCTGTAGCAATAACTGTAAACCAGGCTATCCAAAGACCAATTCTCAAAGCTTTAAAAATGTGATGGATAGCTACGCGGAAATTATTATCATATTTACGAAATTGTTGGATACCTGTAGCTGTTTCCACAATAACTGCCCAGAGTACACCAATAAACACCACAAAAATAGCTGCGGTTTCGTTCTCTTTAAAGAGAATGAGCGCAATCGGTAAAAATACTATAGAAGGAATGCTATTTGGGATTTGGAATAATCGTGTAAATAGCTGATAAACTATACCATTGATACCAATTACAAAGCCGATAAATATACCTAAAACCGAGGCGGGAATATAACCTACAAATAAGCGTTGTAGGGTAGCCAAAACGTCTAACAATATACTATTTTCCATTCCTCAGTTATTATTTTAAGCGTCTGGGGAATACTAAAGCAATAATACTCAATAGCGGTGGAAAGGAAAAGTTAAAAGCAGATGTAAAAACCCAACTTCATCAAGTTTATCGGCAAATACATTTCTAACCAAAAAATTAAATAATATTTCAATAATTGAATTTAGCTGAAATTAAAAAAATAAATTTGTGGTTCTTTAAATAAAAATTAGGGGCGTATTGTAATACACCCCTACCGTATATAAATTATCAGAGATGAAAATGTATCATTGAGATTTCATCCTTTCGGCTTGCTGAATTATTTACCCATATTTCGCTTCATTTGTTCCAACTCATCTTGAGTTTCCCAGCGACGAAACTTGTCTTCTAAGTCGTCAAAGCTACTAGCTGGTGTTTGCCAAGCATTGGTTTCTAAACGCTGCGGAGTTGGAACTTTTGCGCGTTCTGTTTGTCGCGCTGTCTGTGCTGCGGTGGCTTTAGCTTGTACTTCTTGACGACGCTGCTGAATTTTTCGTAATAGTTCTTGAGATTGGGTAATGCGGTCTTTTAGACCCTGCATTTGTCCCCAACGCTGATTTCCCTCGCGGAGGAGTGCGTCTTCTCTGTTTTGCGCTGGTGCGGCTAAATCCTCTCTACCTGCGGCTTTGGCTTTTTGTACGCGAATGTGCCAGCGTTGGATTTCTTGCGCGGTGGAGAGAATATCATCTTGCGATCGCTTCTCTTGTAATTGTAACTCTGCAATTAGCTTTAAGGTATCTTCTTCTTGCTCCCGCAGCTGTTCTAACAGCATCTCCAATTCCAAATGGGGATTGTTACGCAAGAATTCTTCTAAACGTTCTTCTAAAAACCGACTTAAATCATCAAATAAGCCCACTGTCAGAACTCCAAACATCGGGTTTGTAACTATTTTATCCTAATCTACCAAAAATAACCTATTCCTTTTGATGATAAAAACGATATTACTCTCTAATTAATACTTAGATTGACAATTAGCGGATAGTAAAAATCATTTATCCACTACTACTACAAATGGGAAAATAATCATATTAAATTACTTGAATTTGTATAATGATTTGATAAATTCCATCAAATTTAATTTTTCCAGCTATAGTTAGCAAGGATGTGAGATTATGCAGTATCAAACGCTCCTTTTTTATCTTAATTATTAATATAGAATTAAAGATAATAGCGGTGATTGAGATATGCGATATCAAGTCAAGTTAAATAAAATAGATAAAGTATATGCTATCTGGTGTCCTGCCTTACCTGGATGTTGGACAGTTGGAGAAACGGAACAAGAGGCTTTAGACAAGATGAAATATGCCATTCAAGCTTACTTAGAAACTATGGATGAAGTTGGTAAAGATGCTGAATTTTATTATGTAGAAGTGCGATAATTTAGCATTCAATCAAGTAATAGTCAATTTTAAGATTACCTAAATGGGTGTAACCCAATAAGTAATACCCCTGATAGTTTTAGCCCTTAATCCAAACTTAGGTAAATCCTCTTCACTCCAACGAAGATAAGTCCAATGGGGAATATCATTTGTGACAGTCTGAAACCAACCATTTTGATTTAAAGCTTTTCTTTGTGCTGGACTAGATACCCGTAAATCAATCGCTAATCCCCACAGATGTTGTGAAGTTCCTGGGGGTGCAACCGTATCGAGAATTTTTGTTTCTTTACCTTGTTTTACTTGTTCTAAAGTTCCACTATTCGCGTATTTTTGCCAAAATCTTAAATTGGTAGCAAAACTGCGAGTACAATCACCAGAATATCCAGATTTTAGTGGAATATTTACCAAAATCCTGGCTTTATTAAAAGCATCAGCAGCGGATCTTTGTAAATAACATTCTCTAGTCCCTTCAACTAATGCTACTCGCATATTCCCCTGAAAATCTTGTGTTTCGCGTTCATCGTCTAAGATAACTTTTCGTGGTAGTTTAATTTCTGATTCTTGATTGATAAAAACTGCACCATAAGCACGCAGTAAAGTATATTCATAACTATTAAGTTGGGGAATATTTGCTAATTGATGGGTAATTGTAGCTAAAAAACGCTCTTGCTCATTTAGTTGCTGACTGGGAATAAATGGTGTAAATGTAGATGGTGTTATATTGACATTATTTGTTAGAGCAGTATTTTGTAATGATTGATGATAGTTAGTATCACTACTGGCAATCAAGGTAAAAAATATGAAGATAATGACGGTAATAAAAGTTATTTTTCTTAAACGGCGTTTTATTCTTGAATAACGTTTCATTACAAAATTGATTAACTTGACAACTTGGATTTAATCATATTACAAAATTGTGGGAATGTTAGTAATTACTTCTCGTAGCTAATTTGATAACTTAGAATCATTTTCTAAAAAACATAACAGAATATGAGTATCTAACAAAAAACTCATTATTCTTACCCATAAAAAGCAGCAATCACTTCTTCTGAAGTTTCATCAAAATCATCAGCGATCTGCACCTGTCTTTGCCAAAAACCCGCAACTATTGGCTCTAAAGTACCTTGGTTACTCATCTGATGTAAACCCGCTTTTTCCACTGTAGGTTTTTCTGGAGAGATAGGTAAAACTTTTGCCCAAGGAACGCCTTGAGGAGTTAGGGGAATTTCCATATTATTTTGGATATCTGATAATAACTCAACTAAATTATCAGACAAGTAAGTAATATCGAAAGTTTTTCCTGACATTGTTATTCATCTTCTACTCACTACAAGTAGTATAGCAAAATTTAGAAAACATGAATAAACATTTAAAATTGAATATTAATAGTATCAGAGAACCAATCATCATCAATTAACTGTTCTAAAGTATATGGACATTGATCAGGAAAAATGTTTTTCTTTAATCCTGTTTTGGCAATTACATACTTTATCGCTTTTCGATAATTATTTTCTTTTTCTGCATTTAGGTGTTTTCTTAAATTCGTAGTCATATCTGTTTCCAGTTCACTGCGAAAATTAACAATTTCAGCAGCCCAATGACGACGATTTATGCTTTCTGCTTCCCAATATTGAATTAATAACAAATGAATGATAATTTGTCTTAAGTAACTTTCTCCCCTACGTTTAGTATCTCTAACCAAATTTTCTAAAACCTCATTTAAACTATCTAAATCTATATCATTTAACCGATTATTTTTTATTTGCTCTAAAGTCATCTCATACCAGGCTAAATAGTCTGATTTATATAAATTTTTTAAGCTGGTTGTATTTAAAATTTGCATATTTTTACCTCAAAAAATCATAGAATTTCTTCGTGGAAATTGATCCTACATTTTTTAACTCATCAACAAAATTTTCTACAAGAGCTAAGGCAGAATTATATTATAATATATCATATCTAATATCAATATATTATAATACAAATATCCTGTAAATCCTTTAATCCTGGAAATGCTGATTGAGACAATTAGCCAAAATATACGATAGAATACTTATTCTAACTAGCTTTTTTAACTTTTAATTATTAATTTTTAACTGCTTATGACCATGCACAATTCCGTTGAATTCCAAGACGCATTTGATGTGATAGTCGTCGGTGCAGGTCACTCCGGTTGCGAAGCAGCTTTAGCTACTGCCCGCCTCGGTTGTCGGACTCTGCTGTTAACCCTTAATCTAGATAGAATTGCTTGGCAACCTTGTAACCCAGCAGTAGGTGGCCCGGCCAAATCTCAATTAACCCATGAAGTTGATGCTTTGGGTGGAGAAATTGGCAAAGTTGCAGACCGCACCTATCTACAAAAACGCGTCCTCAACTCTTCACGAGGTCCTGCGGTGTGGGCATTAAGGGCGCAAACTGATAAGCGAGAATATGCGACAGTCATGAAGACCATTGTCGAGAATCAAGACAATTTGACAATTCGGGAAGGAATGGCCACCGATTTGGTGCTGGGTGCTAACGATGAAATTATCGGTGTGCAAACTTACTTTGGCATGGCGTTCCAATGTAAAGCCTTGATTATCACCACCGGCACATTCTTGGGTGGGAAAATTTGGGTGGGTAACAAGTCAATGCCAGCAGGACGTGCGGGAGAGTTTGCGGCTGAAGGATTGACAGAAACTCTGAATCGCTTAGGATTTGAAACGGGAAGATTAAAAACAGGAACACCGGCGCGGGTAGATAGACGCTCGGCAGATTACAGTAAAATGGAAATCCAGCCGGGAGATAAAGAAGTCCGCTGGTTTAGCTTTGACCCCCAAGCGTGGGTAGAACGGGAACAAATGGCTTGTTACATGACCCGGACTACTGCGGAAACTCATCGTTTGATTCGGGAAAATTTGCACCTATCACCGGTTTATGGTGGTTGGGTGGAAGCTAAGGGACCCCGTTATTGTCCGAGTATTGAAGATAAGATTGTCCGCTTTGCAGATAAAGAAAGCCACCAAATTTTTATTGAACCAGAAGGTCGGGATATTCCTGAATTATACATCCAAGGGTTTTCTACGGGTTTACCGGAAAATCTGCAATTGCTGATGTTGCGGAGTCTCCCCGGTTTAGAAAACTGTGTGATGCTGCGTCCTGCCTATGCGGTGGAATACGATTATATACCTGCAACTCAGTGTTATCCGACATTGATGACAAAGAAGGTGGAAGGGTTATTTTGCGCGGGACAAATTAATGGGACAACGGGTTATGAAGAAGCTGCTGCACAGGGTTTAGTCGCGGGTATTAATGCAGCGCGATTTGTCCGGGGTGAGGAAATGATAATTTTCCCGCGTGAGCAAAGTTACATCGGGACTTTGGTTGATGATTTGTGTACGAAGGATTTACGGGAACCTTACCGAATGCTGACGAGTAGGTCTGAGTACCGTTTGTTACTGCGTTCTGATAATGCTGACCAACGGTTGACACCTTTAGGAAGAGAAATTGGTTTAATTGATGACCGTCGTTGGGATTTGTTTACTAGCAAACAAGAACAGATTACGGCAGAGAAAGAACGTTTGCATTCTACCAGAATTAAAGAACTGGAGGAAATAGGGAGAGCGATCGCACTCGATACCCAACAAACAATTAAAGGCTCAATTACCCTTGCTGACTTATTACGTCGTCCAGGAATACATTATGTTGATTTAGAAAGGTACGGACTAGGTAACACCAACCTTAACCAAGCCGAAAAAGAAGGAGCAGAAATAGACATTAAATATTCTGGTTATCTAGC
The DNA here is from genome assembly GCF_051781005.1 of Anabaena sp. WFMT. NCBI lineage: Bacteria > Bacillati > Cyanobacteriota > Cyanophyceae > Nostocales > Nostocaceae > Anabaena > Anabaena sp. WFMT. The sequence goes on along the minus strand of NZ_JBPWOA010000002.1, from coordinate 356,767 downwards.
CAGACAGCAAAACCAAATCGAGCAAACCGCCCGTCAAGCCAACCGCCAATTACCTGCCAATTTAGACTACACAACAATTGATACTCTTTCTAAAGAAGCCAGAGAAAAGCTCAACAAAGTCAAACCACTCACAATTGGTCAAGCAGCCCGAATTGGCGGCGTTAACCCAGCTGATATCAACGCCTTACTAATTTATTTGGAAATAGGTAGAACCAAGTCCCAGAAACAGTTATCGGTGTTAGCCGACACATAAAATTAGAAAGGGCAAGTATAGTATAATGTGGGGGATCAGTATGATAGATGACATATACTTTTGTTGTGACATTATCAACTTGTTCTAAATTAGAGTAGAATTTAATACCATTGCTCAATCAACTTGTCTCCTCTGGGACGAGTAATTTAGCTATTGATTTTTTAACTTGATTTCCAGGTAATCGGGGTGTAGTTTACCCTTCCTAGCAGCTACAACAGAGGATGTCTATGATCACAGAAGCCAGCACCCATCTAATTATTTCCGAAGCAGCAGAGGACTTAATCCCCAATGAATCCCTGTCCATAGAAACTTACGCTGAAGGATTAATGGATGATCTCTTCAACGATATCGACAGCATTCTGGATGGTCGGAGGAAACGTCCAGCCAAAACTGTGAGGACAGAATATGTACCTATACAAACAGTTACGCTAAAGACTCCAGAAGTGGTTTTACCACAGAGAGTACACGGAACAGTTAAGGCGATGTCGCCAATCAAAAAGCAACAAACAAGTACATTAGTATTCAATCATCCTTCTGTTACGGCTATTAGTACAAGAACTCAACAAAATAGCGGTAGTTTAGGCAACCTGCTAATTATGGGAGCCACCTTAAGCTTGGCAATGGTGGGTACACTCTACCTAACAGATTCGAGATTGCTAACTAATCTCACTGCTAAATTGATTCCCCAGAGTTTACAAACAAGTCAGCCACAATCGCCTGTAGTCATCAAACCAGACCCTCAAGCAGAGTTGGTTAATTATATGCTGGAAGCCTTAGCAGTCATAGAACAGCAAGGAACAAGCACTAATCAGACATCAGCTAGATCTGGATTTCCGGCAGTAAATCTCAACCAAACAAACTCTTTGGCTTTGCCCAGTACCCAACCAATTGGGACTCTACCACCACCAGTATCAGCTAATAATGTAGCACCTGCTCCCAGTCGGGTAACAAATGTTGTTGAGCGGATATATATCCCTGTCTATCAAGCGCCTCAACCTCTACGCCCCTTACCACAGGTTCCACCAATTCCGGCGCAGGTATCCGCACCTGAGACTGTGAAAAATCTCCCCAAAGCAGCGCAACCAGTAACCAAACCGATCCCAGCAAAAGTGTTAACGGCAACTGTGAAGCCGGCAGTTAAACCTCAGCTACCCGCCATAGCACCCCCAAAACTGCCAACAGCACCAACAACTATTCAGCAACAAGTCTATTTACCACCTAGTTATTCGGCCGAATTAGAAGGATTACTAGAGTTAGGAAACAAATCTGCTGCTTTGTTTAAAATTGATGGTGTGACTCGCCGCATTAACCTGGGAGAGGGCATTGGATCTAGTGGTTGGACACTAGTAGAGGTGAGTAATGGTGAGGCGATTATCCGCCGTAATGGTGAGGTGCGCTCAATTTATGCGGGTCAGAAGTTGTGAGAATTGGTTGATACTCCCTGCCATAAATTGACGGGGTTAATTAACGGGACTTGAGAACTTTGATTAGCTTCTCAATGGAGCGTTAATTTCAAAGTGAATATGATTACTGTGACCACTCAGAGGAGTACAAAGACCCTCTTTGATTAGCTGCTGATCATTGAAAAAAACTGCTCCTGTTCTGACTAGCTGTTGCTTGCGAATAGATTTCAGCAAGGCTCGTGTAGCATCTTGATCGTATTCAGAACTTGACCAAACAATGCCGCCAAAATTCCCATTTTTCTTGGGCAAGAAAACATCACACATCATCCCAGTTTCATGACCGTGATGATCAGGGGTGTCTCCTCCATGAGGTAGGCTAACATCATTAATCGCAAATGGAGCAGCCTTGGGGTGAGTACTACGATAACTATTTTGATAATCTTGAGCGATCGCTTTAATGACATCAGCTAACCAGTGGGTTCCAAAATCATGATGATCATGAATTTCTGCCAGTTCACCATTAACAAAACCATTGTCAGGGTCACTTTCGGGCATTAATACCCACTGCGGTGCATTAGCTGCTTGCAACCATCTATGAGTCATTTCACCAACATCAACTCTACCATCACCACTAACAGTACTGCGACCAATAATAATTGACTGAAATAGTTTAATAGCATCAAATAATCCTCTATCTCGGTCTGCACTGTTAGGATCACCTACCCATTTGTAACCTAACTCATACAATCTGGCTTTAACTGCTTTCACGTCATCAGCTTTATTGACTCCGCCAATTCCCACACTACCACTAAGTTCTATCTTTGCTGCTAATACACTAGATGTTGAAATTTGTTGAGTTTTTTGATTGCTAGGAACAACTACTTTAATGTTGAACTTGAGGATTTGGTCATTGATAGTAATTACCATTTGACGATTACCATTTTGGTTAAAGACAAAATTGAATTGCCATTTACCATCCTCATTAATTGGTACACTTGCGGCTGGAAATTTATCATCAATTATCACTGACAAAAGTTTGCCACTATCAGCTAATTTTGCTAACCCTTCAACTCTGAAACCTTGCCCTATTTCTACTTCTTTAGGCGCACGAATTAGTTGCAGTTGTTCTAATGTCGAAGGAATGATAACTTCTCCCCTATTAGTCAGTAATTCCTGTGCTTCAGGAAGTAGTTTAATAATTTTACTGACGTAGTTAGGATCAGATGAATATCCCTTACTTTTGAGAAATCCAATAAAGTTTTCTGGAGTATTAGTATGCTCTTCTAAACCTTTATAGGGAGAACGAGTTAAAAATTTCCAATAACCAATAATAAAGGCATTAATATCTGTGAATTTACAAAACTCAACTTCTCCTAGCTCAGAAGAAATTTTTATTTTCACTGGTTCTGCAAAGCCTTTCATATCGGGGTTTCGCCATTTTAATCCGGCAAAATTATTAGCATTAATGGCAAGTTCACTTGTAGCTCTAGCAGACTCTAACAACCATTGAGCTAGGGTAACTTCTTTGAGAATTTGCCTATTGATATTGCTAATCTTAGCAGTTTCAAGACCAACGGTTTTAAATATTACTTCTAAATTACTGTTCAGATAATTTTTGACTAAATCATTGAGTAATGTCATATTTTGCCTGCACAAAAAGAATATATTTATTGAAATCTGTAACTTGAGATATAGTTTGCCTAAACATTATCTGCAATTGTGATCTCACTAGTCTGTAACTTGAGATATAGTTTGCCTAAACATTATCTGCAATTGTGATTTCATTAGGATGATATTATACAGCAATCTTAAATTAGTTAAGTCAATAAAGGTAGGAGACGGAGGGTTTACTTGCTGTAGAAAAACCGCTTTTCCTACTGTAACCATGAAAAATCTGTCTGAAGTTATAGATAACCCATATTTATTTCTTTTCTAGTGATTGTCAAAGTTCCTTAATAGAACCGTCGGTATCACAAAACCAATAGACCAAGAGACTTTCAAGCTTTTAAGAGTTTCTGAAAATATCAAAAAAGCAGTTCATATTTTACAAAATATTAATTTAATATAAAGATGGTATGATACACATTCACAACAACAGAAATATATGGTTATAGTAAAATATACGGGTAAAGCGCATGGATCATAATTATGACGTGAAGCTTGATTTATAAGAAGTCTAACTGAAATTCAAAATAAAATCAATTTTTTACAGTTATGTCAAACTTACGTCCATCCTTAAATTCTGTAACTTCCTCTTCTCAACAAACTGCATTTACAAAAGATTCTCGCAATGTGATGGAAATGCTAGTTGTAGAAGAAGTAGAGAAACAAATCAAATCCTTGCCTGTAAAAACTGCTTACTACATCAAAGCATCAGAAGTTGTTGCTTATGCTTTAAACCGTTTACCTTGCCTGTATGCTACTACTAGGAGAGGGTGGCAGCGACAATGGCATCATGGAAAAACAGAGTTATATCAGAAAATTACCACAGCTGTACGTCAAGGAATTATAGCTGTACAAAGAGATCCTTTGCGTGTTAATGATCCTCTCAATTTTACAGCAGACCATGCAGCCTTAGATGCTTTGGAAAAACTCAAAATTTTATTGCAACGTCAAGACCTGTCATGGGATAACTTAAGTGATGTAGTGGAGCAAACATTACTCAATGAGTCAAAAGGTAGGACTACCTGGCATAAATCTGGTAGCTCAGAAAGGGATACATTTAACTGGGAGAAGCATCAGCAATAACTTAAATTTTGATTTGTTATTGCATTTTTACTTATTTATGAGTGCTTAATAGAAAATAGGTACAGGTAGGTAAGGTAGGTGATATTTTTGGCAAATTAAGCGTTGTTAAAGAGTAATAGGGAAGTGCGACCTAGAAATCTTACTAATTGGGTGCAACGATGTTACTGAACTCCGACTGATGTAGGCAGCTATTGCTTTTTAACACTAGCCTCCAGAGTTTTTACTTGAGTTTGCAATTGTTCTACCACTTGTAGATGCGATCGCTCTAACAAATAACCTGCCCAAACAAAGCTACCACCTAACACAGCAACTACAGCCACTAAAAGGCTAGTCAGCATCTTGACCTGAGAACGAAGTTGTTTGACTTCATAGATTTGATATTGATTCTTGTCCAGAGAGATGAGATTAGTATCTTCATTTTCTGCGACTATCTCCACTTTTGCATTTTCTACTTTTTCGTTCTCTACTATTTTGAACTCAATCTTGCTTCTTAGCCAATCAGCAATCAACTTAGGGCAATTACTCTTAAACCATTGCCAAGCAATCATCCTGAATGCCGGCTTAGATAATTTAGAAATCCCCTTTAGAGTTTTATTAAGAGTCCGAGACTGAAACTTTTGGTTGATCAAATTAGTTGACCCAGCATCATAGAGGCAATTTAAAATCAACTTAACTGTAATTTCTTCCCTGTAAATCAAATTTACCAACAAGAGAAGAACATCTTGCATCAGTTTTTCTTCTCGTTCTGCTTCTGTCTGCAATTGTGTCAAATCAGTTGGTGATTGTAATTGTTTAGGCATAGTTTTTGTATAAATTCCCAGTTTCCATTCAGTGCTTCCCTTTAAGTATACCGATATCAGAAAGCATTTGCTAATTCCTCGATTTGTTAGCGTCAAGCGACTAACCCATTAGCGAGAATAGAGATGATCTACCTACAGTGGAGATGAATAACAATCTCATTCAAAAACAACTGTTTTATTTCTATACAAACACCTGATTTTATCAATTCAACCCTACCACCCTATCCTAGCGAACTAACCCTGTGGAAGATTGATTAAATTCTTCCCAAGCAACCTCAACCTTACCAAGCACCAATCAACCCTAGAGCAAAACTGAAGAGAGCATGAATTTGATTATAACTTTTCAGGGCTGTTGGCAATCCTGAAAAAAGTAGCTTTGAAAGAAAATTTTTCTAGCAAATATATTACTAAATGGGTATTGACAAGTTTAGAACTGCTAGTAAATATATGAAAACAAATTACCGATTACCAAAATCACTCAAAAACTACTGTCCTATTCCCATATACCAAGACGCGATTTTGTAAATGTAATCTTACCGACCTAGCTAAAACAACTCGCTCTAAATCCTTGCCCTTTCTCACCAAATCATCCACCTCATCTCGGTGACTTACCCGCACCACATCTTGCTCAATAATTGGGCCTGCATCTAAATCCGCAGTTGCATAATGCGCCGTTGCCCCAATAATTTTTACACCTCTTTCAAAGGCTCGATGATAGGGATTAGCGCCGATAAAAGCTGGTAAAAATGAGTGATGAATATTAATAATTTGCGGAAATTGTCGAATAAAATCGGCGCTGACAATTTGCATATATTTTGCCAATACAACTAAATCTATTTTGTACTGTTGCAGTAATTCTAATTGTTTAATTTCCTGTTCTTTTTTATTTTCTTTAGTAATAGGAATATAGTGATAGTCAATGCCAAATTTTTCTGCTACATCCTGTAGATGAGGGTGATTACTAATAATTAAGGGAATTTCAGCATGAAACTCTTTTGAACGTTGTCGCCAAATCAAATCAAACAAACAATGGTCTTGACGACTAACCCAAATTGCTAGACGTGGAACAGTATCAGAAAAGTGTAATTCCCACTTAGCATTTAAAGGTTGAGCAATCGCATTAAATGCCTTTGCAATCAAGTCTCGTGGTAGATTAAACCCATCTAACTGCCATTCTAGGCGAGTGAGAAATAAACCAGCAGCAAAATCTGTATGCTGGTCGGCATGGATAATATTTCCACCATTAGAATATATAAAATTGGCGATTTTTGCTACTAATCCCCTTTGGTCAGGACAGGAAATGAGTAAAGTTGCTGTCGGCTTAGTCATAAAATTTTACTTAAAGTTTATTTACTATTTGTTAGGAATTGATTCAGGAAGACCGGGTAAAGGCTGTGATTCACTGCTTTTTCCTGCCTCTTTCCACTCTGATACTTCTCGATTTACAGCATTTAAAAAATCTTTAGATACTAGCAATATATTGATATTATCATTTGTTTGATTAGTGGGATCAACTTGAGCATACAAAAAACTATTGTTAAAATTAGGTTTGCCGATAATTAACTGATGGCTTTGCTGATTTTTGAGTTTAATTTCGATATTTGTTGGGGATTTTTCTAAACCAAATTCACTTAGTTGATTAGTGGGAATGGATAAAGTTTTCTCACTTTTGCCTTTGACTAATAAATCCAGCAAATAAGCAACAATCGCATCATTAGCGGGTTCTGATATTGGCGATTTAATTAGCCATTTTGGTGGTTCTGATTTATCGTTACGTTCTAGATTTAATGTTATGTCTTTTGTTTTGACTGTTAAAGACTGGACATCCTCAGCAGTGAAAGCAAAAATCTGCTGCTTATTTTCCTGAACTTCTTCGCGCTGAGTTGCACCTTTGATTTCATAAAGGTAAACAAAACCACCCAAACCCAGGGCTAAAAGTATCAAAATTAAAGTTGTGCGTTTCATTTAGTAATTGGTCATTGGAAAAAACTTTTACCCAGTCGCTAGTTCTAAATATCTATCTTCGTTTCCACCAAATAATAGATCCTGTTGCCAAACCGATAAAAGGTAAAAGCAATAAAGAAGATATTGTTAATAGATTTGCTTGGATAGTTGACATGGTGAGGCGGCGATTTGTCGGTTCTTTGGGACGAATGGAAAGTGGTTGTTGATCCTGTTGACTCAGCCAAGTTACTGAGTTGAGGAATACATCTCCATTTAATTGCTGTTGAAATAAGCTATCTGTAGCAAAATCTGAGTTTCCTAATACTACTAAACGTGATTCTTTGGTAGACGCTATTGGTGTTGGTGAAGCTATTGGTGTTGGTGAAGCTGTTGGTGTTGGTGAAACTGTCGGTGTTGGTGAAGCTGTCGGTGTTGGTGAAGCTGTTGAGGTTGGGGAAGTTGTTGAGGTTGGGGAAGTTGTCGGTGTTGGTGAAGCTGTTGGTGTTGGGGAAGTTGTCGGTGTTGGTGAAGCTGTTGGTGTTGGGGAAGTTGTCGGTGTTGGTGAAGCTGTTGAGATCACTTGGGTTGGTAAATTTCTTTTTAACGCCACACCTAAAGTTAGAGGGCCTTTGAGGTCCTTACCTTCATTAAACTCTAAATTTTCGCTTTGCTGGTCACTTTCAGCCCAACTGCTGGGATAGGGTTTTGTTCTTAATAGAGGAGTAGACTCGATACCTGGAACTGGAGTAACTTCTAAAGGACGAACTAGGGGATAGAAAGAAATACCGTTACCAAAATCTTTAGTGATGGGATGTTCTCCATATTCTGTGACTAACGGTGCTGCTGGCCCAAGTCCTAAGCTTTGTCCCGAATTATCTATAGCTAAACGGTTATCTAGTTTTACACCCCAATCTTGCAGCAAACTGTCAATTTTTGGGTCGGTATTGGGGTCAATCATCAGCAATAAGTTACCGCCACGATAAAGATAGTCTTGTAAAGCTTTGACTTCACCTACAAATAATTCTCGTTTTGGTCCAGCAACGATAACGACAGTAGCATCTTCAGGAACTTGAGGATTTTCGGCTAAATTCAGCGGTGAGGCGGTGAAATTTTTGTCAGTTAAGCCCTGAATTGCTTCTGATACGGCACCTTTACCTGCTGCAAGTTGGTGTTCACCATGACCTTGGAGAAAGTAAACTTTAGCGGTGCTGTCGGTGGTGATTTGTTGCAGGCGATTTGTTAACCTAACTTCTGATAGGCGTTCATTTTCATTTACTGTCTGTACTAATTGGCGTTTGTCTGCAAATTCTAGATAAACTTCGCCAAAATCTTTGACACCAAATTTTTCTGCTAATCCTGGCCTAGCTTGGGGATCAATATATTCAAATTTAAAATTAGCATTTTGGCGACGATAATTTTCTAGTAATTCTTGGTCTTGATAATTTTGCTCTCTGGTAAATACCCAGACTTTAGCTGTTTGTGGTAGGGTACGCACTAATTCTTTAGATTGGGGGGCGAGGGTAAATAACTGAGTTTCTGTTAAGTCTGCCCGGAGGTGGTAGCGAGTACTCAAAAAGTTAATTAGTCCTAGTATTGTTAATACTGCGAAAGTGGCGATAATGGCGTTTGTACCTGCTTGGGTTGAGCGCTGCTGCCACCATTTACTCTGTCGGTTTTGTACTACTATCCAGATACCGCAAATAACAATACCAGAAATTAGTAATATTAAAGGTAATAATTCCCATTTGTCTGATAAAACAGCGATCGCTAAACCAGCTGCAATCAGGAATGGGCCTAGTAAAAATATAAGTTTCCAAGGTTTCTTTTTAATCATTTGGTAATGGGTAATTGGTAATTGGTAATGGGTAATCGGTAATGGGTAATCGGTAATCGGTAATCTATCTTTCTCCCCCTGCACCCCTTCGACTTGTCTTCGACACACTACGTGAACGCTCAGGGCAAGCCTGCCCCCCTGCTTCTTCTGCCCCTACCGGCGTTGGAAGCGGAGTGCGTCGATTGATTGGGCTGTGAGAAAGATGCCTAAGATGATGTAACTGGCAAATACAATCAAGCTGCTGGTGTCGAAAATGCCTTGAATTAAGGTGTTGTAATGTTTTAGTAAGGATATATGACCTAAAGCTACACCTATGGGTCCGGGGATAGTTTTGGCGATTACATCAATAAATAACAGTAATATAATGACTCCGAAGCTGAGGACTGCGGATAGAAGTGTGCTGTCTGTGAGTGAGGAAATAAACATTCCTATAGATAAAATTGCTGCGGCTAGTAAGATTAATCCTAAATGACCGAGTAGGGGAATGATGGGTGACATAGGGGGATTTGAACTGCTAAGTGCGATCGCTTCAAATCCGAGTAAAGGTAAAATCAATGTTGTGAAAAATGTTAGCACTCCTAATAATTTACCCACGGCTACAGCCCAATTAGTTACTGGTGATGTCGCTAATAATTCTAAGGTTCCCCGCTTGCGTTCTTCGGCATATAGTCCCATTGACAAAATTGGCAGAATAAACAGCAATAACCAGCCCATACGGTCTAAAAATGCCCGCACAAATTCGTAAGGAACATCTATTGGTGGTACTGCTACGCCTATTTGTTGTCCTTGGATGTCATAAGCGGCAACTGTGGGTAAAATGCCACCAGGCCCTAATAAAATCATCACGAAGAATAAGCCAGCGATAAACCAAAAAATGCCAGCAATACCATAAGCCAAAGGAGATACAAAATAACTTTGTAACTCCCGGCGATAAATGGCAATAATATTAGCCAGAACAATACCCATCTATGCGGCTTCTCCTTCTGTGGCTGCTGAGTCTGCTTCAGGTAGCAAATTTTTTTCCTCTGTAGTCAGTTGCAAAAACACATCTTCTAGGGTAGCGCTGACTCGCCGCATTTCATATAAACCGAATCCGCCCCGAATCAAAGCAGCCGCAATATTCTGCCCTGGTTCTGTTCCTGGTTGCGATATCACCCGCAGGTGGGCGCGGTTTTGGGTTTTATAACTGGTCGGCATTGATTCTACCAAAATCACATTTGAGATATTTTGCAATACTTGTTTTGCTAGACTTACTTCTCCTGAAATTTCTAATTCATATCCAGACCCATCTGTCAACTGTGTCATCAGATTTTCTGGCGTATTAGTGGCTACGACCTTACCGCCATTGATAATAGCGACGCGGTTACAGGTCATGCTCACTTCTGGAAGAATATGGGTTGAGAGAATAATTGTGTGCGTTCCGGCCAAGCTTTTGATTAAATTCCGGACTTCAATAATTTGTCGGGGGTCAAGTCCTACAGTAGGTTCATCGAGAATGATAGCTGGGGGGTCGTGGACTATGGCTTGGGCAATACCAACTCTTTGACGATAACCTTTGGAAAGTTTGCGAATTATGACTTGGCGTTTTTCCTGTAAATTGCAGCGCTGCATAGCGGCTTGGACTTTTTGAGGGCGATCGCCTGACGATACTCCCTTAATTCGAGCTACAAAGTGCAGAAATCCTTCCACCGTCATTTCGGGGTATAACGGCGGTGTTTCCGGTAAATAACCAATTCTTTGCCGGACTGCGAGGGAATTTTCTTGGACATCATAACCTGCAATTTTGGCTGTACCTCTGGTTGCGGGTAAATAGCCGGCTAAAATTCGCATGGTTGTGGTTTTACCAGCGCCATTTGGCCCTAATAAACCTAAGATTTCCCCTGGTTCTACGCTAAAGGAGACATCTGTGATGGCTGAGGTAGAACCGTATATTTTACTGAGATGTTCAACTTCTATCACTGATTATAGGGATTTAAGGATGACACGGTATGGAGGATGTTAGGAATCGAGTTATTAACTGATGACAAGGATTATGATAAACTACTTGCTTCTAAATCACTGATTATAAGGATTTAAGGATGACACGGTATGGAGGATGTTATTAATGAAGTGATTAACTGATGACAAGAACATAATAAACTACTTCCGTAAAATCCCTAAATCCTTACCAATCCGTGATTCAGACGAAAAAGATATGGTGATAGAGAGACTAAAATATACTAATTAATTTTGGTAGCAAGAGTTTGACATTTAAACGGTTGGTATTATGATTCAGAACATACATCTATCCATCTCATACTTTAATTAGCTTCATCTGTATTCTGTATTCTTTAATCCTTATTGTTTCATCCGTATTTCCGTGTCATCCTTTAATCCCTATAATCAGTGATTATGGTTGTTGTTAAACTCCGTCTAACGAGAAAGCTGTAGTTTTTTCTATAGGAAAATCTCCAGTTTTCAAGATGGATGGGTTATATATTAAATTTCATCCGTATTTCCGTGTCATCCTTTAATCCCTATAATCAGTGATTATGGTTGTTGTTACATTCCATGTAAATCCCGTGACGGGAAATGATACTAATTCTGGTTCCCGTTCGAGTCCGTTTAAAAGTATTACCCGTGCATTAAAAGCCACAACATCACCTGGAATTATTCAACTAGGACTTGGGACATACGGTGTTGCTAGTGGCGAAGTTTTTCCTCTCATCATTCCTGCGGGGATGTTGGTGGTGGGTAACGAAGCTAATAAAGGTGAAAAAATTATCATTTCTGGCAGTGGTGAATATCAGAGTCCTAGCTTTGGGATGCAAAATATCACGCTGTTATTGCTAGGTGATGCCAGTTTGTTGGGTGTGACTGTGACTAATTCCATTGCTAAAGGTACTGGTATTTGGATTGAATCAACAGCACCGACATTGGCTAATAATACTTTCAGTAAATGTGGACGGGAAGGGATATTTACAACAGGTAATGCCAAACCGGCAATTTTAGATAATCTGTTTGTAGAAAATGCTGCCAGTGGATTAATGATGGCGCGGAATAGCAAAGGCGAAGTGTTGCGGAATGTGTTTCAAAAAAACCCGCTGGGCATAGCCATTAGTGACTTTGCAGCCCCCTTAGTGGCAAATAATCAGTTGTCAGAAAACCGAATGGCGATCGCACTTTCTCGTGATGCTAGGCCGGTGCTGCGACGCAATCTGATTACTAAAAATACCCAAGGTGGTCTGTTAATTAATGGTAATGCAGTTCCTGACTTAGGCAGCGCCCAAGATCCGGCTGATAACATTTTTCGAGATCAGGGTGAATTTGATGTCCAGAATTTATCATCACAAAAGTTAATTTCTGTAGGTAATCAGTTAAATTCTAGCCAGGTGAAGGGTTTGATAGAATTTATCGCTGCCACAGCCGATACTCCCAGTCAAGTAGGAATTAGTACTAGTTTTACTGATTTAGATGGACATTGGGCAGCAGCTTTCGTACAAGCTTTGGTGAACAAAGGTTTTATTAGTGGCTTTCCCGATGGCACTTTTCAACCATCCACACCAATTACCCGCGCTCAATATGCTGCCCTCATTACCAAAACTTTTCAACTACCTGCTAGTAATAAACTCGATAGATTTAAAGATGTCAAAACTGACTTTTGGGCAGCCGCAGTCATAGCCAGTGCATCTGAACAAGGTTTTTTGAGTGGCTTTCCCGATGGGTCATTTAGACCAGGGCAAAATTTAACTAAGGTTCAGGCTATAGTTGCCATTGTCAATGGCTTAAAATTCAGCGGTAGTAATCCAAATGGATTAACGGTGTATAGCGATCGCGCTCAAATTCCCAGTTATGCTATTAATGCCGTGACTATGGCTACCCAAAAACTTTTAGTAGTCAATTACCCCCAACCAGAACTACTAGAACCATTACGAGAAATTACCCGTGCTGAGGTAGCAGCATTAATTTATCAGGCATTAGTTGCTAGAGGTGAGGTTGAAGCTATACCTTCTCCCTATATTGTGCAACCAGAAACCGAGATTCCTTCCTTTTCTGACTTGGTGGGACATTGGGCAGAACCATTTATCCGGGCTTTGGTGAGTATGAACATCACTCAAGGTTTTGCTGATGGCAGCTACCAACCAGATAAACCCATGACTCGCGCCCAATATACGGCTTTAATAGCGGCTGCTTTTAACCCTACACCCAAACGCTCGTCCACAGAATTTACTGATGTACCTGACAGTTTTTGGGCGGCCAGCGCCATTCAAAAAGCAGCTAGTGGTGGTTTTGTGGGTGGATTTAGTGATCGCACTTTTCGTCCTGATCAAAATGTCCAAAGGCTACAGGTAATAGTTTCTTTGGTGAATGGACTGGCACTGCCAGCGGCTGATAGTAGTATTTTAATCGCCTACACAGACAAAAAATCTATTCCTGAATATGCCCAAACTGCGATCGCTACTGCCACAGCACAGAAAATTGTCGTCAATTATCCAGATCCCAAGTTGCTTGCACCCACAAGAGATGCGACACGCGCCGAGGTTGCAGCTATGATTTATCAGGCACTAGTTGCCCTCCAGCGTACCAAACCCATTAATTCACCTTACATAGTCATTAAGAATTAGGAAGCAGGGAAGAGGCAGGGGGCAGGGGGCAGGAGGCAGGGGGTAGCTCACAAGGGGTAGGTTTTTAATATGATCTGTGAAGGCAGGACTGGGAAGACAAGGAGGGAACGTAGACAAGGAAGATTTTATACGCACAATAGTCTTTTAACGGAGTATTTCCGTTACTAAACATACATATTTCTGTACGATTTTCCTCCCTTGTCACCTTGTCCACCTTGTCACCCAAGTCTTGCCCTCACGAGAATGTAAAATACCTACCCTTGTGAGGCAGGGGCAGGGGGAGATGATTTTCATTACCAATTACCAATTACCAATTACCAGAGTCGATACTGAGTACATATAATGTTAAATTTGTCTAGCACTGGAGTTATACTTTATTATTTTGCATAATAGCGATTGACAAGTAGAATGAAAAACACTGCCTATTAAATTTGCGGCTGATGAAAAAACTTTCATGTAGCTAAAAAGACGTTAGGCTAGATGCGATGGGTGAAAAATTTATACCTATTGCCTGGAACTAAAAGCCCCATGCTAACAACAGCCCCAGACACCTCAACTGAATTGACCGTGAACTTATTGGTTCACTATAGTTTTGACCTCAATGGGTACAGTGCCAGTGAGTTAATTAACCGCTGGCGATCTGATTACCCACTTAATTGGCTACACATAGCAGTAATTGAAGCTCTGTACCAAGGACGTTATAAAGCGATCTCAGTACAACAAATCTTAAACTTCTGGCTGCGACGAGGTCAGGTTATTTATCATTTCAATATGGAATTTGAGCGCTTGATTTGCAGCAAATTCCCCGAAAAATTAACTAAAATATCTCCACCCGTATTACCACCTATTCCATCGCCTGTACCAATTGAGCCAGCCAAGAATCGTCATTTATTACCTGTTCATAGAAATTATTACCAAGAGGGTAACACTGCATCCGGATACCTAGTAAATAATGAGGAAGAAGGACGTGTTTTAACATCTCCCTCATTTAAAGTCGCTGCCGATACTAACAAGAGACATTTCGCCGCGTCCGTTAGCCAAAGGCTGATAGCTCAAGGAAGTTTGATCCCCAAACAACTGCCAAAACTGTTGCCAGGAAGCGCCAATTATCCACCAATTGGACAGTTTACCCCGCAAAGGAGCGATCGCTCGGAATCATTCACATCCAAGCTCAGAGCGATGACTGATGAAGAACCTGAATTTGCAGTATGAGTAGTGAGTACCGAGTACCGAGTACCGAGTACCGAGTACCGAGTATGGGAACGAGATAAAGGTGACTGTAGGGGCGGGGTTTCCCCGCCCAATTACGAATTACGAATTACGAATTAATTCAAAGGCTCCATGAAAGCTCTCAAACCTTTACTACTGAAGATTTGAATCATTTCACTGGCATTATCTTGACTGTCAAAAATGCCTACTTGCATCACTTTACGACCTTGCCAGACTTTAGAAAAAGCATCAGGGACAACGGAACGGACTACTTGCCGTTGTGAGTCATTAGCGACTGGAACCACTACACGATAACGTAAACCCTTGGCAG
Organism: Anabaena sp. WFMT; assembly: GCF_051781005.1. NCBI lineage: Bacteria > Bacillati > Cyanobacteriota > Cyanophyceae > Nostocales > Nostocaceae > Anabaena > Anabaena sp. WFMT. Next base: position 341,641 of record NZ_JBPWOA010000002.1, on the reverse strand, counting down.
TATTGGTATAACGATTGGGGGGTGATATGTTGACTGAATTGCTAGGAAGCGATGCTTGAGGTGCTGTAAACTCAATCACTCCCGGCTCAATTCTGACATAATTTAATTGTGGTGTATCTGGTTGTGTTGGCAAAGTGCTGGGCTGGGAATTAGTTTTGCCACTGGATAAAACTACAGTAGATTGGTTAAAACTTCGTGGGATGCTAGGAGCAGCAAACACTATTTCTGAATTTGTGGGTATTTTCTGTGCAGATAGAGAATTAGGTGCAAAATTTCTGACTATTGGTGCTGGTGCTGTTCTAGCATTAAAGTCTACATTACCGATAATGCGATTTCTAGCTAGGTTATTGCCAGGAGCAAAAACTAATTGCTTGGCAGCTTTGGCGTTAATATCAGAGCGACCATTATTCCGAAATTGGTTTCCACCTGGTTCTTGAGCATTACCTAAATCGGGTGTAGCTTGGGCAATTACGACCAAACCATCTTCTTTACTGCCTTGAATAATATTATTCCGCAAAATTGGGCTGCTATTGGCTTGGACTATAATTCCTGATCTGTTATCTTGAATTTGGTTGCCTACAATTATCGGGGCAGCATTTTGAGCAATGTTAATGCCAAAACCAGTGTTTTGAAAGAAATTTTCCCGAATTTCGGGACGGGAATCACCAGAAACTGTGATTCCATTAGCACCATTGCCATTAAAATAATTTTTGCTAATAGTCGCAGTAGCATTACCGGTGATGGAAATTCCATCTTGGGTATTGCCAGTAAATGTATTTTCCTGAATTAGGGGACTGCTAGATTCAATCCATAAACCATAACCACGGATATTGGTATTAGTGACTGTGACTCCACTTAAACCTGCTTGGTTTACACCGACTATCGCGACGTTTTTACTGCCAAAGCTACGACTGAGGTATTCACCACCACCTATAATCTTCACACCTCTGCCTTGATTACGAGTGTCTCCTTGAATAGCTACACCCTGTTTCATGGTTATGGGAAATACTTCTCCGGTTTTGGGGCTGTATGTACCAGGAGAAAGCATAATGATAGTATCTGGTTGTGCCGTTCGTAAGGCTTGAGTAATCGTCTTCAGAGGAGCGTTTTCACTACCATTACCCCCTTGGTCATTGCCAATAGTGGGGTTAACAAACAGCAGGTTAGCCTGAGAAATTATTCTCTCATTTTGGAGTTTCTGTTCTGTTCTGATGGTAATCTGAGCAGTGGCACTGCTAAAACTTGTGTCTAAGAGTGCTATACTGGCGACTCCTAAAGCAAAGCTCAAACTCAATATTGAGTGAGAAACTGAAGGACTGGCTTTAGGGTAAATCAGTTTTGTAACCAGTCTATTTACTTTACGGTGATGGCAAGATTCAATGTGAAGCATTAACTTTGTATAACTCCTGTGGAACACAAAAGGAATTTTTATACTTTGCAGATAGTAATATGACGATAATATTACCCATAAGTTTACCAAGTGGCTATATTTCATACAAATTAATTAATTAGTAAATATTTAAAGATGCAAATATATAAGAACCAGGCTGGAGGTTTTATGATTGGACTGACAACGGAGTTGTTGTAATGGTCGAAGCCCACAGCCAAGCACAGCAAATAAAAGAAGTGGTTTATCGGATTTTAGATGCCAACTTAGACCGCGCTCGTGAGGGATTGCGAATTATTGAAGAATGGTGTCGTTTTGGTTTAAATGATGCCCATTTAGCTGGGGAATGCAAACGCTTACGTCAAGAGGTAGGTAACTGGCATACGGCACAAATGAGGGCGGCACGAGATACGCCTGGTGATCCTGGTACTGATTTAACCCATCCTCAAGAAGAACAAAGGAGTTCGATTACATCTTTGTTACAAGCGAATTTTTGTCGTGTTCAAGAAGCACTGAGGGTGCTGGAGGAATATGGCAAACTGTATGATCCAAATATGGGGAGTACTTTTAAGCAGATGCGCTATCAGGTTTATACCCTGGAAAGTACTTTGATGGGTTATCAGCGTCATCAGTTATTATGGCGATCGCATTTATATTTGGTAACATCTCCGCTAGAAAGTTTGTTGGAGGTTGTGGAAGCGGCTCTCAAAGGTGGTTTAACGCTGGTACAGTATCGGGAAAAAACTACTGATGATGTGATTCGTCTGGAACAAGCGACGCAATTAAGGCAGTTATGTCACAATTACGGTGCTTTGTTCATCATCAATGACCGGGTAGATTTAGCTTTAGCCGTAAATGCCGATGGTGTACATTTGGGACAACAAGATTTACCCATTGCCATTGCCCGACAATTACTAGGAACACAGCGCATAATCGGCCGTTCTACCACAAATGCCCAAGAAATGCAAAAAGCGATCGCCGAAGGTGCAGATTATATTGGTGTCGGTCCAGTATATGAAACGCCAACAAAAGTAGGAAAGGCCGCTGCTGGTTTAGAATATGTGAGTTATGCGGCTAAAAATTGTGCAATTCCCTGGTTTGCAATTGGGGGAATAGATGCAAGTAATATTAATGATGTGATTGATGCAGGAGCGCGACGGGTAGCTGTAGTGCGATCGCTTATCCAGTCTGAACAACCTACTTTAGTCACACAATATTTTATTTCTCAACTCCATCGGAAGTAGAAAAGAAGGTGACAGGTAACAGGTGACAGGTGACAGTGGTGTAGGGGTGGGGTTTCCCCGCCCAATTACGAATTACGAACTACGAATTACGAATTACGAATTAGGATTATGAATTATCAAATTAGTTTGCAAGTCAATGGGGAAACACAGAGTTGTGTATCCGAAACGTCGTTACCTGAATTACTTCAGCAGTTGGGTTTTAATCCCCGGTTGGTAGCAGTGGAATATAATGGTGAAATCTTGCACCGTCAGTTTTGGTCAGAAACTAAAATCCAAAATAGCGATCGCTTGGAAGTAGTTACCATTGTTGGTGGGGGTTAGACAGAAGGCAGGGGGCAAGTCAGTACAGAGGGATGAGTAACGAGTAATGAGAATGAGTAGGAACGAGAGTCAATCACTCGGTACTCGGTACTTACTACTCAGCAATTACCAATCGCCATTTAATAATTCAACAAACAGGAATAACGAGACTCAGGTGCATATAACCAGCGGTGATAGGTTTTGCGTTTGGCTAATTCTTGTCCTTTGCGTCCGAGTTTTTCCCGTAGCTGCTTATCTTGACACAAACGTTTAAAGGCTTGTAAAACTTCATAACCAGAATCGGGATTTACCAATAGGCCATTTTCTTCATGATGGACTGCATCTAAAATACTCCCTAAGCGGGAGGCAATCACAGGTTTACCAAAGTATTCTGCTTCTAAGTAAACAATACCAAAGTTATCTATGCTTTTAGCCTCGTCTTCCCACAAGGTCAGCATAGCGAAAATGTCGCAAGCTGCATAATAACTGGCTAATTCTCGTTCAGGTACAGATCCAGCAAAATGTACTCGTTTATCTACCCGTAAACGTTGAGCTTGGGATTTTAGCTGTTGTTCACAGGAGCCTTCACCACAAATTATGTAATGGACATCTACACCAACAGTTAATAGTAAAGGAATATTATCTATAACGCGGTCGAAGCTTTTATGTTTAACTAACCTACCAACAGAAAGAATCACAATAGCTGTTTCAGAAATGTTATAAGTCTGACGTAAGCGAACACGTAAATCATCCAGATGACTAGGACTAGTGGGATTACCAAATTTTTCTGGTCTCACAACTGGGTTAATTACATGAGTAGGTGTATCTAGGCGAAAAGTAGTTCTTAAAGTATCTCTAACATAGGAACTATTACAAACAATTCCTTCGGCTCGTTTGAGGGTAATTTTAAATAGCAACCGCCACAATGGATTACGAGAAATACTAACCAAATCATTACCGTGGAGGTAGATGAAAAAGCGAACGGGTAAGATATAACTGAGTATTAACAAAGCTATAAAATCGTAACCATGACACCATTCAATGTAGCGGTAATGATAACGAAAATATAGTTTAATAGCTAGTAATATTGAGCAAATAATATTGAAAACAGGCTTAACGATACTGCTCAATAAATTACCACCCCAGAAACTAAAATAAAGCCAGCGATAAACTGGAAATTGTTGCTCTTTATCAAAAATCTTATCTCCTGAGCAACCAGCAGCCAGTACAATCACTCTATCTGGGTCTTGTAAACAACGATTATAGACATATTCTCCAATTACAGCCTGTTGTGGCTGGAATATACGGGAGATAACTAGGATGTCTGGGTAATCTGTTTTCTCCCGGAAGTGTGTCCCTAGTTGTGAAATATGTTCCATGATTCAGGTTGATAAATAAACTTCAAATCCTTAAACTTAATTTCTTGATTTTTTTATTGAATGCCCATCAACAAAGTAGAAAATTATAGCTGAATGTACTGAGTAATTTTTATCTGAAAATCAAATTTTTATCAGGATTAAAATAGCATGTAATCAAGCTATAAGGTCAACTTTGATCCTGAAGATATATTGATTTTAAAATTGGCTTATACCTAAATTTGGATTAATAGGCTGTTCCCGGAATTTCAAACAATACTAACTATTCCAAATTGGTCTAAATTTTATGCTTGCCTGCCAATTACTGACCGAATAAATATTTTTACATGATGAACTTTTGCTAGATTTTATTACTGATATGCTCCAGCAAATGTTCAAAGAATGCTGGGTAAGATACTAAATCTAGCTGTTACTAATAGCCTAACTTGAATATTGCCAGAATTCATGCCAAATTGCCAGAAAATATCTGATAATTTGCTACTCTAGATAATATATTCTCTATGTTCCAATAATATTTTTATCTCTTCATAATTACCTAAATAGAATTAATTGCACATCTTTTTTCTGTTGTTTATTACCTAGATATTCCAACGAATTTAATTGTGTCTAACTATTTACTAATTACTACTGCTGTAGAGACTATTTGTTCGATTATTCATCATAAAAAATATCACCATGCTGTATAATTTTCTCCTTGTACTGATATTGGTATTTAACATCCATTTTCTGGAGTGATAGCCGCAATGATTATTCAAACCCCCTTGCCAATATGTGCTGAATATTCTTTACCTATCCGGAAAAAAATAGTTACTATGCTAAAAAATTTAATTAGCAAAAATTTAACTGCGTGTGTGTAAGTATGCGGTTAAAATTATTCCTAATAAGTATTCTGATGCTAAAAAACGGTAATAATTAATTGATGACAAAGTTCTGGGATTGCAAAGAAGATTCGCGGTACGGTTATCAACGCGAGAAATCCCCCCTCTGTTCACTGCCAAGCCAAGATAATAGGCGTTAGATTAGGTATATAGCTGACAAGGACAGACTTGTTTGCCTGTAGCTATTATCACCTCCAAATTGTCAAACTTCTGGCAGCGAGGGGAGAAATCTTAAAAATAGTGTTTTTCACCTGATTAATTATGCGTAAAAAATTACAACAAACCCTCAAACCACTGTTAAAAATTGCCTTTGTCCTGGGTCTGGTAATGGCTTTAGCACTCGGTAACGCTGATGGTGCATTAGCTGCACGCAGTGGTGGACGTATCGGAGGAGGTTCCTTTAGAATGCCTTCTAGCCGGACTTACACACCACGCACCTACGCACCTGGTGGTGGTGGAGGATATTATCCTGGTGGCGGTTTTGGTGGTGGTTTTGGATTTCCGTTCCTACTTCCTTTGTGGGGTATTGGGGGAGGTTTTGGCGGGTTGTTCGGGATTTTAATCTTTTTTGCGATCGCTAATTTCTTAGTCCAAAGTTTCCGCCGTGTCAGCAATGGAGAAGGTGAAGAAGTCGGCTATAGCAGTAACCCCAGCGTTTCTGTCACCCGTCTACAAGTAGGTTTATTAGCACAAGCTAGAGGCTTACAAACCGAACTTAACCAAATTGCAGAAAAAGCTGATACCAACACCCCAGAAGGGAAAGCAGAAATTTTGCAAGAAGCGAGTTTAGCTTTACTGCGTCATCCTGAATATTGGGTATATGCCGGTGGTGGTAGCCAACAAGTGAAATTAAATGCTGCTGAATCACAATTTAACCGCTTGTCATTGGCTGAACGCAGCAAATTTAGTGAAGAAACCCTTTCTAACGTCAACAATCAGCTAAAATCCGTTTTGGCTAAAGAGTTACCCGGTGAAGTAGATAATCCCACCCGTTTAATCAGTGAAGGGCCTGGAGAATATCTCATCGTCACCTTATTAGCTGCAACTTTGGGTAAATTTGAAATTCCCCAAATTAATAGTGCTGATGATTTAAGTCGGGCTTTGCGACAAATTGGTAGTCTTCCTGGTGAGCAACTTTTAGCTCTTGAAGTATTGTGGACTCCCCAAGCAGAAGGTGATACTTTAACTTCTGATGATTTGTTTGCTGAGTATCCTGATTTGAAGTTGGTGTAGTTAACCTATAGCCACAAATGTAAGAATTCAGGAGTCAGCCCTTCGACTACGCTCAGGGCAAGGAGTCAGGAGTCAGAATAATTGTCAAGTCAGTAATTCACTGATTCGAGATTTTTGAAAAAATCTCCAGCATGATGTTCAAATTCTTATTTATTCTGCATTCTTCAATTCTGTATCCTGAATCCTTACCCACAAATAAAAATGTAGGGGTTTTGCATTGTGCTTTACCCCTTTTTTATTATCTAATGATAAAACCTAAATACCAAAATATTTTTAGCTTTGTTACCTTATCAATATTATTGTGAAAATCTCGCTAATAACTCCTGATGAGATAATTGTAGAAGCAAGGGAGTAAATTCTTCCCTAGTCAAAATAATTCGTAATTGATAATTCGTAATTCGTAATTGCAATCAGTGGAGGCTTGAACCTACCACTGATCATAGACCACTAAATCTTGGATTTAGTGGGGGCTTGTACCCTCTTTAATTACGAATTACGAATTAGTAATTATTTGGTCATTTAATTTAATTAATAACTGAAATATAAAAATAACACTCTTTGGCGATCGCTATTTTATGAACAAATCGAAGTAAAACCTATTTCTCGATCTCCACTAATTAAGATATTTATTTGCCGATAGTTCTTCCTTATCAAGTTTAGCATAACAAATTTAAAATCCGTTGTCAACCCCCAATACTCTATCTTTTTGCGTTTATTCCAAAAGTTAAAAATATTTAATTTCTTTATCTTGTAAATCCTGATTCAGACATTTATTCCTCAACTGAAAACACCACTCGAAAACCCGACATTCTCAAACCATCATCTGCTTCATTCCAAGTACGACTCGCACTCCGACAAAGTTCAGCACTGAAATTCCAAGCACCACCGCGCAAAACCCGACGATGTTCATCACCACCAATATTCCACACACTACCATCTATAGGTGCGCCATCATAATTCTTATGCCAAGGGTCAGCACACCATTCCCAAACTAACCCGTGCATATCATACAACCCAAAAGCATTAGCTATCTTAAAACTGCCTACATTTGTGATTTCTTTGCGGAAATGGCTTCTTGGTTCCACAGCATAAAAATCACCACCATTACAGTTAATTAAATCAGAAGTAATCCTTTCTCCAAAATGAAAAGCAGTTGTAGTTCCTGCACGACAAGCATATTCCCATTCCGCTTCACTGGGTAAACGATAATTGCGTCCAGTTTTCACCGACAACCGCAAACAAAATTCTACAGCTTCATACCAAGAAACATTTTCTATAGGGAAATTTGCACCTTTATATTTTGATGGGTTAGGGTCTAAAGCTTGTTGAATTTTTGGTAAAGCAGCTATTGCTTTCCATTGTGCTTGAGTAATAGGATATTTCCCCATGAAAAAATTTTCAACTCTAACTTGATGTTGAGGATATTCATCAGCATCAACTTCAAATTCTGGTGAACCCATCCAAAAACTACCACTAGGAATGGACACCATTTCTAAAGTGACGTTTTTATTCAATTCTTCTGCAAAAAATTGAGCGCTACCTTTCTCACATTTAATTTCTCTTCCTGCGGTGTCTACAGTAATAATATCAAAATCAAAATTTTCTAAAGGTGGTAGGGGAACGATAACCTTAACTTTTGCTGGTGGTGTTTCGATAATCGGAGTAATATTTAATGCCGCTGGTGGAGAGGTTTCGGCTTTTAAATCATTTAAAACTTCTGTCGCTGACTGATATCTATCACTGGGGAAATGTTGGAGTAATTTATCTAATATATTTTTTAATTCATCACTAATCGTAATACCTTTTTCCTCTAAACGTTCTTTCCATAACCATTTAGCATTCATGGGATTATAAAGAGGATCTTTAAGTCCATAGGTGTCTTGCATAGGTAAATCCTGAGTTAATAACCTGACACAAGTTACACCCAAAGCATATAAATCACTCGCATGACAAGCAAAACCTGCCATTTGTTCTGTTGGTGCATAACCTAAAGTATAAATGGCTGTGGCTTGTCTGGCTATACTGGTATGAGTAACTTGTTTTGCACCACCAAAGTCAATTAATACAGGTTTTTTATCTATATCTTGACGAATAATATTTTCAGGTTTGATATCCCGATGAATTACATTTTTTTGGTGAACAAAATCAAGTACTGGTAATAAATCAGCTAAAAGTTGGCGAATTTCTGTTTCGCTATAAGCCTGTTTTTGAACTTCTTCCAGGAGTGTTTTCCCAATAATAAATTCCTGTACTAAATACAAACTAGCACCTTGTTCAAAGTAAGCTAATAAACGGGGAATTTGGGAATGATTTTCACCCAGTTCATATAATCTAAACGCTTCTTCTTTGAAAAACTCGGCAGCTTTTGCGCGTTGTCCTGTTCCCTGAACTTGAGGAAAAAATTGCTTAATGACACATGGTGCATTTAGTCTGTCTACGTCTTCTGCTGCGTAGGTTTTGCTAAACCCACCTTCACCTAATAACCGCAAAACACGGTAACGGTTTCTGAGTAGTTTTCCAAATGTACCATGTCCGCAAACGATGCAAAATTTACTGTAGTCAGGGTTGAAGGGGTTTGAACAATTGGGATTTTGGCAAATTTGCATAATGGAGGGGAAGATAGCATCTTTTCCAAAGTCGTCCCCAATATTATCTAATTGAAAAAAGATATTTAGGTCAGCAAACAAGGATATCTATCTATGTCCTGACATTAGCTAATTACGGTAATAAAAGTGAAGAGAATATGTTGATTTATCTATTTTGTTGGGGAGGTTATAAATCTGTATATATATGGGCGCACAGATTTCCACTATCTAATTAACATTAGAAGATTTTGGGAACTTTGTCAAGTGTTTAGTTGGGAATTTTCTGGGAGAGGCACAGAGAGAATTAAGAGAGATTTTGAGAATAGATAAATATGGTGTGTTAGGAAGAGTTAACACACTCACTAATTACTCAGTTTCGGTTTTTCTCTGGTTGGTTACGGGGTGGTATAAGTCGCCCTTGATAGAATTGTTTTTCTAGGTTGTGAAGTTTCCACCATGCTAACCCTAATACTAGAGGTGTTACTGTCTCAATGACGACTGTTAAAACTGATGTTGTGTGTAAGAAAAATGCTAAAATTGGACTACTTGCTAAAGCTAATAATGCTATACTTCCACACCATAATTTTAATAGCTGAATATTAACTAGGGCTTTTTTACAACTGGCACATTTCTCGGTATGGGAATGATATCTTTCTAGGAGTGCGTCTTTTGGTAATGGTGGGGGGAATGGTTCTCCGGGAAATGGTTCGGCGCTGTATTGGTTCACCCACTGACGCAGTTCAAATACAAAACTATCGGCTTTGGTAGCTAGATAAAATGCTTTAGTAAAATTAGGACTACCACCTTTTGCTTCTAGATAACGTTCTTGGTAATGTAGAAAAATTTGATCATCTTCTAAAACGCCATTTTGTCCCAGGTGATAGTACCAACGGGGTCTAAGTTTAATAAGTATACCCGGAATTTTGGAGGAAAATTTGAAGGGAAACCGAGCAATTAAACGACATTCACCTTTGCGAATTGGTGTAGCATAAACAACGGTTAAAATCCTGGCTTTTGGGGAGTTGATATCATGCCACATCAAAGAAGGGGCGATGAAAGTTGTGGATAATTCTCCTGACTGTGATGGTTTTAAACCTTGCTTCCATATACCCTTAAAACCGTGTTTTCCTGAGTTAATTACTTCTAGTTCTAAAGGTGCGGCGTTGGCACGATTTCCGACTGTGCGATGATGGGTAAAGGCGACGTGGCTGGGGTCGAGAATATTTTCTAATAGTGTCAGAGCATCATAAGGAACATCTCTAAATGTGTTGATCATCACCCAACCTTCAGGTGATTCTTCTATTGGTTCTATAACTGGAACTTTGGTTTTAGTGGCGTTTTCTGGGTTGCCGGCGTAAACAAATAGTAGTCCTTGTTTGGCGGTTGTGGGTAAGGTTGATACACAGGCGCGTTGAGATGTTTCGGCTTTACCATCTGCTGCTTGTTGGGGAATAATTTGACAAGTTCCATCTCCTGAAAATGCCCAACCGTGATAAGGACATTCTAACAGTCCATTTTGATTAATTCTACCTTCGGAAAGCCTTGCTAAACGATGGGGACATTGGTCTATAAATGTTTGCCAAGATTGGGTTTGTCTGTCCCACCAAATAACAATATCTTTGCCTAAGAGGGTAAAGGGTGTGGGTTGGGTTTTATCTAAGTCTTGAAGGTAATGAACTGGATACCAGGCTTCTTGGTATTGGAAATGATCGGGGTGATTGCCACCTGGTAATATTTCCTCTGGAAGATTATTTATAGTTGGGTTTGTTTCTAGCATTTTTTTTAGGTAATTACGAATTACAAATGTCAGGATTCACTATCTAAAAATAGAGAATGCAGAAGAAATAAAATTTTGAATATTATGCTTGATATTTTTGTTTAAATCTCGAATTTTTTAATTCCTGATTCCTAAAATTATTACTTAAAAATTATAAATTATTTTGCTTGTCTCCAGAAATGCGAATTAATTCAGCTATGACAGCGACGGTGGCGGTTACGGAAATTAACATGACGCTAAGGGCGTTAATATCAGGTTTGACTCCGGTTCTGATACGGCTAAATATTTCCATTGGTAGGGTGCTAGTACCACTACCTGCGGTGAAGCTGGAGATGAGAAAGTCGTCTAAACTGAGGACAAAGGCGAGTAGACAGCCGGAGACAATTCCAGGCATTAATTGAGGTAGGACGACTTTGATGAAGGCTTGAATGGGTGTTGCACCTAAATCTAGTGCGGCTTCTTCGAGGTGGGGGTCTAGATTACTGAGTCTAGCAGAAACGACTAGGGCGATGTAGGAGAGACAGAAAACTATGTGGGCGGCTACAATTGTCCAGATGCTGAGGGGAATGGCAAAGGCGGCTAAACAGACTAGAGTTGCAACTGCGATCGCAATATCGGGTATTAATAATGGTAGATAAGATATGCCGCGATACAATTTTTTACCGGGGAATTCATACCGCGCTAACCCCACAGCCATTAAGGTTCCTAAGACGGCAGCAACTGTGACTGCGCTAAAGGCAACGAGTAAACTGTTATTTAAAGCTGATAAAATGCGATCGTCGTTAAATAGTTTTTGATACCATTCCAGGGTGAATCCTTGCCAAGTTGCACTGTAGGGTGACTTGTTGAAGCTATAAAAACTTAGTACCAAGATAGGTAGGTACATGAACACAAATATTAGTAGCGAGAAAACTACCAGCCATTCAATAGGCTTTTTGTCATTTGAGTTAGAAATATTCATGTTTATATTTAACTTTATATTTTATTGTATTATATTATACGTTTTTTCTTGAAAAAGTCAAGGTTTTGACGGTGATGCTACAGAATTAATCAGTAATTTAGCAGACTGAGAATTATAGAAGACTCAGCAGATTACATATGTTAAAGAGATGTATATGCAACATACAGCAGAATTCAGGAGTCAGGAGTCAGGAGTCAGGAGTCAGGAGTCAGAAGTAAAACTGGCTTTGTGTATAGGTTTCAATTTAAATTTTGTACCTCCTAACTACTTTGTACCTCCTAACTACGCAAACTGCTGTATCTACATTTGTTTGTAGTAGTGGTTGTAGTTCTTGATGCTGATTAATTGAATGGAAAATGATCAATTATGATTCGGTTTATAAATTTTTCAACATCCACTCAGGCTTAAATACAGGAACAAATCGCCCCATATATGGAAAGATAATAAACTGCATATTTTGGGATAATATGGAGTTTTATGTTAGTTAATTGCCATTTTTAGAGATACTAATTTTAGTTATAAAGTCTTAATTTATGTCTTTTGATGAGGCTGAAATCACTACCTAAGATAGACAAAAAATATCAAAATAACAGCATAAAATTTTGAGGCAATTATCTATATAGTTGGTGTTTCAAGTGATTTACTGCTATAGTTAATCGCTGGGCATTAATTCCAAATTAAATAATAAACACCACTAATTGTAATTCTACTTTTTAGGAGACTGACATGAAAATTGCTCAAATTGCTCCATTGTGGGAGAGAGTACCACCTCCGGCTTATGGTGGTATAGAATTGGTAGTGGGATTATTGACTGATGAATTAGTCCGAAAAGGGCATGAAGTGACGCTATTTGCATCAGGTGATTCTCTCACTTTGGCAAAATTAATATCAGTTCATCCTCGTGCTTTAAGACTTGATAAAACTGTCAAAGATTGCAGTATTTATGAATCACTACAACTAGCTTCAGTATATGAACGGGCAGCGGAGTTTGATATCATTCACTCCCATATGGGACATAGCCCCCTAGCGTATGCGAATCTGGTAAAAACTCCGACAGTTCACACCTTACATGGAATTTTTACACCCGATAATGAAAAAATATTTAGATATGCCAAAAAGCAGCCTTATGTTAGTATTTCCAATGCCCAAAGAGAACCCAGTTTAGAGTTAAATTATGTAGCCACAGTTTACAATGGGATTGATGTTAGTAGCTATGAATTTTATGCTCAACCAACAGATCCACCTTATTTAGCATTTGTAGGTAGAATATCTCCAGAAAAGGGGCCACATTTAGCTATTGAGATTGCTAAAAAATCTGGTTGGCAGTTGAAAATAGCGGGTAAGGTAGATGTCGTAGATGTAGAGTATTTTGAAACGCAAATTAAGCCGCAGATTGACGGAAAGCAAATTCAATATTTAGGTGAAGCAAATCATGTGCAAAAAAATGCGATCATGGGTGGTGCAGTAGCCACTTTATTTCCTATTACTTGGCGAGAACCTTTTGGGTTAGTAATGGTAGAGTCAATGGCTGCTGGTACTCCAGTAATTGCAATGCGAATGGGTTCGACTCCAGAAGTAATTTCTGATGGTGAAACGGGCTTCCTTTGTGATAATACACAAGAATGTATTAATGCTATTGACAAGATAAATAGATTAAACCGTTATGCTTGCCGACATTATGCAGAAGAACGGTTTAGTTTACAGCAAATGACTAATGGCTATGAGGCACTTTATCAGCAAATTATCGGCGAAAAAATTGCTCAACAAAATGGATATTTACGCCCTGCTTTAGTTTAGTTAAACTTAGATCGAATAGTCTCAATGCGTTGGCGATTTACTCCTAAATCACCATAACCTAAGCGGGAAGCTGAACGCACATGGATGATGTTAGAGTTACGGTCGAGATAAAATTCTACATCATCTACAAATCCCATCAAACCACTTTTAAATTCTGCATATAAATAATCTTCAGTTTCAGTAATTAACTTGGTTCTAGGTAAAGATTGAATAATATCTTTGAGTTTAGATAATGCTTGCTCTGGGGTGGATGTGAAATTCAGAGGTGCAATTTGATGGAGTGGATCTGATGCTTGACTGGAAACACAGTTAGGGCTGGGGGGACAGGGTGCTAACTTACCATCTCGAACGCCTAAATTGTTTGGTCGTTTGCCTGTGAATATCATGGGGTTAAGTAGGGGTAAAAGAATAATGAGAATGCTAAAGCAGTAGCTAAGGCTATTTCTCCTTTGAGGTCTAATTTGCGCCTGAGTGACCGATTTGCCCCTTCTAAGGGTTTTAAGCTAGAACGTTTTGACTCATGATAACTCTTGAAGCGATCGCCTTAACAGCTTGTTACATCCACTTTAAGACTTTGGGGATATGGTTTCTTCCTACGAATGATAGACAATCATGAAACTGATAAAAACATCGGTAATCTAATCGTTTTATCATGCAATTAATATTGAACCGTGAATAAATTTATGACATCCACCATAGTCATCAACGATAGTCAGCGTCTAGCGATCGCACCCCTAGAAATCCCCCACCGTCTATTACTTGGACCCGGCCCCTCCAATGCCCATCCAGCCGTATTACAGGCGATGAATAGCACACCCATAGGGCATCTAGATCCCGCATTTTTAGCCCTCATGGATGAAATTCAATCTCTGCTACGCTACGTATGGCAAACAGAAAACCCCCATACTATCGCCGTCAGTGGCACTGGTACAGCCGCAATGGAAGCCACTTTAGCTAACACCGTAGAACCGGGAGATGTGGTATTAATTGGTGTAGCTGGTTATTTCGGTAATCGCTTAGTAGATATGGCAGGAAGATATGGCGCAGATGTGCGAACGATAACCAAACCCTGGGGACAAGTTTTCAATTTAGATGAAATCAGTACGGCAGTAGAAACCCATAAACCCGCGATTTTAGCTTTAGTTCATGCGGAAACCTCCACCGGCGCACGTCAACCTTTAGAAGAGGTGGGTGAGTTGTGCCGCAAACATGGCACATTGCTATTAGTAGATACTGTAACTAGCTTAGGTGGTGTTCCCATCTTTTTGGATGAATGGGGAGTTGATTTAGCTTATAGTTGCAGTCAAAAAGGTTTAGGTTGTTCTCCTGGTGCATCACCGTTTACCATGAGTGCGCGGGCTATGGAAAAGTTGCAGAAGCGTGAGACTAAGGTTGCGAACTGGTATTTGGATATGTTGTTGTTGGGGAAATATTGGGGTGCAGAACGCATATATCACCATACTGCCCCGGTTAATTTATATTATGGTTTACGGGAAGCATTGCGTTTAGTGGCAGAAGAAGGTTTAGCAAATTGCTGGCAACGGCATCAAAAAAATGTCGAATATCTTTGGGAAAGCTTGGAAGAAATCGGTTTAAAAATGCACGTTGAGAAGGAATATCGGCTACCAACTTTAACTACTGTTTGCATTCCTGAAGGGGTAGATGGAAAGGCTGTGGCACGGCAGTTATTACTTGATCATAACATTGAAGTTGGCGGCGGTTTGGGGGAACTTGCGGGTAAAGTTTGGCGTGTGGGTTTGATGGGTTTTAATAGTCGTCCTGAAAGTGTGGATAAGTTGGTTGAGGCTTTGAAAGAGGTTTTGGGTAAGTAAGATTATTGTTTTTGGGTGCGTTAGCTGTGAGTTAGCGCACCTAATGGAAAGGTGTAAATCAGTATGTATTGGTATACTAAATCCTACTGAAAAATGCTATACTTTTAAAGCAATCATCTTATTTTAATTACTGGGTGTACTCTTGACTGGCTTTACTAATGGATACGAAACAGTCCGCAAAGATGCTTGGTTTGCACTTCAAGATGCAAACCACTTAGCTGTGGCATATCGTCTCAGAGCTACTCAACTTACTAAATGGAAAAGAGTTAGAGAATTCATAAATTTAGGAGTAGCTCCAGGCCTACTTTCGGCTACATTCGTTTGGGATAATGCTGTATTAAGAACTATACTTGTTGTGTTTTCAGGTTTATGCTCTGTATCTAGTTGGGTGTGGGTTATTTTCGGTTTCTCATTTAACTGGGATAATCAGCTTAGTTTGAGTATTGAAATTCCTCAAAAATTGTCACTTTTGATTCCAGATATTGAAGAGAATCTCGAATCTCTAACTAATCTCCAAAATACTAACAATGGACAAGAAGCAGAGAAAGCAGCTAACAAATTAAAAAACTTGATGCAACAGGTAAAATCTTTAAAGGGTGAACTGGAGCGTGAGCAAGTTCATATCGACCCTTGGATGAATCTAATAGCCCAACAAGATACAATGCGAAATAGGAATGGAAAATGTGGGTCTTGCTATCAAGAGTGGATACCTGGCTCCAAAATTTTAAATACAGATAGTGCAAAAGCTTTAATAAAAAAAGTGAAAACAAACAAACTACAAGGAATTTGTGAAGATTGCGGACAGCAACTTTCTCGCACACCTTAATGATTTCTTATTTTCTTACACTCAAAAATCTTCCTAACTGAAAATATGTAGAGGTAGCAAAATGCTGTATAGACGTAGACGTAGCAGAATAATACGTTGTATTTGTTTTAATTCCATACGAAAATTAGCTCTAGAAATTGAATCAAAACTTTCAGAAGCAGAAGTCCATGAACTTATTCAATATTTGCTACATAATCCCCGATCAGAGTTTCAGGAGTATAGAGGAAAACACATAGCTGCTGGTACTTATGCTCCCAGAGAGACTTTCTGTAGCCTTTGTGGTCGCCCTATTTAAGAATTAATAATTTAAACAGTATGTACCTTATATTCCAAATACTGTTAAGTTAAGAAAACCCTGATGATACACAATACCGCAGTTATTTAATATTGGATTTTATAGAAGATAAAGGAATTCATGTTGTATTTTCCTATGATGAAGCTACAGATACAGGATATGTAGTAACGGCTTATATTCCTGATGCTAATATTTGGTTGGATGGATTTACAACTAAGAGACTAAGATGATGAAATGCGTAATTTGTAAGCATGGAGAAACCAAACCAGGTTTAGTAACTGTGACATTAGAAAGAGATAAATGTATTATTGTCTTGAAAAAAGTTCCAGCAGAAATTTGTGATAACTGTGGTGAATATTATTTAAGCGATACAGTTACCGAACAGGTTTTAGAAAAAGCAGAATTAGCTATTAATAATGGAGCAGAATTAGAAATTATTAGATATGCAGCTTAGTGTTTTTATTGATTAATTTTTGTGTCTTATATCTAGACTTGTAAGCTGTAAAATATAACTGTCTGATAGCGTAGCGTGGCGCAAGCCATATCAGGATTTATAGGATGAAGAAAAATCGCTAATCTTACAAAATGTACAATCTAACAAGATAAACGTACCAACACAATCCTGTTAATCGTCTAATCTTGAAAATCCTGATTCAGACAATGAAATTAATCTAAATCTTCCTCAGTTAAACTAGCATCTTTCAATATACTTCTCAGTGTACCATTGGGTAGATCACGATTACTATGAACAGGAATAGAAAGAATAACACTCATACCTTCCTTAGCATAGATATGATGACTACCAGTTATCCGTTTTAAATTCCATCCATAACGTTCAACAATCTTACACAGAGATTTGCCAGAAACCGATTTCATAAAGATAACTCAATCAACTGTTTTTGTGGTTCAATTTCTTCTTGCTGACTAGCAACTTCTAACCAACCTTGAACAGCATCTTTCAACATTTCTAATAAATGTTCGTAGCTTTCCCCCCAGGTATGACATCCTGGTAAAGCTGGTACAGAACCACACCATACACCGTCTTCTTCCCAGATAATTGCTTTTATTTTCATGACTACTTCTTCCAAATACCGATATTTTACTCTAGAGTGGATTAGGTGCAATAACTAATGAACCTAATTTTTAACACAGATAATGCTAGTAGATAGATTGTTGTTGCTTTCTTTTTTCTCGCACTCTGTCTAACTTGCTTGTCAAGAGACTGATATTCATGCCAAAAAGAAGGAAGAGTTGCGGACTTCATAACTTGTCGTAGTCCATTGGCTTTGCAAGTCCTTCTGCTATCTCTCTTTTAGCACGTTGAGCAGATGCAATCAATGTTTGTTGAGTTTTCTTAAATGAATTATCCCATTTTAACTCATCTTGTAAATCTTCAAGATATTCTCGAAGATGTTCTACAACTTTTTCTTGTACATCTTCAGATAAAGATTCCATCATTTGAATTACTGTGGTAATTGCTGGAGATGACATAAAAAATTTCCTTTTCAACTATATCAGTCTATTTTACTAAAAAAATCAATTGTAAATCCTGATTCTGACATTTAATCAATTCCAGCTTGTTGAAAAATTTTGTTGAGGTGTAATTTCTAATCCTGAAAAAAGAGCATCTCTAGTTTATTGTCCTAAAAAACCAGCAAGCAGCAGTGGTATGAGTATCAAAGCAGAAACAATCAAAACCAGAGTAGCTGGATCAATTTTAATATGGTTCTTCTGTGGATCTCGCATTTGCCACAATTCCCGAAAATAGGTACTTTAACTCATTTTAAATTATTTATAAATCTTTTGTGCCACTTCATGAGTTGAGAAATGTGAAGCAGTCATGAGTTATTTTTTTCTAGGTAGTTTAGTACCCATTTCTGTTAATGCAGAGAAGATGAGATAGGCAATCAGTAAACCCACACCTGCGAAAAAAGCGAGTAAATCGTTATTCATTACCCTAAATTAAATTGAACCTTACACACAGCTAGTATACAGCAGTAATACACAGATATTTGAGCAGTTGGTCAATTTCCTGTGGGCTATTTTAATAAAAAATTATACAATTTATTTATATTTTCCTCAGTAATCCTCACAAGATCCTCAAACTTTCTGTTTAGGGTTGGAGGTGTTAAAAAGAAGCTGAAAATTCGAGCAATACCTCATAAATTGATATTTAATGGAGATTGACAATGATTAAGTTACTTGTGGGGATACTTGTTTTTGTTATTAATACGGTTTATCGCGATCGCCCTTATCCTCGCTTCTATGTCCTGGAAACCGTTGCACGAGTCCCTTATTTTTCCTATCTCTCAGTTCTGCACCTCTACGAAACACTGGGAATTTGGCGGAAAGCCGATTGGCTAAAAGTGCATTTTGCCGAATCCTGGAATGAGTTGCATCACCTGTTGATCATGGAATCTTTGGGAGGTTCGCAATTTTGGGGCGATCGCATATTAGCAAGAACAACCGCACTAATTTATTACTGGATTATAGTTGCGCTCTATATTGTCTCTCCTAGTTCTGCTTATAATTTCATGGAATTGGTAGAAAATCATGCTTATGACAGCTACCAAAAATTTTTGACAGAACACGAAGCCGAATTGAAATTACAACCAGCACCAGCAGTAGCAATTAGCTACTATCGTGATGGTGATTTGTATATGTTTGATGAGTTTCAAACTGCTAACTCACCAGAAACACGCCGTCCAAAAGTTGATAATCTTTATGATGTCTTTGTGGCCATTCGTGACGATGAAATGGAACACGTCAAAACAATGGTTGTTTGTCAACAAACAAATGCTCAACTCACGTTTAAGAGTCCTCATGCTCTGCCCCAATCTGACATTAAGGATAGTGAAGTTTTATCTACTCACTAGTCTAAAATAACGATATAAAAAATAATAACTTCGATTTTTCAAGAAGTCGGAGTTATTATTTGTAACTCTATTTTATTTATAGAAATTTATTACTAATTGCATATTTTTTTATTAGAAAAACCAATTTATAAACTACATACAGTAGAATTCAGGAGACGCTACGCAGCCCTTTAAGAACATAGCGAGATTTGACGCATTAATACAGTAAAGAAATGTATTTAAGCTTAATTATTAGCAAGCAACCAAAATTTACATCCAGGTAACGAGAGAGCAAACCCTAGTGATATTACTTTGATTAAAAGTGTATATCGTGCATAATTTCCCGGATAATGTTCTTATTTTAAGACAATAGGTAATTATAAGCATAAATTCTATGCTCTGAAACAAGCACGCATTGATGCTCCAGCAGATATTGTCGCAGTTTCAGGTTAAAAAACCATAGGATATTTCCTATGAACCAATTAGGCAGTTGCAAGCAAAATTAGATGAAACAACTAAGAAATAGCTCTACCAAATTGAAGTTAAGTTCAATCATGAGTATGAAGATTTGGCAACGATTTCTGGGATCTTCGACAATATTTGCTGCGCTGATCTGTTTAATAGGTAGTGGTGCTTATTATTTACATCACGCCGGAATAGCTGCGGAAAAAACGCATAAAAAAACTGCACAGGCACTTACTATTACTCATAGTCTGGAAAAATCTCTGAAAGATCAAGCTCTAATACTCAAGGATTTTGTAGTTTTAGATCACAACACTACAAGCATGATAGAATATCAGCAAATCAGGTCTAATTTTATAATTGATCTTGATAGATTAGAACTATTAATAAACAAAACATCAGAGTTATTGGTTGTACGTCGTCGGCATGATTTTCTGACGCGTTTAGTAAATGAGATAGATAGTAATATAAATACTTTGGTAATATCTCAGGAGGATGTACAAGCGATTAACTCTTATATAAAAGATATTGATTTTTATTTAAATATCATTTCTCAAAATGCTCAAAAACAGGATGATATAGCAATTAAAAAAGTTAGACAAATCAGGACAATAAATGCTAACTTTTTGTTTGCAGGTATTTTGGGTATATTATTGGTATTCTTAGCTCAATTGATTATTATTGTTATTCCAGTTATTCTTTCACTGCATCAACTCCAAATTGGAGTAGCAAAAATTAGTGCGGGAAATTTGGGTTATCATTTAGATATTAAAACTAATGATGAAATCGAACAATTAGCAAATGATTTTAATCAAATGACCTTGAAGTTAAGTAATTTTTATCAGTCTCTAGAATCTAGAGTTACCGAAAGAACATCTGAGCTTTTCCAAGTCAATCAGGATCTAGAAAATGAAATTCTTGATAGACGTAATACAGAAATTGAGCTAAAAAAATCTCAGCTACAGTTAACACAAAAAGCCGAAGAACTTGAGCAAACACTAAAAAAACTTCAGCAAACTCAAATCCAATTAATTCAAACTGAAAAAATGTCAAGTTTAGGACAGCTAGTAGCTGGTGTAGCTCATGAAATTAATAATCCTATAAACTTTATACATGGAAATATTCAGCCATTTCATGAATATTTGCAAAATTTAATTGAATTAATATATTTATATCAAAAATATTATCCTCAACCGGCTGATGAGATTCAATATTATATTGAAGATATAGATTTACACTTTATTCTTCAAGATTCTACTAAACTAATTTCTTCTCTGGAAATAGGAACTAAAAGAATTCGTGAAATTGTTGTATCTTTGAGGAATTTCTCTCGACTAGACGAAGCTGAAATGAAAGAAGTAAATATCCATGAAGGTATTGATAATACTCTATTAATCCTCCGACATAGAACTAAAGCAACACCAGAATCTGCTGAAATTGAAATTATTAAAGACTATAGTGATTTGCCATTAATTGAATGTTATGCAGGTCAACTAAATCAGGTATTTATGAATATTCTAAGTAATGCAATTGATGCATTAGAAGAGTATAACAATCCACATTATAATCAAGAGCAAAATAATGGGCATAAACAAATTCATATTCAAACAAAAATGATCAGAAAAGATCGCATTGCTATTCATATCACAGACAATGGTATGGGAATTCCCGAAGCTAGTCGTAATCGGATATTCGATCCTTTCTTCACAACAAAAGCAGTGGGTAAAGGAACAGGACTTGGTTTATCAATCAGCTATCAAATTGTGACTGCAAAGCATAAAGGTAATTTGCGATGTATTACTAAATCTGGTAAGGGAACAGAATTTATTATTGAGTTGCCAATTCAGCAGAATCATTAATTGCTATAGATGAGAATTATAATTTATGGTATTTTTATGGTCTAAAAATAAAGCTGAAAGTTTTTATGAAATTGATCCACCCCCTGTCAGATTTTATTAACCCTAATTCCACAATTCTCCCTCCACCTCCCAGCTATTATTACGAAGGGAAATGTCCTCAAACTGGGGAACTGCTGAGACTACCTCGCACTCCTTTAGCTGAAGCTATAGCTGAGGTTTTAATGCAGCAACTTCAGCAAAATTACTTTTATTTCTATGAAGGTAAAATGTATGGAATATTACTAGTCGAATTATCTAATGGTGAACAAGGGGTAATTAAAGCCTTTTCTGGTTTATTACATGGTTGTAGTGTGCATGAGGGTTGGGTTCCACCTATTCCGGGACGTGAAGAAGTTGCACTAGCAGAAGCACAGACTTTAGCTGAATTGGAAGCAATTAAACAAGAAATAATTCATCTGCAACAACTTCCAGAACGCGAACAATATCAAACATTATTAACTGAGTTTAAACAGCAGTTACAAATAATGAGTTGCCAACATAGCCAAAGTAAAAAACAACGACAGGAAAAACGTCAGCAATGTGGCGAAAATTTGACAATAGAAGTTCTTGAAGAACTGGAAGCAGAAAGCCGTCAACAGGGGATTGAGCGAAAATACTTTAAACGTCGTCAAAATGAAGTTTTGCAACCATTTCAGCAGGTTATAAAGGGTGCAGATGACAGAATTAGGGAACTCAAACAACAACGCAAAGAACTATCTCGACAATTACAAACACAGATGCACGCTGTTTATAGCTTAACTAATTTTTCTGGAAAATCTCTATCTTTACAGCAATTACTACCAGGAGGAACACCTACAGGTACAGGGGATTGTTGCGCTCCTAAGTTGTTACATTATGCTGCAACTCACGGACTAAAACCCCTAGCAATGGCTGAATTTTGGTGGGGTAAATCTTCAGTACAAGATAAAATTCAGGGACAGTTTTATGGTGCTTGTGCAGAAAGATGTCAGCCATTAATGGGGTTTTTATTATCAGGAAAATCCAACCCTATTATCCCATTTTTAATCAACAAAGAGGAAATTATCAGTTCTATTGGTGAATGGGTTATTTATGAAGATAAATGGTTAATTGCTGTGAATAAACCACCAGGATTGTTGTCTGTACCTGGACGTTATTCTTATAACCAAGATAGTGTTTTGAGCCGATTGAGGAATTTGTATGATATGGAATTAATGACGGTACATCGTTTAGATCAAGATACTTCTGGTATTTTGTTATTAGCTAAAAATTTATTTACCTATTCTCAACTAAGTCAGCAATTTGAAAAACGGCAAATTCATAAAGTTTATGAAGCTATACTTGCAGGTTCCCTCGCTATAGCAGAAGGTGTTATTGATTTACCATTGTGGAAAAATCCTGAACAGAGTCTTTATCAAAAAGTTGATTTAGAACGGGGTAAACCCAGCTTGACGCGCTTCCGGGTTACGGGAAAAGCAGGTGACTATACCCGTGTAGAATTTATCCCTCTGACAGGACGCACCCATCAGTTGAGGGTTCATGCTGCTGATGTGCGAGGATTGGGTATAGCTATTTTGGGCGATCGCTTGTATGGTTGTAATATTGATGCTTGTAGACTATATCTGCACGCGAGAGAACTGAGTTTTTATCATCCCCATTTAGAGAAAACTATTCATCTCCAGACAGCAACACCATTTTAAAAAATGATCTCATATTTGTTGGGGCTGGTAATGGGTAATTGGTAATTGGTGGTAAAAACTCTGAAATCAGTGAAAATCATTAAATCCTGAAAATCCGTGATAGTGATTGGTAATTGGGAAGATAAATTATCCGAACTTGTTTATATAATCTATTCCTCTTAGAGTACAGGTAATAGAAAGTTATTAAGATAATTGTGTTGTACTAATTTAAAAAAATATTAACTTTATCCACCTGTTCCCAAGGTAATTCTATATCACTTCTACCCACATGACCGTAAGCAGCAAGCTTACTATAAAAACCACCTTTTGTTAATGAAGGTAAAAATCTCAAGTCAAATTGCTTAATAATTCCTGCGAGACGAAAATCAAATTTTCTTTCTAAAATTGCTGTAATTTTTTCATCAGAAATCTTACCAGTTCCAAAGGTTTCTACCTGCACACTCACAGGACGAGAAAGTCCGATTGAATAACTTAATTGCACTTCACACTCATCAGCAATTTTAGCTGCAACTACATTTTTAGCTGCATAACGGGCAGCATAAGCCCCAATTCTATCTATTCTAATTGGGTCTTTACCACTTAAAGCTGAACCACTATGTTTAGAATATTCACCATAAGTATCAATGGCATTTTTTCGACCTGTTAAACCTGCATGAGTTGTAGGTCCACCAGTAATAAATCGTCCATCAGGATTAATAAATATTCTAGTTTTTGCATCTGGCTTAATTTCTTCACTTTCAAAAATAGGATCAATTACATTTTCTAGAATATCATCACGTAATTGTTGTAAATCAGGTTTTGTCGGTTGATTTTGACTAGCGATAACTGTAATACTATGAATTCTATAAGGTCTACGATTTTTATATTCAACTCCTACCTGAGTTTTACCATCTGGTGTCAGATAGGGGAGAATTTTTTGCTTTCTCACCTCACTAATTTGTCTGGCTAGTTTATGTGCTAACCAAATAGGTAAAGGCATTAAAGTATCAGTTTGATTGCAAGCAAATCCGAAAACTGTAGCTTGATTAGTAACAGTAATTTTTTCTATTTCTGCATCAGAAAGAATTTTTTCATTAAATAAATGATGTTCTTCAGGAGGTAATTCTGTTAAGCTAGTTAAAATGCTACAATTTTTACCATTAAATTCCTTTTGTTGATAACCAACTTGTTCAATTACCCGTCTAGCTATATTCGTAAAATCTACATTTGCACTTGGTTCAAATCTAGCAGCAATAAAAACAATGCCTGTAGATACTGCACATTCTGTAATTATTCTTGCGTAGGGATCTTGTTGTAAAAAGCGGTCTACAATCGCATCACTAATTTGATCACAAAGCTTATCAGGATGCCCTTCTGTTACCGATTCTGACGTAAACATAAAATCTTTTTTCATAAAAAAAATTCTCCTCTCTCTGCGTTCTCTGTGTCTCTGCGGTTCGTAATCTTTATTAATTAATTTATTTTTTAGTTCCTTCATTTACCAATAAAGGTAACAATGCACCACTAGTAATCACAGCAGTATCTACCATATTCAATGGTGCAATCTTTAATAAACTCCGTAACTGCGGCATAGTTAAAGCTAGTAATTGAATCCCAAAAGAACCAATAACCGCAGTATTTAAATAAGGATTAGGTGGTAATTTTTCTTGACTAAAAATACTATGTTTTTCGGAACGGCTACTAATAGTATGTAGTAATTGCCCGGAAGTAAGAGTCATGAAAGCAACTGTGCTGGCTTTAGGGCTAATCCCATATTTAAAAATACCGTAACCATAAGCTGCTAAAGTACTAATTGATATAGCGGCAGACTCAAACACAATTCTGCCAAAGTCGGTATTTTTAATAATCGGTTCATTGGGGTTGCGGGGTGGTTGATTTAATACGTCTGGTTCTGGTGCTTCCATAGCTAAAGAAAGTCCAGGGAAAATGTCAGTTACTAAGTTCAACCATAGGAGTTGAATTGCATTTAAAGGTTCACCAATACCTACTGCGGTAGCGGTTGTCATCACCATGATTTCGCTGAGATTTGTAGCTAAGAGAAAATGCACAGATTTTCTGATATTGTTGTAAATTGTTCTGCCTCGACTGACAGCAATCATCATAGTTTCTAATTTGTCATCTTCTAACACGATGTCTGCAACTTCACGGGCTACATCAGTTCCCTCTTTACCCATTGCTACACCGACTTGGGCAGCTTTTAATGCTGGTGCGTCGTTAATGCCATCACCGGTCATGGAGACAACTTTACCGGATGTCTGCAATGCTTGAACTATTTGCAGCTTATTACTAGGACTGATGCGGGCAAAAACGTCTACTTTGTCGCTGAGTGCTGCTAACGCTTGCGGAGTGAGATTATCGAGGTTGTTGGAGTCGAGAATTTCTAGTTGAGGATGTCGGTTTAATTCTAACTCTTTAGCGATCGCATAAGCTGTCGGACTTTGATCACCAGTAATCATCACGGTATCTATTCCCGCTTGGTGAAAGTCTGCAATTAATTCCTTTGCACCCTTTCTAATCGGATCTGCCATTCCCACCAAACCCAACCAAATCAAGTCTGATTCGTGATTATCGCTATTATTGCCTTCCTCAATATAACCATAAGCTACTCCCAGCACCCTGAGCGCCTTTCCTGCCATGCGATCGTTTTCGATTTCCATCTTCTGTCGATCTTCTGCTGTTAAAGGTACTATTTGCCCGGTTTTCATCCACCTATGACAAATTTGCAAAACTTCGGCAGGGTTGCCTTTAACTGCAACCATCTGGTGACAATTGTGAGTTTCATGAATTGTACTCATTAGGTTGCGATTTTCTGAACGCAAATTAGTTTGCAACAAGGGATATTTTTCTTTCAATGCAATGACATCCACACCCGCACTAATTGCTGTATAAATCAAAGCATTTTCTGTTGCTGAACCTGTCACTACATACTCATCATTTTGTTGACTAACTTCGCTTTCATTACAAAGAACTGCAACATGAATCAATTTTAATAATTCATTGTAGATATAAGGATTAATATTTTCTTCCCCAGAAATAAAGTTACCGTTATTTACTTGAATATGTTTACTGTCAGTGACAATTTCCACAACTGACATTTTATTTTCAGTGAGTGTTCCAGTTTTATCCAAGCAAATAGTCTGCACCGAACCTAATGCTTCTACTGCATTTAAACTGCGAACCAGAACGTGATTCTTTCGCATATCACGAATGCCTAAAGCTAGGGTAGTAGTAGCAATTGTAGGTAAACCTTCGGGAACTGCTGCAACTGCTAAAGATATAGATGATTGCAACATTGGTAATAAACCATATCCTCGTAACATTCCCAAACCAAAGACTAACCCACATAATCCCATACCAATTAAAACTATTTGACTACCCACTTGATCTAATTGTTTAGCAAGAGGAGTTTGGGTTGTTGTGGCTTCACCAACTAGTTGCTGAATTTTACCCATTTCGGTAAAGTTGCCTGTAGCTACTACCGCAGCTAATCCTTGTCCATTAATAACTAATGTCCCTTTATAAATCATATTTAAACGATCTGCTAAAGGTACATCTTCACCATTTAAAGATGTAGTTGTTTTAGTTATAGGCAGACTTTCCCCAGTTAAAGCCGACTCATCAATATTTAAATTATCTGCTTCAATAATGCGGGCATCTGCGGCAATATAACTACCAGCTTTAAGAACTAAAATATCTCCTAAAACTACGGTTTCTGTAGGAATTTCTATTTGATGACTATCTCTAATTACCCAAGTGAATTTTTCTGTCCGATTTTTCAGGGAATTAATAATGCGTTCTGACTGACTTTCTGTGGTGTAACCAATCGCAGCATTTAATCCTACTACACCCAAAATTACTACAGCATCAATCATTCCCCCGGTAAAAATAGAAATTCCTGCCGCTATACCTAATAAAGCAACTGGCAATGATTTAAATTGCTCAATTAACATCCTTAGTTCAGAACGTGTTACCGTTGCTGATAATACATTTTTGCCATATTTATTGAGGTTGATATTAGCAGCTTCACTAGATAAACCTGAGATACTGGAAATATTTAATGATTTCAGAACATTATCTACTGTCATTAAATGCCAATCTTCACTTTTTTGCTGGTACTTAACAACATTTATCGGCTCTTTTTTGACATTTTTAGATAATTTATTTTCTTGAGGAATCTTAGCCTTAGATTTATAATCTAATAAGGCTTGCTCAATTAATGATGCAATTTGTTTATGGCTATTTTTCTCTTTAAAAATAACCAGAATATTTCCGGTTAATACGTTAGCAGAAACGTAATTTATTTCTGAATGCTTGACAAGGCATATCTCTAAATATGTTTTTAGAGATGGTGAATGATAAAGCGCTTTGATTTTAAATCTAGCTCTCCCTTTGATACTGTGGTGTATTGCTTGAATCACTACTCTGTTGCTCCTGAAATTCCATTGAAACAGTATTAATTGATAAATTACTTAACCGAGTTTCATCCTCATAATTCAGTCTTGTGAAAATATCAAAAGCATACCAAGCCAATATATACCAAGGAATTTCGTCTAGTTCTAATCCTTTTCTCAACAGTTGTCTGATAGAAAGTAAAGCAATTCCTAGAGGTAATATCACCCGCAAATCTGCAACACCACTTGTCATTTTCCCGACATCTGCATTTATATCGGAAATCATATTAATGACATCATCAGCTACTTCTGATTTGCCATTTTTAAAATAGTTGAGAGAAGTTCTAGATTGAAAATTTTCTAGTTTTTCCTTTTTAGTATCTGCTGTTGTTTTTGCAAATACTTCAACGATTTCTGCAACTGCATCCTTATATTTCTCAGATAAAAGCAGACCATCTTTAATAGTATTTTGGACTACAGGCTGTTTTATTGCTGATGCAACAGGTAGAATTACAGGTGAGAAAAGTATTGCTGTCAAACCTTCAAAAATTATGTCTAATGTAGATGCCATTTGTCAATCTCCATCGTCAGCACATTATCATTATAAAAGTAATTTTTACCTATTTTCATCATTCTCAAGTTATATTATGTCCGTATAGATATCAATTCTGAATAGGACTATTTATTATGTAACTGGTATATTAGTAGGTTATGTCAGATGCCGAAAATATGTTGATTGTTAGCGAAGTTTAGAGTTTGACGCACCCTAAAATCTTACATTGAGTGTGATAAGCAGCTTTAGTCCTAATGAATCTGTCAGTATATTTCTTTGGTATGAGACTAGTAGGCTTATTCACTGAAATTTACATCTCTAGACTCATGAATTATAAACCTAAAAATATTAATACTAAAAAAGATAGTTAATAAAGACTCAAACTGGGTTTCCTCCTCAACATTATTTACTAAAAAATAGCTCAATGACAAAATTAAAAGACCGTAATCAACAAATTGAACAGTTGCGTACACTAATTAAAGACATTGATCATGCCATGTTAACCACAGTTGATGATGATGGTAGTGTACATAGTCGTCCTATGTCTATATTTAGTGGAATTGATTCTGATGGTAGACTCTGGTTTTTTACCTTTGCTGATTCTCATAAAGTATTTGAAATTGAACACCGTCAACAGGTGAATGTGAGTTTTTCTTCACCTGATAAGCAGCGATATGTTTCCATTGTAGGTACAGCCGAACTGGTAAGAGATAGGAATAAATTACAAGAAAAATGGCAACCAGAATTACAAACTTGGTTTCCCCAGGGAATAGATGAACCTAATCTGGCTTTGTTGAAGGTGAATATCAATAAAGCAGATTATTGGGATAGTCCATCTAGTTTTAGATCACAAACAATTAGTTTGTTAGAACTCTCACATAGGTAATATATAGCAGGTGACAGGTGATAGTGCTAAAAGCCTTTTGGTGTCTAAGTTGTATCATCGTTTAATGTCCTAATCGCCTTGTCCACTGCTATAACTATTGGGGATTTATGCCTGATGGTAAGATTGTCGAATTGCCAGATTTATGCAAAGAATATTGACAAAGACAGATAGTAGGAGGAAAGAAATATTAACAGAAATTTTAGTTGTGGTGATGGAAAATCGCCCATTATGATGATTCATCATAGTTTGTAGTTAAGAATGAAGTACTAACTACAAATTTTTATTTATTTAGCTTTATTTGGCATTATTTTCGGTTCACTTTGTGGATGAGCTTTTTCGATATGCTGAATTAAGCTTTCTGCCATTTCCACAGCCAGAATAATTAACTGCTGTTCCATAGTTCCATATCCTCCTGTATCACTAATTTGGGGATAAATGTGGGGATTTGATAGCATAGCAGCGAGTAATTGAGATGCAGTTGTTTTCAATTCATCAATTTGTGTAGTCATGTACTTATTCCTGCCAATCTAAGGGCGGTTCAATCAATGTTTTTGATGATTTACCAGCACGAACACCAGGTTTATCAACTATTTTTACGGTGCTTGCTTGGGGGCCTTCTTCACCTTGTTCTAGGGAAAAATGCACACCAGTACCAATTTCTAAACGATCAAAGTCATGATGTAAAACGCTATTGTGGTGGAAATAAACTTCCTGACCATCTAAAGATTTGAGGAAGCCATAGCCATCTTGTCGAAATAATTTAGTCACAAAAGCTATACTTTCTTGTGCTTCTTCGCTTCTATGAGATTGTTCATTTGCACGTTGAAGTTGGGTAAGTTTAGCTAATTGATGACGCATGGCATCAAAGGTTTCTCTAATTACTGCATCTAGAGGTTGATATTGAATACCCTCTCCAGGATTTTTTTCTGCTACTAATTCATGACCATGGGGAACTGTCAGATCAATTCGCACACGATAAGGAGAACCACTGCGAGGTCGTTCATGTATTTTTTCAATAACAATTTGACAGCTATTAATGTAATTGCAAATATGCTCTAATTTGGCAATTTTTTCCTGAATTAAGGTATCAATCGCATCTGATTTTTCTAGATTGCGATAGGTAATTGCTGGTGTAATTTTCATGCTTTTCTCATCCAGATAGGCAGTATTCAAATATCTAATTGTGTGTACATCTTTTTATATATAGGTTTGCCATTTATAGATTTTAGATAAATCCTCGAATTTTTACTCTGACTAAAGGGAAGATATTTAAAATCTATGTATATATATTAAGTATGAGTTCAATTAGAGTTAACAGCTTATTCTGTGAGGATTACCTATTTTTGGTGCAAGACAGGATTATTTATTTTGTGACTTACTCTAAATCCTCCTTAGAAAGTAGGACTTGGAGAAGCTTATCACTGATTTAACAGATTTAAGGATTTCACGGAATGAAGGATTTTTTGGTAAATGAAAGGGTTTAAGACCCCTACGTCTACAGGTAGTTTTAGTTACCCTACTCTAAGCAAGCTACAGTCTGGGTTTAAATCCCTGTCTGAAACTGTTTTATCACTGATTTAATCCCCCCTTTTCAAGGCTAGGGGGGATTTCGATACAACCGTAGACATTTAAAATATGTTCTGAGGTTGGGGTTGAGTTATTGCAGTTTCACCGCAGCACGTTGTAAAGGTAAAACTTCTTCTAAACTCAATTCATGGTCAGTGGTAAGATGACTACTACAACAAATTGTGCTAAAGAAAATAGGCTTGCCAACAACTTCTGAAAAATGCTTTTCTAGTAATAATCTGGAGGTGATATCACCTAATAATTCACCTAAATCTTTTGTTAATTGGTCTTGATCATCTCGATGAACCATTCTAAATTTAAACTTGGTTTCTCCAACTAAATTTTTAATTGCAGAATCAAATTCGTGTGCTTTACCTTGAACATAAGCAAAAGCTTGTTCTTCTAAAAACTTCCAAGCTTCTGGAAAAATCTCCTGGATTTTTTCTAGATGATTTTCCGTTTGGTAGACCAAAGTTGCAGTTTTACAATCCATATATTGATGTATTTGGTTGGGAAATAAACCTGATTACCTCTGTAATCTCAACAGAAGCAGTAAAATTTTTTGCCTAGCTCCTTAAAAATTATCGGCACAAGGTGATAATAAAACTGTTACATAAAATACAAAATATCTAGAAATTATGGTAAATATAAAAAATAAAGTATTGCTGAATAGGAATATGAAAATCAAAAATTCCATCTCTCAAACTCTTACTCTCTGTGCCTCTGCATCTGGAGCGTGAGGCTAATTCGTACCTTAAATCAGCAACACCAAAAATAAGCTAACATTGAACGCAAATTAATTGGAATTGCTAAAGTGAGGATTTATGAGTTCTGCACAGATGGAAATTATTATTGGTTGGCTATATCCTAAGTTGATGAGTACCTATGGCGATCGCGGAAATGTTATAACTATAGAACGCCGCGCCCAATGGCGGGACTATGATGTGACCGTTTTACCCCTAGACCAAAACTCCACTGCAAATGATATAAAATCAGTAGATGTGATCGTCGGTGGAGGCGCACAAGACCGTCAGCAAGAGATTGTTATGCGCGACTTGCAAGGTGCAAAAGCTGACGCAATGCGGGAAAAAATTGAAAATGGCACACCGGGAGTTTTTACCTGTGGTTCTCCCCAACTGCTGGGAAATTATTATGAACCAGCCTTTGGGAAAAGAATTGAAGGTTTAGGAATACTAGATTTAGTTTCTATTCATCCTGGTGAAAATACTAAACGTTGCATAGGTAATTTAGTTATAGAAGTTACAGCATCACGCCTAGCCCAAGAACTCGAAGCAATGACAGGGACAAAACCTTATCTAGTCGGTTTTGAAAATCACGGTGGACGCACCAAATTAGGGAAAGTGGAAGCTTTGGGGCGTGTGGTATACGGTTTAGGTAATAATGGTGAAGATGGCACAGAAGGCGCGTTTTATCAAAATGCGATCGCTACATATTCTCACGGACCATTACTACCAAAAAATCCCTTTGTTGCCGACTGGTTAATTCAAACAGCTTTGCGGTTAAAGTATCAGCAAGAAATCAAACTTTCACCTTTAGATGATACCTTGGCAATGCAAGGAAGAGAAGCGATGTTTAAGCGGTTGAAGGTTAGTAGGTAGTACCGATTTGTGAGTACCGAGTACCGAGTTATGAGTACCGAGTGCTGAGTGCTGGGTGCTGAGTAATTACGAATTATTCTGGTTTTGCAACAAAGGACGCACAATCAAATACCCAGCACCAAAACCAGTAATCATCATTAACACAATCGTAATTATTAACCACCAACCATTAAGCCCCTTCAACTCTGACTCTGGAGTGGGATAATAGCGTACCTCCTGTTCTTCGACAAATACCGTTTCTGATACCGGGAAATTCATATCCATAATAGGTACAGAAAACTCCTCTCGTCGGCTTTTGCTTGGTGGAACTTTTGTAACTGCGGGTGGACGGGGACGAGAAGCCTGTTGACGTGGAGGTGCGGCTGTAACTGGGGGCTGACTTACCTGTTTTAGTTCAGTATTAATACGTGGTTTTGGTTCAGGAATAGGTATATTAGAAGATTCAACTAAATTTTGCAGGTGATTAAAAGCCTGAATAACTTTAGTAATTTCTTGACGCAGGAGTTGATTTTCTTGGGCTAACTTTTGATTGTGGGTAGTAACTACATCTAACTTTGATTGTATTGCTTGTAACTCTGTTGCTAATTCCCGGTACACATGAAGGGGTACAGAGGGGGAATAACTGGGAGTAGGTGGTTGACGGTGAACATGACCTGTAGTTGTTCGCATTGGGAATATTGTATAAAAATAAGGACTTTAGATTAACAAAATATACTATCAGCGTAAAGGTATCCCGGAGACTATAATCCAAAAACTCTCTGAGGGCAATTATTTAGCTTTGAGTCCATTTCTAAACGTTGCTTTTTTGCAACAACGGGAAAAAGTGTCCTACAGGCCCTTGTCCTTTGCCAATATCAAGAGAGTAGGTGAGTGCAGTTGTTACATATTGCTTTGCGTGTTGGACTGCTGTCCATAAATCTTTGCCTAAAGCTAGATTAGCAGCGATCGCAGCTGATAGAGTACAACCAGTACCATGAGTGTTTTTTGTCTCTACCTGTTGCGTCGTTAAAGTCTCCAACTTTTCCCCGTCAAACCAAATATCCACCCCTCGCAAATTTCCAGACATTCCCCCACCTTTAACCAAAACAGCCTTATTTCCTAATTTTTTATGGATAATTTGGGCTGCGGCTTGCATATCTTCTAGAGAATCAATCTGTAACCCGCTTAAAATCTGTGCTTCATAACGATTTGGTGTAATTATAACCGCTTGAGGAATAAGTTCATGACTGAGAGTTTGCACAGCATCATCATCAATCAACTGCGCCCCTGTTCGTGATACCATCACCGGATCAACTACTAAGTTATTAATTTGAAAAGCTGTTACTTGCTGGGCTACAGCCAAAATAATGTCCTGGTTTAGCAACATTCCCGTTTTCGCAGCTTGGACACCGATATCTTCAACTACCGCCTGAATTTGCGCCACCACAGCCTCTGAAGGCATTGCATCAACCCGTGACACACCGAGAGTATTTTGGGCTGTAATGCAAGTAATAGCACTTGTTCCGTGAACACAATGGAAAGCAAAAGTTTTTAAATCGCTTTGAATTCCCGCACCCCCACCACTATCCGAACCGGCAATAGTTAAAGCAACAGGGATTAAAGTTTTGGTTGTTGTCATTATGATAAATTCTAAATATTAAAAGTACATATATATTACTGTTTTATGTCCAATCAATCTCCAAATGAGGAAATTGCTTTTTTACGTCAACGTGTCGCTGAACTTGAAAAAGTATTAGAACATCATCATCAATTACAACAAGAGCTAGAAGAATGTAAACAGGCAAAGGCAGTATTAGCAAAAGATTTACAAAATATGGAAGAGCAATCTTCCCTATTTAAAATGATCATTGAGGAAACCCTTGATTGGGTATTTGTCAAAGATAAAAATTATCGTTATCTTCTAGTTAATCAGACCGTAGCTAATTCACTTGGTAAAACCATTGAAGAGATGCTTGGTAAAGATGATGTAGAGCTAGGTACTTCCGAAGAAATAGTATTTGGTAATCCCGATAAAAAAATTCGTGGATTTCGCACAGATGATCAACTAGTTTTATCAGGTGAAACAATACATAATCCTTATGATCCTGCACCTGCTGGTGATGGTAGTTTATATATTTTAGATACACGCAAAATTCCTTTACGTAATACTAAAGGGGAAATTTTTGCTATGTTGGGTGTAAGTCGTGATGTTACTGATCGTCATCGAGCCGAGGAAGAATTACGAGAATCAGAAACTCAACTTAGACAGCGAACATTAGAATTAGAAGCTACTTTACAAAAACTACAACGCACCCAATCTCAATTAATTCAAAGTGAAAAAATGTCTTCTTTAGGTCAATTAGTAGCAGGAGTTGCCCATGAGATTAATAATCCTATTAACTTTATTTTTGGCAACCTTATCCATGCAAATAAATATACCCAAGATTTACTAAAATTATTAGAACTTTATCAGATTAATTATCCGCATCCAGTTAATGAAATCCATGAGCAAGTCAAACTTATGGAACTGGATTTTTTGCAGGAAGACTTACCAAATCTTATCTCTTCTATGACAATTGGTACAGAACGTATTCAACAAATTGTTGATTCTTTGCGGACATTTTCCCATCTTGATCAAGCTGAGTTAAAGCCTACTAATATTCATGACGGTATTAATAGTGCGTTGATGCTTTTGAAACATCGTTTCAATAATCAGCCGCAGATTTCTAGAATTCAAGTTATTAAAGAATATAGTGATTTGCCATTAATTGAGTGTTTTCCAGGACAACTCAATCAAGTATTTATGAATATTTTAATTAATGCTATAGATGCTTTGGAGGGAATAGGAATTCAAAACTCTAGATTACCCATTTCCGAACCCAAAATTCACATTTCTACTCATATATCTAATTCTGATTATATCACTATCTGCATTGCTGATAATGGTTTGGGAATGTCAGCAGAAATACAACAAAGAGTATTTGATCCTTTCTACACGACAAAACCAGTTGGTAAAGGTACAGGATTAGGTTTATATATCAGCTATCAGATTATTAATGAACAACATAACGGTTCGTTAAAATGTATTTCTTCTCCTGGAAAAGGAGCAGAGTTTGTGATTGAAATTCCTATTCGTCAAACCCAGTCTAAATCTTCAATTTAAATTTCTGGCTTTTCTTATATTTTACAGCTTCATATTTTCAGCAATAAGCTGTTGAGTATTTTTTTAATTGGAATAGGACTTACTCATTGACAAAATCTATCAAATATGAGTTATAGATTTTATTTCTTGTAGGGTGTGGTTCGGCAAGCTCACCAACCACGTCAGACCCGATAATTTAGCACATAACAGATTTTCTCTATGTGACGCACCGCGCCAATATAGCGGTTCTCGGTTGAGTGAGACACACTGATTTTCGTTAAAAATAAGCTTATAAATTTCAGTTTTAATCACTATTTCCTGATTGCAAATTCTTTAATGTCCCTTGCAAAAACTTACCCCATTTTGCTGCTAAAGGAACTTCTGTAAACGGAACACGAATTGATTTATCAGCAGTAAATAAAAACTCTAATTCAATTTTTCGACCTTTTTGGGGTGGATTTTCTATATCTACCGAATTACCATTTACCAAAAAGCGGATTTCTTGAACATCCAATAAAGAAAAAGTTTCTAATTCAATGGGTCCTTTAGTTGTAGGTTTTCCCCAAGTGATATCATTACCTTTTTGAGCTAATACTGCATAAATATCATATTTAGCCCGTTCAAACTGTTCTGCCCAAATTCGATAAGCTTCAAGTTTCTTAAATTCCTGGGAACCTTGCCACGCTAACCAGAAAAATGCCACTAATAAAGGCAACCATAAAAGACCACGTTCCATAATTCGTAATTCTTAATTTTTTCCAGTCTCTATTTTCCCAAAAATACCATGAGATGAGTTATCGTAGTGAGCAAACTGACAAGAAGCGGTGATGAAAAAATTTATATTATTGTGCTTGTTTGTCATCGGTCTGACTGCTGCTGTGTTTGGGTTTCTGAATTTTCAGGGACTAGCAGCTAAAGGTGACTTCGAGACAATTTTGCTGGATTTTCGGGAAGATATGGCAGAAACTGTCATTCAGAAAGATTTGCAAGCGATCGCACAACAATACAATGTTACACCCCAACTGGATAATAAATATTCAGCGGCCGACAATGTATATATTATCAAAGGCGATCGCACCAGGCTCCAAGAATTAAGAAAATCTCCTTATGCTAAAGTTACAGAATTCATCGAGCCAAATTTTATTTACAGAACTGTTCCCCTAGGGAAAAATACTGGTTTAGCAGAACTCCCAGCCCAAAACAATCAAAATACCAATCCTTCATTAGTTGGCCCCAATGACCAATATTACAGCAAGCAGTGGAACCTGCACAAAATCGGTGTCGAAGGTGCTTGGACTCGCACCAAGGGTAGCGGTATTACAGTAGCCGTCATTGACACCGGCATCACTCAGGTACGCGACTTAGCTGACACTAAATTTGTCAAAGGCTACGATTTTGTCAACGACAAAGAACAAGCCAATGATGATAACGGACATGGAACCCATGTCGCCGGTACAGTCGCCCAAACCACTAACAATCAATATGGTGTCGCTGGAGTCGCCTACGAAGCCAGTCTCATGCCCTTAAAAGTGTTAAGTGAGTCCGGGAGTGGAACAGTTGCAGACATCGCCGAAGCCATCAAATTTGCCGCCGATAAAGGCGCAGATGTGATTAATATGAGCTTGGGTGGTGGTGGTGAAAGCCAACTCATGCAAGATGCTATTGAATACGCCTATAAAAAAGGTGTAGTTATTATTGCTGCTGCTGGCAACGAAAGTACTGATGGTGCTAGTTATCCAGCCCGTTATCCCCATGTTATTGGTGTTTCTGCCTTTGGCCCAGACGGAGAAAAAGCATCCTATTCTAACTATGGTGCTGGTGTAGATATATCTGCCCCTGGTGGTAGTGAAACCGGTGCAATTCTCCAAGAAACCATCGACGAAAACGGTGAAGGCGTATTTTTGGGACTGCAAGGCACAAGCATGGCCTCTCCCCACGTTGCTGGTGTAGCAGCATTAATTAAAGCTACGGGAGTCACAGAACCTGAACAAATTTTAAAAGTTCTGCAACAGTCAGCCAGAGTTATTCAAGATGATGGTTTGAACTATTATGGTGCTGGACAACTCAACGCTGAAGCAGCAGTTAAACTAGCCAGCGAAGGACAAATTAGTTTTCCCGATTTCTTCCGGTGGTTGCGGGATAACGGCTATATCAACCCTGGTTTTTGGATAGATGGTGGTGCGATCGCACTATTACCTAAAATATTAATGGTAGTAGGTTCCTATCTCCTCGCTTGGTTTCTACGAGTTTACTTCCCCTTTGCTTGGAGTTGGTCTTTATCCAGTGGCTTAATATTTGGTAGTTCTGGCTTATTCTTCCTCAAAGGATTGTATATCTTCGACCTTCCCCAATGGCCTTTCCGGGTTTTAGGCAGTTCCATTCCCGAACTAGGTAACAGCTTACAAGGAACAGGCGCTTTAAATCCTCTCTTTGCCAGCGTCCTAATTCCCATTGTTTTGATAGCATTACTATTAGGACATCCCAATTGGAAATGGTTTGCCATTGGTTCTAGCTTAGGAGTAGCAGCCTGTTTAACAATCAGCGCCATTTATGATCCCGCAGTTTGGGGATTAGGAGATGGTAACATAGCCCGTATTTTCCTCATCGTTAATGCTTTACTGTGTTACGGACTCGTGCGTTTAGCATTAAAAGACGAGAAACAAACAGCTTAAATAATTAGGTAATAGGAAAAAATCTTTCCTATTACCTATCACCAGTCAACCTATTACAAATTCTTAATTATGACTATTACAGTTACAGGAAAAATTGAACGCCGCAATATTGGACTTGGCGCTTGGGCGTTTGTTACAGACGAAGGCATTACTTATGAAATTCCCAAAAGCACTGACAAAAACTTACTCAAATCAGGACAAACAGCCAAAATCACAGGAAATGTCCGCGAAGATGTCATGACAACGGCAATGATTGGTTCTGTTTTAGAAGTTAATTCTTTTGAGGTGCTTGACTAAGTTAATACATAAAAAAGCCCCCCTTTTTAAGGGGGGTTGGGGGGATCTAAAGATTGTTGGAAGAAGCGATGAATTCCTCTATAATTCCACATACACCTACAAAATTTTTCAACACATCATTATTTGTAAATCTCATCATCTTTAACCCATAACCCTTTAGCATTTCAGTTCTTTCCATATCATAATTTTTACCTTCAGGCGTAAAATGGCTATCACCATCTACCTCTATCACTAATTTCAAACTTGGACAGTAAAAGTCAACAATAAAATTATCAATAGGTCTTTGTCTAAAAACGCGAAATTTAAAGTTTTTTAAGTATTCATTCCACAGCTTTTTCTCTGCTGGTGTCATGTTTTTTCTCAGTTCTTTTGCCCTTTCTATAAGTTTTGGGTTGTAGGGTAAGTGAAAATTTGATTGAAGTAAGTTTTTTTGTATCGGCATTTGTTAGATACTCACGAAGATCCCCCCTAACCCCCCTTTTTAAGGGAACAAGAGGTTTTTTAGATATTCTGGTCGAAGTTCACCCTTCACCTCTAAAAAAAAGGGGGAAAATTAGCATGATTATTTTGCTTAATCTTTATTACCTTGTGCTAATTGTACACCCTTATAAATCCCATAGCCAGCCAAACTAGCAGCAGCAATTACTTTTAACAGTGCTTAGTCCTCAAAAAAGCCCCCCTTGTTAAGGGGGGTTTGGGAGGATCATCTATAATCCTGACTTTGAATACTTCGCAACTTAGCAGCATCACGCATACCATAATCAGCACGAGTAAAGCGATTTAACTGCATTTCAAAAAACTCCCGATTTGCCTGTAAATGCTTGGGATTTGGATCATCTAGCGGATATAAAAGCGCAGTTCTTAAAGCTTGAATTACCGCAGACGTAACATTATACATTGAACGTTGGAAAGTCACACCCAACTGAATCAACATATCATCTTCACCGCGACAATGTTGTTTATAATAATCAACAAGATATTCAGGGAGAAAATGCAACATATCCTGCATTAATAATGTGGGAGGAATACCCGCAGTTCCTACAGGGAAAACATCAGCATAAAGAATGCCATAATGAAAGTCTTTTTGGTCATCTGGGACTTGTTTTGCTTGGGCATTATATGATTTTGTACCTCGGAATGGTGCAGTCCGGTAAAACACAGCTTCTACATAAGGTAAAGCGGCTTCATATAACCAAGTAAAACCTTTAGATTTAGGGATAATCTCATAACATTCACCATCAACATAAAGATGATGATAAATGGGACGACCGGCAATAGCAAAAATACCATTAACCAAGAAATTCATCGCATCAGGAACACCTTTAAAACCGCCTTCATCATAAATATCCGACATTTCAAAAAATACCGGTGCCATCACTTCCCAAAAAAGTCCTAAATTAGAGTAATAGGACATCATTCGGCACTGTTCCAAAAACATATCTGGAAACAGTTTATAAAGTCCTAACATCAAAGGATTTTTTTTAAAGTAAGCTTTAATGGCTTTATCAGCGTTGGCTTTATATTCTTCCGAATCTAAATAAGCATCAAATTGATTAACTGGGGCATACATTTGACGATGCCACAACATTGCTTGCATACAAGCTTCGGCAAATTCCATGTTAATTCTATCATGGAATAAATGATGTAAGATTTTTGGCATTTTGGTGGTTTCACCTTTTTCCATAAATGCCAAAAGTTCAGGATGTGCTGTAGCAACACCGCGCCAAATTCTTAAATCTGCATCATCACCTGCATAATGGTTATGTAAGTCTAAATATTCTTGAGGTAAGAAGTATTTAAAGGCTGGAAGGGGATTTAGAAATACTCTTTCGGCAATATAAAGCAAGTCGCGCCAATAGAAGTCCATCGGTACGGCGTAAGCTTTATAAATACCGATGATTTGCATTAAGTTTTCCGGCGTATCTGGCAGCATTGAACCACCAGCTTCTAGACGATGAATTACTTCTGCAAATTCGTGGTTTGATGGAGGTAGTTTGGTGATTGGTTTCTCTGGAGTTTGTACCATTTTGATTAACTTAAGAAGTAGGACTATTTTGTAAATTTTGGTTTAAATTTCGACGAATTTTTAAGGCGGAAGATGCTCAAAACATCATGAGTCCACATGGGTAAAATCAGAGTTATTTTCTCGTTCCTATACTCTGTATGGGAATGAATTTGAAAGGATCTGCCTTTAGTTGTGGCAGAGGCAAAGCCTCTTGATAGCATTCCCAGTCAGAGACTGGGAACGAGGTATATTATTTTTTTATTCTGAACTCCTTCTTAAATTACTTTAATGCCACTTGTGAAATTACGGTTTTTTCAGGGATAGGAATAGCAGCTACCATTGCTGTAGTTGTGGTTTCACTCCAACGCACTAACCAGGTGGGTTGTACTCCTAAGAAAAGAATAAGGGCGGCTAATATTAATGCGGGTATTTTTTCTGCCCAAATGACTCTAGGATAATATGCTAAGTCGTTGTTGAGTCTGCCAAAACAGGTGCGATTGAGGAGAATAACGAAATAAACCGCAGTTAAACCGGACGAAGCTACGCATAGTAATGTAGGCAGAGGGAAGGTAGCAAAACTGCCTTGGAAAACGATAAATTCGGCAATAAAGCCTGTTAAACCAGGAATACCTGCGCTGGCCATGCCACCAAGAACTAGTAAGGCACTGATGAGGGGTAAGCCGCGTATGGGACTCATTAGTCCGTTGAGTTTATCTAGTTCTCTTGTCCCAACTTTAGCTTCAATAACACCGACTAAATGAAAGAGGATAGCGAGAATAATTCCGTGACTGAACATTTGCGCTACTGCACCAACTAAGGCTAGTTTGGTACTAGAGGCTGCTGCTAGGAGAATATAACCCATGTGTCCGATGGAACTATATGCTACCATGCGTTTGATGTCTTTTTGAGCGATCGCTATTACTGACCCATAAATTGCAGTGATAGCACCCCAAATGGCTAATGTTGGTGCAACTATATTCCACGCTTGGGGAAATAAACCAAAGCCAAACCGTAATAGTCCATAGGTTCCTAATTTTGCTAATACTCCACCTAATAAAATGGCAATAGGTGCAGAAGCTTCAACGTAAGCATCAGGTAGCCAGGTATGGAAAGGAATTAAGGGAATTTTGATGCCAAAACCTAAAATTATTCCTACTAACAATAACAATTGCATTCCAGCAGAAATATTTTGGGTAGAAACTGCATCTAAGGCAAAACTATGGGAACCACTTAACCATACCATGCCCAAAAATGTTGCCAGAATTAATGCCCCAGAAACTGCCGTATAAATCAGAAATTTCATCCCTGCATAGGCTCGTTTTTCTCCTCCCCAAATGGAAATTAATAAATAAAAGGGGATTAATTCGAGTTCATAGAACAGGAAGAAAAGCAGTAAATTTTGAGCTAAAAATGCACCCGCAACGCCACCACTGACTAATAAAACCATTGAGTAAAAAAGTCGAGGGCGTTCGGTATCTTGACTACTGCTGTAAATAGCTATCCAAGTTAATAAGCTATTTAATACCAACATTAGTATTGATAGTCCATCAACTCCTAAGTGATAACTTAAACCCAAAGTTTCATTCCAAGGTAAATATTCTTGAAACTGCATTCCTGGATTGTTGATATCAAATTTCAGCAGAATAAAAATATTCCACAAGAGAACTAAAAATGACAGGGTTAACGATACCAGTCTGGTTTTAGTTTTAGAAATAATATTATCTGGTAAAAATCCGATAATTGCCGCGCCAACAATTGGCAACCAGATTAAAACACTTAGCATAATTGGTGATTGGGGATTGGTAAGAGGTGATTGGTGATTGGTAAGAGGTGATTGGTGATTATCTTATATGAAAAAACCTCTTACCAATTGATTTAAGGAACTTAACTAACTAAGCTGACTTTACCTGTGTCTAAGTCGTAATAACCGCCAACTATTTTGAGTTTATTGGCATTGATTAATTCAGATAGCACTGGTGATGATTTCAAGGTTTCAATTTGCACCAAAATGTTAGCTTTACAGGCGTTTTCCAATCTATCTCCTGGTTGTCCTTTAGATTTTTCTACTCCGGGTTTAATCGCAGCTATTAATTTACCAATTTGTCCTGGTACTTCTTCACCTTTAATAGCGGCATCTACAGCACCACATCTTTCATGTCCCAGTACAAGAATGACTTTTGATCCTAATACTAAGCTGCCAAATTCTAAGCTGCCAATTTC
Organism: Anabaena sp. WFMT; assembly: GCF_051781005.1. Classification (NCBI taxonomy): domain Bacteria; kingdom Bacillati; phylum Cyanobacteriota; class Cyanophyceae; order Nostocales; family Nostocaceae; genus Anabaena; species Anabaena sp. WFMT. The sequence continues at coordinate 298,926 of NZ_JBPWOA010000002.1, read as the reverse complement.
TTCTGGTGTGGCTATATTGCCGGCAATACGGCAGACGAATAAATCTCCTAATCCTTGGTCAAAAACAATTTCTGACGGCACTCTGGAATCTGCACAACCTAGAATAGAAGCAAAGGGTTTTTGAGATTTTGCAACTTCTTGTAAACGCGTATAATCTTGATTTTTATAGCGACGCTTTCTGTTGGCAAATCTATTATTACCATCCAGTAATGCTTTGAGTGCTTCCTCAGGGGTAGTAATATTTTGGGCGGTGGCTACTTCAGGTGCAACTAAGTTGGAAGCTACACTTAAAGCAACTCCAGCACCAATTGCACCTGTACCTAATTGGAGTAAATTTCTGCGAGAAAGATAGCTTTTTTGATGTTTGATGTTCACTTATTTATTCTTACGTCAAAAGTTGTTTTTTTATTTTAGATGTTTATAGACACCTAAATCATAGATGTTTAAAAAATTAAATCTATGAACTGAACACTCCAGATAGGCCATGTCATCCATGCACCTAAAATGCCAACTCCTAACAAAATTGTGAAGGCATAAAATTGAGTTTGTCCATTAGTGCTATATTTCAAACTTTCTCCACCCAATAGGGAAAATAAACCCACAAAATTGACGATACCATCAACTACGAAGCGATCAAGCATATCGGCAAATTTGGAAAGTTGAGCAACTCCAAAAATTATAGTGACTTTGTAAAGTTTGGGTGTGTAAAAGTCATAAGCTAGTAAATCTTGTAAACCTTGCCAGGGCAAGCGTATTGGTTTAGCAATGTTACCTAAATAAATGACACCACCAATACTGCAACCAAAGATACTCGACCAAATTAAAAGCAGTACTACATCTTTATTTAATATTGCCCAATCAGGTAATAAAGATAAACTTTGCAACACCAGAGGCAGATGTAAAACAAAGCCGAATAAAACCATCATTGGTAAAACCATTAACCAAATAACTTCGGGGGAACGTTCACTCATTTGTTTGGCTTTACCACCAAAAATTAAAGCGAATTCTCTGGTTAAACTAAAGGCAGTTAAGCCATTGACAGCAATAATAATTCCCACTAACCAAGGTTGAGTTTCCCATAACCCATCAGCTAATTTTACTAATGCCCAAAAACTGCCTAAAGGGGGAAAACCAATTAACCCCAAAGTACCCACAATAAATGCTAAACCGGAAATGGGACGACGTGACCATAAACCACCGAGTTGGGTAACATCTTGGGTGATGTTGTTTAAGATGATGCTTCCAGTACTCATGACTAAAAGTGCAGCAGATAAAGCATGAGTGAGGACTAATAATAATGCTGCTTCGTCTTGTTGTGTGCCTACGGCGATAAATACTAAGCCCATGTAAGCACTGACAGAATAAGATAAACAGCGTTTGATGTCAATTTGAGCGATCGCTATTAATGAACCTCCAATAGCTGTCACCGCACCAATACCTACCATTGCAGAAGAAGCCACAGGGGATAAACTAAACACAGGTTGCAATTTAATCAGCACCCATGCACCACTCGCTACTACCACCGAGTTCCGCAAAATGGTACTGGGAACAGGCCCTTCCATCGCTTCATCTAACCACAAGTGCAAAGGAAACTGAGCGCATTTACCCATTGGCCCAGCAATTAAAGCCAAACAAACTAAGGTAATAATTGTCGGGTCTACTTTTGCCGTTTGCGCCCATATTGCTAAGTCTTGATAGTCCCAAGTTCCGGCTAACGTCCATAGTCCCAAAACACCCATTAGCAAGAATAAGTCACCAACCCGTTTGGTTAAAAATGCATCTCGCGCCCCAGTCACAACCAGAGGTTGACTGAACCATAAACCCACTAATAGATAAGTTCCCAGGGTAAGAATTTCTAGAATTACATAACTGAAAAACAGGTTATTACATAAAGCTAAGGCACACAAACCAGCTTCAAATAATCCCAATAAAGAATAAAACCGTCCCCAACCCCAGTCCCTTTCCATGTAGCCCACAGCATATACTTGGGCAAGGAAATTTAAACCGGTAATGATAATTAATGCACCAACAGTAATAGAAGACAGTTCTAAATTAATAGTTAGATTTAATCCAACTGTGGATAACCAAGGTATCAATACTTCTTTTGCTGGATGATTCCAGGTAGCGGTAAATGCCAAGACCGAATGCAAAAGAGAGAAGAACGTCATCACTAAATTGACGTAACCTGCCGGTCTTGATCCTGTACGACGAATAATTCCCGGCGACCAAGGTAAGGCTAAAATACCTCCTAATAAAGCATAGCAAGGGACCAGCCAAACGGTCTCTAGCAGTGACTCAAACATGAATTTACCTCTATATTTGTATGAAAAAATACTGACAGAGTATCATTTATCGTTGATCCCTGTAGTTTCTTGTGATGAAATTAAGGCAATTTATCTTTGCTTAATATTATTAGGTTATAGCTTACCGTGATTTTTACTGAAAATGAATTAGTTAATTACACAAATTTACGATATGTACTCTAATTTATTCTTATAGTTCTATGGATTGGATTATCTAATCAAGAACATTGATTTAAATCTATGCCACATTCTGAATACCCCAACTATCAGATGCCATATAATTGAGGGCAATCGAGGGAAATTGAGGGAAATATAGTTTCTAGGGAATATCAGAACAAGACTGTTCCCAAGTGAGCTTTTTCTCCACAGTCTGCTTTTCACCAGGTGGAACTGTACGCTCATCCATAAAGTAAATGTTGAATTTCTCTAGTTTTTCACTACCCTTGTGTTGAGTGTTCCAAACGTGACAGAGATATTTTCCATAAAGAGGATAAAGCTTTTTACCAACTGCTCGATTGAGATTAATAAAGTAAGTGCGCCATTGCATATTGTGATAAATAGCACTTCTGACACTTAAGCTGGGTTTATCCCAATTCACAGCACTCCCACCTCGGAAAATATCCACCTCGCTGCCATTTTTCAGATTACCAGGAATTATATGCCATCCATCATCTCTAGGGGGCGCAGGTGCAAAAATGCTCCAAGATTGATCAAGTCGTGTAACTCGGCCAAGAACTTCTGTATTTTGCCATATTTTCCGCTTGAATAAATCAGGAGCATAACTACTGATATTCCAGATAAAAGCGTAGATTAACAGTACCACAGCCAAAATATTCAAAAAGCGGGATTTACGAACTTCCAGAGGACGGAATTTCAAAGGTTTGGTGAAATTACCAGCGAATTTACGGTTAGATGCGATCGCTTCATAAAACTTTGTTCCCCCTGCCATGACAGGTTTCCAAGTCAACACCGGCACTAAAAATTTAAATATCGGCGACAAGCTCACTACATAAGCAATACCTTTAAACTTAAAATATCGCTTCCCTTGCCAATCTTCAATTACCCAAGAATTATGTGCTTCCATATCAGCATAGATATCCGGGTATTCCTGCGCCATTAATAACGGTGTCCCCGGCAAAATCAACAGCGTTCTTAATATATGCACTACTTTTTTACAAAACCCACAATCACGATCAAAATAAATTGTTAAGCCCTGACGTGCTGGTGTTTGTAGCCGCTTTTCTAAACTATGCCAAAAAGAACTGGGGAGAAATGCTAACCAACTAAAAATACTCAAAAATGGAAAAATGCCGATATTCAAAGTTAAGGCAAATCCGGCATGAAGTCCGATAAAAGTCAGAACTGCACCCAAGCGAAACCAGTTATTCCGAAAAGGAATGAATATCACCAATGGTCCAATCCATTCCAGCACCAAAGTAATTTTAGTGAAGATATTTAAAATTGGCTGAAAATTGAGGAGAAAATGACCAAAAGGAGTAACATATTGGTCAAAACTCAAAGCATAATAAACGGCGCTACCATCTACCCAAATGGGACTTTTAGTTTTAATTGCAGCTGAAAAGATATAGATAAAACACTGCTGACACATGAGAGCGAACGTAGCACCAGATAACACTCTTTCTGGTAACTGACGTTGTGAAGTATTCAGCGCACTATCAAGGGAATAACAAGCTCCTAAAGGCAGGAACATAGCCCAAAACAGGAGAGCGCGAAGGACATCATCCGCAGCGAAAATTAGGGCTGGATTGCGATTGTGGAGGGAAATGAGCAATATCCAAGAAGCAATGACAGCAACTCTGGTGTGATAACCCACCAACATCAAAAGCGCCATCAAAGTTGCGATCGCAAATAATAGTACCTGAAAAATCGGTTCACCACTAATGGCGTGTAAAGACCAATGTCCAGTTTTAGCGATTTCAGCTAGTAACCCACGGGGAAGAACACCGACATCTGTATAGTGGGCGGTGATATCTCTAAAGCGAGTCAATAAATCTGTGAGGATGATTAAGGAGATACCGATGCGAAAAACTGCAAGCGATCGCAAATCTAGTCCTAAAATAGTTTCTAGATTTTTTCTCCAGGATGTTTTTGATGTTTGTTTGTGAATGGTCATAATTTTTTTTAATAAACCGCGAAGGCGCGAAGGACGCGAAGGAAGAGGGAAGAAGGAAGAATATAAACCTCGTCCAAGTTGAGAACTAGAGTTTTTCAAAAGGGAACTCTTAACAGGGAACAGGGAAGAGTATAGGATTTAGGAACAAAACCCGATTAAGAAAAAACTATCGGTTTCAAGGTAGACGTGGTTTAAATAAATTTGGGATTTATAAAATATTGAGGAATAAATTTTAAAGGTTAAGCGTTTTTTACTTCTGATTCCTATTTTTTCATTTTTCCAAAAATCCACCTTTTAGCTACTTGAAGTTTATGTTTGAGAGTTGGTAAACGTTGAATATACACTCCTCGGCGAATAATGCGAGCTAGATTACCATCTAAGGTGATACCAAAGCTATAAACTACAGCATTCTTAATGCCTAAAGTCAGCATTTCTCCTAGGTGTAAGTAACTAAATGGCTTTAATTTACGTCCTGTAATTTTTGCCCAGATATTACGAGCCGCACAGGGAGCTTGTTGAAAGGCTGCTTGGGCTGTAGCAGGAGTTTGGTTACCTTGAATATCTCGAATTTCTGCCAGGTCTCCTAATACAAATACATTTGGATATCCTGCTAGTTGCAAAGTTGGTGTAGCAATTAATTGTCCTTGTTGATTATGTTGACAATTTAGGTTTTTTACCCATTCAATTGATTGATTTCCTCCTGTCCACAAAACTAAATCTGTCTGGAATTTATGAGTTTTACCTTGATGATTAACAATAATTGTATCAGGTTTGATGGCTTCTATATTGGTATCTAATTCTATTCTCACACCCCGTTTGACTAAAGCTCTATATGATGCAGTACGACTACCTTTAGAGAAAGTTTTAAGTATTTCATTTCCTCGGTCAATTAAGCGAATTTCTCCGCGTTTTTTGAGTCTATCTGCCAATTTACAAGCTATTTCCACACCATTAGGTCCTGCTCCAGCAATCGCTATCCGAATTAATGGTATATTCGATGCTTCTAAAAACTGCAACTGTTTTTTTAAATCTTCAGCATCAGCTAAAGTGCGAAATGTGCGAGCATATTCTGTTGCGCCTGGTACTACATCTAATCTTGTTTCTTTGCCAACAGCTAATACTAAATAGTCATAAGTTAGTATTTCTCCATTTTGCAAATTTACCAATTGTTTTTCTAAGTCAACACCTTGAATTTCTGCCTGATAAAATTTAGCTTGACTATCTGAGAGCAATTTTTTATAAGACGGTGCAATTTCGCCATTATGTAATTCTCCTGTTACCACTTCATAGAGTAAAGGAGTAAATAAGAAATGCTCTCGTTTTTCAATCAAAGTAATCTCATAATCAGGCTGACGAATTTGAGCAATCTTTCCTAATTCCAAAGCCGTATATAGCCCACCAAACCCACCACCTAAAATGCAAATCCGCAACGGATACGGTTGTTTTAGCTTACTTTTTTGAGGAATTTTGTCTTTTATTTCATACATGAGTTATGATTTTGTCTTTTTTTTATTGCACGCAGAGGCGCAGAGGCACAGAGAGAAGCAGATAAAAATAGATTTTTTTTTATTTAAGTTTTACTTACAGCGGTTTCCAATTGTATGAGGTATATCGTAGCCCCCTCATCGCTTGCGATGATGGGGTTCTTGTATCTCATAATATCGGGAAGTGCTGTAATTACGAACTATATTTACAGCTTTAAATTGTTCTACAAGTTCAATGGTTCGAGTCCGGCGACCATCAGGATTAAGATGATAATGAGTATCAGCAAATAAGCTAGATTCAGTCTTAATGTTTAAGGTTTCTTTGTTATAAAGTACAGGGGCAATTTTCCCTAAATCTTCTGCTGTCTTGCGGATATTATTGAGGGTTTTAGTATCAGTGCTGCCATAAATCCAAGAAAGCCCTAATATCAGAGTTGCTCCTTTGGCTTCAATTTCTTGTTTAAATTGCTGAATCCGTTTTAGAGAATGAGGAGAAACGCTATCATTGATTTTCAATTCCCACCATTCGCTTTTAGTCCGTTTTTTCATGACTGTTGGATCACCTTTGGCTGTAACTGGGTCAGAATAATAGCCTGTTAAATGACCTTTTTCTACCAAATCTAAAGATGATTTAGTGGCAGCGCGTAGGGAGGGTATACCTAATAACATCAAGTCTTGGGCTAGTTGCTTGGGGGGTACGTTTCCTAAACCGGGTTTACCAATAGCAACGCCAAATTGACCAGAGCGAGCGCCCCATCCATCTTTATCTAGTAACAATAAATATTCGGGAATAAGAATGACAATATCGCCTTTTTTGATGACATCAGAGATACTAGGCAAAATCACATCTAAACCGATGGGTCCATCTGTGGCTATGTTGAGGATGGGGATTCCCAATTTTTGTTGTATTAGACCTGCATCTACTGTGTAGTGAGCGCCAGAGCCACCGACAATGAGAATTCGCTGGGGTGCTTGTACTTCCTTAGCTATGGCGATTTTTTGTTCATACATCATCCGCAACCAGCTAAGTTCACCACCATAACAGGCATTGTAGAAATAACCAACACCCCAAGTTAAAGTAGCGATCGCAAACCAACTAGAAAATCTAAGAAACTTGTTCATAACAGGTGACAGTTAAGAGTAAAGAGTTTTAACTGAGAACTGAATCTAGAACTCAAAGTAAATAAACGGTGAAGGTGTATTAGCCGCAAATAAAATAGTTAGCACTAAAAGCACCCGCGATACCCAAGGAGAAATTAATAAATCATATTCAGTTTCTCCTTGTCGCCAAACTCCAATTTGTTCCATTAACAATAGTCCTATAGACAGCACTAAAGTTAATACTAAAGCTGCTGCTCCATTCCCATTAAAGAATGTCAAAGCTTCACCCAGGTTAGATAAAGAATAATTCCCAGGAGTTACCAAAACTTTCAGTTTTTCCAATAACCGCAAAGTATTGGTTTCCATAAAAAACAGACATCCTAAAATGATAGATCCAAAGGTTAAAGCCCAGGAAATGAACTGAGGCATGAGGAATTTTTGCTGTCCTAAAAATTTATAAAAAGGTCTTCCTGCATAACGCAGTACTAACAGCAGTAGTCCGTGATAAGCTCCCCAAAGAATGAAGTTCCAGGCTGCTCCATGCCAAAAACCAGATAGGGTAAATGTAATAAATAGATAGAAAGGGGCTAACTTCATGTTTTTACCCATTAAAGGTAGAAAAACATAGTCCCGAAACCAAGTGCTGAGGGTAACGTGCCACCTGCGCCAAAACTCGTTAATACTCTGGGAAGTATAGGGAGCGAGGAAGTTCAGGGTTAAGTTAACACCTAAAAATTTTGCTAAACCCAGGGCTATAAAACTATATCCACCAAAATCAAAATAAATTTGCAGCGTAAATAAAAAGGCAAAAAACCAGACTAACCAAGGATTATCAACTTGATCTACTTTAATGTATGGTGAAATATTGTCAGCTAGAACAAACTTCATAAATAGTCCTAGAGACAGCCAACGAAAACCAGATTCAAAGTTATCAAGTGTAAATTTGAACTGAAAGTTTTCAATCTGGGGAAAGAAATCAGCCCGACGTTCGATTGGCCCTGCGACAACTTGAGGGAAAAAGGAAACAAAGTTGACGTAATCTAAAGCAGCGATGGGTTGTTTTTTGGCACTCTTGTAGGAATCAACCACAAATGCCACCATTTGGAAGGTATAAAACGACAATCCAGGAGGGATGGAACCCATACCAGGGATAGACTTTGATTGCCAATTTGCTGCCAATCCTGGTATGACTAAGCCCAAAACATCTTCGACAAAAAAGTTCAGGTATTTGAAATAGGCGAGGATAGCAACATCTATCACTACTACAATGGTAGCGATCGCTTTAGCTGTCCATTTTTCTTGCCTCAACATCAACCACACCATCACGTAGTTGAAAATAATTTCGCAGATAAAGATGACAAAACTAGACTTGGAAGCGTTGAGAAACAAGAACAACGACATTGATACCAAGCCAAACGTGTCGAAAATACCTCTCCACAGGTTCAAAGACTTGGCAACATAACGGACTGTAAAATAAGGGATGCCAAATAGCAGTAGCACCCACCAAAAGGAAAACTCCGAAAAATTCAATTCAACCTGCCTCCAGTCTAAGAAATGCGTGAAATATATAAACTACTCAACTAATGGGTAAATTAGTTACAACATTTTTCATGTATTTAGACCACACTCTTAATTCCTCTGGAGTGCCTCTCTCTGTGCCTCTGCGCCTCTGCGTGAGACAAAAAATGAGTTCATCTACTCGAAAATTGCTATAATTTCCTCTCCCCATTTCCCCCAACATCAACTACCACTGATTTTGTTCCAAATTCCACCCCAGCCTTTGCCTTGGGTAGTTACTTCTTCTTTTGGTTTGCTGGCAACAGCAGCTGTTTTGGTAACACTAGTTGCGGAAGGTAATACACTCAGTTCATTGACTAAATATTGAGCAGCTTTTTCAATAGTTGGATAGTCCCAAAGTAAAGTGGAAGGCAGTTCTGCATCTAACCAATCTTCCATATCACCAACAATTGTGACCGAATCAATCGAGTCTAAACCATAGCGAGTCAAAGGTTCAGTAACTTTGATAGTTTGAGCATTGATTCCCAGTTGTGTGGCAATCTGATTAACTAACCATCCTTGGATAGTATCAACAGCATTCATAGTATTAAGCTTGGAGTTGGAGTTTTGGACTTGCATAATTGGTAGTTTCCTGTTGTGTAGAATTTGCTAGTTGGAAGGGAACAATGGAAAACATCTTGTCTTGGTTGTACAAGTGGATTAACTCTTGGGTAACAGCCCCGTCATCAATCCGCCCAGGCAATGCTTTGGCAGGGCGAAATGCCAGCATCAGCTTCCGCAAGCTAAGTGCCAGCCACTCTCCGTTAGCAAAGAAGTCTCCCAGATGATTGCGGTTATGAAGCCACGTATGCACACAAGCCGCCGCTACGTGTATTACGCAGTATTGTTTCGCCATATCAAACACCTCTGGCGATTGCTCATGCCCAAACTGGAAGGTAGAAGCTGTAATTTGCTCATCAAGGGTGTTTAACTCTTCCTGAACTATGCTGGTCAGGGTGATGATTTGGTACAGAATGTCTGGGTCGAGGTTTGAGTCTGCCTTGAGGTGTTGTAGGGATGTCAAGGCTAAATCTAGTCCTTGGAGTACATCGTCACCGCCCCGGTTGACCAATTCCAGTTTTTTGCCGTTGAAGGGGGGTAAAGGCTGTGTGAGGTCAAAAGTAGTAATTAGGCGTGTTTGCAGTATATCTAGGTTACGTCCAGCATTTCTAACACGAGATTTAGCTAACTGCCGCAGTTGTAAAAGTAAGGCATGAAGATTAACGACGGTGCTGCCATCAAACATACTGATGATGGCATTATCCCGCAAAACTTTTTGGAAAATTCCCCAGTCGTGTGCTTCCCGCAGATAGAAGCGTGAACCTAAAACGACGGAGACATTCTGCACCGTTGTTTCCAAGGTGGTAGTAACGAAGTATTTGACTACTGCTGACCAAACGCTAATTTGCTCTGGCATGGTATTAAATCCACGCGCAACCCCGATGGTGGCACAGTCACAAATGAGGATATCTAAAAACCCATCTGTAAGAGTGCGTTTAGGTTGGGGCATATCAAAGACTGTCTTGCCATATAGTTTGCGTTCTAGGGCAAATTTGAGGGTGGTACGTAGGGCTGTATCTGCTGCTCCTTGGGAAAAGGCTGCACATAAGGCTCTGGTAATTTGGAAGCCTTTGAGTGCTAGTTCTAATCCTGCGCCTTCTGCTCCTAACCTCATGGATTCTGGGATGTAGCAGTTCTCGAAGCGAATACCACTCATATCAGAACCACGCACCCCGTGAGTGAGGATTTTAGGAAGGTGGCTATAGTTGGCTTGGTCAATTTTGCTCTTTTCTACCATGAACAAGGAAAGGCTTCTGGCTCCTCCTTCGTCGTCGGTTCTGGCGAGTACGAAAGCGACTCCAGAGATGGTGGCGCGGTTAATTGGCCATTTTTCTCCATTGAGGATGTAGCCTCCAGGAACTTTTTTGGCTTGCATATCTCCGCCCAGGAGGTCGCTACCATGTGCCTTTTCTGAATAGGCTAGGCACATAGCGCCGTTGGCATCTTTCATGAAGCTGGACAGGGTGTGTTTTTGCTCGTCCGTTCCTGCCATCCAGACCAAATATGACCAAAACATGGTGGTGAATGCGATCGCAGCAGTTTGATCTCGTCGCGAAAGCACCCGGACAAAGGAGATAAACTCGTCAAAGCCGGTAAACTCACCACCGCATTCTGTGGGGATGTAATAGTGTTGGAGTTTCCAGTTGTATAGCCAGTTAATGATTTCGTGAGGAAATTCTTCCTTTTCATCCAGGTCTATTACCTGTTTGAAGGACATCATATTATCTGGGTTGCCAGGGTCGCCTAAATCCCGTTCTAGTGCTTCTGCGACCCAAAATTGCTTTAGTGGTTGCATGGTTTTCTCCTTAGTGGGTAACTTGCACTTGATCCAGCAAGGAATCGACTTCCTGTGATAGTTCTTGGTAGCTGGCACAGAATTTAGGGTTTTCGCTCCAGTCTGCTAACACGCCCAATTCACCTGCGAGGAAACTGGCTTTACAAGCACGACGCTGAATCTTGCCACTAGATGTTTTGAGGACGTTACCTGGTTTGGCTAAGACGATCGCATAAACTTGCAGTTCATGAATTTCTGCGATCGCTTGTCGGATACTGTTAATTACCTCATCGGCTTTAAACTCTTCAGGATTGCGTTTGATTTCCTGTACTATCACTAGTCGCTCAACTGCATCCACATCTATGGAGAAGGCTGCACCGTAGTCTGGGCGCAGAGCAGGATGAATTTGCTGCACTGTCCACTCTAAATCTTGGGGATAGTGGTTAGTACCCCTGATAATGATCAAGTCTTTGATCCGTCCAGTAATGAATAACTCACCACCCTTGATAAAACCTAAATCACCAGTTCGTAGGAATGGTCCCTCGTTGGTATCGACGGTGTAGGCGCGGAAGGTACTCTCGCTCTCTGCTGGGCGATTCCAGTAACCCCCAGCCACACTAGGATCAGCCACCCAAACCTCACCCACCTCATCGGCTGAACAACGAGTTAAGGTATCGGGATTTGCGATCGCTACTTTGGTATCACCCACCAACTGACCACATCCAGGAATCGCCCGCACACCATCACCCCAGCTACTGGCTTCGACAATTTTGTTTTTCTCAATTTCCGATGTTTTTACCAAACAAAGTACAGGTGGTTCATCTCTAGGACTAGTTGACACCAGCAATGTATCTTCTGCCAATCCATAAGCGGGAGCAAAACTTTCCCAACGAAATCCACAAGGTGCAAACTTCTCAAAGAACTCTTCCAACACCCTAGGATTAATGGGTTCTGCGGCATTACCCGCTGCTACCCAACTGCTGAGATCAAGACTTTCTATCTGTAAATCAGTAACACGTCCGACACACTGCTCATAAGCAAAGTTAGGAGCCTGACTATGAGTCCCTCGATAGCGAGAAATAGCCTGGAGCCAGCGAATCGGCTGTTTAATGAAAGCTAGGGGAGACATGACGTAGCAAGGATGACCATTGTAGAGTGGCTCAGTCAATCCTTCCACCAGTCCGTAATCATGGAAGTAAGGCATCCAAGTGATAGAAACACTCTCTGCATCATAGCCACAGGCTTTTTGCAAATAGCCACAGTGGTGCATGATGTTGTGGTGGCTGATCATCACCCCTTTAGGTGTAGAGGTCGAACCCGATGTATATTGCAGATATGCCAGGGTATCTGGACTCACTTGAGGATCTTGCCACTGTTCTGCCATTGCCAGATCAATATCTTCAGTAGCTATCCATTGCATCTGCTCAAACTCTGGAAAATCTAATTCTGCCTCTTGCAAAATGGTGAGAAAGCGTTGAGTGGTTAAGGCAAAGGCTGCATTCGCATCTTTCACTATTGCCCTTAACCGAGGCAAAGCCCGCTTCAACCTGCCAGCATCGGGCGGTGGTACAGGTATAGCTATCACCCCACCATAGAGACTACCCAAGAAAGCCGCTATGACATCCAATCCTTGAGGGTAAAGCAATAATGCTCGCTGGCCTTTTCCGTTGTATTTTTGCAACAGTGCGCCAATAGCACGGGCTTGAAGGTCAAGTTCTCCATAGGTTAACTTGCTTCCTTGTTTTTTTCCATCAATCAGGAACGTATAGGCGAGCTTATCCACTTCCTGGGTAGCACGCCAGCGCAGTAATTCTATCAAGGTAGAGGCGTTTGTCATTGGCAAATTTTGGGTAGCGAGGCATTGATTCATTTGGCGACTCCGTACAGAGTAGGATTATCTGAATCTATGGCACTACACATATCTCATCTGTACGTAGTACATCTGTATAGCTATGTGTTTGACGGGACTTTTCTAGCTCCATACTTAATCGTGACACGTACAACCGATTTAGTGAATACTTTATCCGTATTTTCACCAAATCAATAAACTTAACCTTTATTAACATCCGTTAATTCACTAGCCTTAAATTGCTAAAACCATTGTTTCTGAGGAAGTTTGCCTTCTTCATCAGTGTAAATACGAGATAATAATAATGATTTTCTCTATGAATTTTCTATGAATTTTTTTTTGAGTAGAAAATTGTTACGTTTGTTATGCTTTTAGAGTTTTAACCACTTAGTTTGATTAGTTGCCAGACAAACTAGCAGTACTTACATCGTTATAGAATTCTTGACGGCTATTCTGGTCTGGTATGGATGTAAAAGATTGGTTGCCAAATTGCCCATTATTGAAAAGCTTGCTGAACAAAACTTAGTTTGATTTTTTGTTCTGCTTTGCGGGGCAATAAATGCTTATTGGTATTGGTATCTTTTTATCAAAAAGTAATCAGATGGGGTGGTTGGTTAGTAAAACCCAGTATTCAAACTTTTAACTGTTTGGAATCAGTTCCACATTGCCCATAATCTTTCTTTTGATAGAGGTGAACTACTTTTGTCTGTTTATAAGTTGGTTATAACTATGAAATTAATAAATTAGCCAAATATTATGGCTGACCTTGTGGAAACTGCTGTCAAAGCTGGAATTTTCAACAAATTAGTCCAGACGGCTGAAGCTGTACAAATAAAAGATTTGTACAGCTAATTATCAAAAACCTTGATTTACCGTTATTTTAGCCTCAACCTAAAACTTCTCAAAACACTAAAACTCACAGAGAAAAAATGAAACTTTTAACGATTGACACCAAAAACAATTGTTACGTTATTGACGCTAATGCAATGAACCACCTGCAACAAGATGTTGCTAGGTCTTTTACTTTGGAGAAAGGGACTTTTGATATAAAAATTACCAGTGGTCGCTATAGTTATGCTCAGAGTGAAAGTGAAGGCGAACCTTTGGTTGTACTTTGGATATATGGGGTTGATGGTAGTACATTTATCAACAAAAATACAGGTGCGGAAACAGGTGCAACTTGGACAACTTTAAACGGATATAACAAGACGTTACAGTTGGAAGTTAAAGAGAAAGCTGTTATCTGTGCTTTGTTTTTTGATGTAAATAATAGTGATAATAAAGGAGCAATCAACCTTTTAATTAACAGTAATAAACCACATTTTAATCCTCAAAATCTAACAGTTGATAGTAAAAAGAACTGTTATGTTATTGATGAAACAGTTCTCTCTAAGCTGAAGCAACCAAATTCTAATCTTATTGAATTGGAACCAGGTAATTACAAGCTCAAAATTCGTGAAAGCAACGCAACTTATTGGTCTTCTGAGCAAAAATTCCAATTAGAACCTTGGGCTTTACTATGGATTAAAGATGGAAAATTTGTTTCTAATCTTACTGGTCTTGAAGTTAAAGAAACTTGGTGTTCGCTCAACGGATTACAAGATGAATTCATTTTAGAAGTCAAAGAAAAAACTACTATTTTAGGATTTTTCTTTGATACCTACAAAGAAGATAACAAAGGACAAGTCGTTCTAGAAATTAACACAGTGAGTGAGACTGAAGTAACCGAAAAGTATGAAGGGCAGAAGGAACCCCAAGTAACAGTAGGGACAGGCGGTAATGGGAATAAAGACAATGTCACCCTTGTAAGCACTGATGGTGGAACTACCACGGTCGGAGATCGCTTCAGCGGTGAGAATGATTTCAGCTTCAGTTTCAATCAAGATCAGATGGAGCAAATGTGGCAAGAGATGGCTGCCAATATCGAAAGCTCAGTCAGCATAACGGCTCAAAAAGACGAAAATAAACAAGCCTACTGGGAAAGTCTTGAAAACTCGATACTCAAAGGCTATCAAAGCCAAGCTAAGACACTTGCCATGCAGGTAGCACGGCTTGAGTTCATGATGAAGACTCTCATACAACAAACTGAGGTAAATTTTAACCAAAGCTTCCAAGGTTGGTCTAGTTACTTTAATAAAAATCTCAATGACTTGTTTATTACGAGAATTCCCAGAATAGTTAATGACCAGGTTCATCTGGCAATTACTGAACAAACCCAAGAAATTAAAAACTTAGTAATTCAACAGATACAAACAGAACTCAATGAGCGTGTTGAGTCTGTCGTTAATCTGAAACTCACTAATCAAGCGCAAGAGATTAAGACTTCAGTCGTTCAGCAAATGCAAACAGAACTGGAGCAACGGATAGAAAATGTCGTTAATGTCAAAATTGCTAATCAATCTCTTGAGATTAACACTCAAGTCATTAACCAGATATCAAATGACATTGACCAGCGCATTGAGAATGTGGTTAATGTCAAAATTGCTAATCAATCTCAACAGATCAGCAATCAAGTAACTCAGCAGATACAATTTGACATCGATCAGCGTATTGATAATGTCGTCACTCTGAAAATTTCTGATCACACCCAGGATGTCAAGAATCTTGTGATTCAGCAAATGCAAAACTACATTGAGGAACGGATTGACAATGCAGTTAACATCAAAATTGCTAATCAAGCCCAAGATATTACCACTCAAGTAGTTCAGCAGATCCAAAGCAACATTGATAAACGTATTGATGCGGTAGTTAACATCAAAATCGCCAATCAAAACCAAACCATTAAGAATTTTGTAATCAAACAGATTGAGTCTGATTTCGATCAACGCATCAAGTCTGTCGTTAACCAATCTACCAATAACAATGTTCAGTTAGTTGTTAATAATGTCGTCAACGAGCTTGATAATCGCATCAATGTCAACTTAGACAATAAAATTGTTAACTTCCGCAATGAAGTATCTACGCTCGTTAAGAATGAGGTTAACCAAAACTTCACAGAATCTCTCAAAATAACGATTTTAGGAGATATCAAAAAACAGCAGTTCTACATTGATATGCAATCAATCAAAGCTGAGGTAGAAAACTTTTATGCCCGTTTAGGACAGTTTGAGAGTCAGTTATATTTTCGTATTGAACAGGGTGATACCCAACTTTATAATTGGACTCTCGAACAACTTATTGCCCTTCAAGGTTGCTTAACCGACCGCCAAGCTCTGGTTGAGATTTTTGAGGTCTTCGCCAGTAACCTTAAAGACCAACTAAATGGTGCTGAATGTGTTCATCCTAATCGGTTTACCCCTTGGGTAAGAAGAACTTCGCAAGCGCAATTTCAGCCTATGGAGCCTCAGCAACCTTAACGGGTGACACATAGCAGATGACTTAGCATGGAAGCATAAGTAAGTAATTGGTAGTAATTGTTAGGTTTTCAGCTACTGTTAATTAACCCCATAGTAAAAATTGGGGGTTCTTGCGTTCTTTTTATGGTGATTGAGGATTGATTATAACAAAACCCTGACGGGGCAAGGGTTATAAACAATTATGCCCATATTTTCAATGAAATGCCCACACAATAAGGCTTTCAATGGTTTTGAACCAGGTTTTCCATAAAAAGAACCGAAGAACCAAATTGGGTTGCCGACCAGAGCGTTAATTGTGGAAAAATTATTAAGAACCCTAGTTATATATCACGGCAATCATTCTGAAGTCATAGCTTCGTCCCAAAATGGAGTGAAAGCGATTTAGGAACGGGGTGTTGCTTTTGGCAGACAACATGGTTAAACTGGGACTTCCTAGCCAGTGGTAATTAGGCTAGAATATTGCAACAGCCCCAGCTTGTTAGTAAATAGTTATCTCGAGCTTGTCTTTGCCAATAAAAAACCCCCAGTAGGTATTAGCCAGCTAGGGGAGATTAGTTATCAGGGTGCATCTACCAATTTATTTTTCTCAGGTGCTTCACTATCCTCCGGATAAATTTCTCCTCCAGAAGTTTGTTTTTGTTTCTGAATCAAAAACTCTCAGTGAGTATTAGTCAGCTAAGGGAAGTTAGTTATCAGGGTGAATATGGCAAGTAACTGTTATTTTTTAACCCACTGGCTACGGATAAGTTTTTCAGAGATAGGGTAGTATGATTGTTGCTAACTACAAAAAACCCCCAGCGGGTGTTAGCCTACCAGGGGAAATTAGTTATCAGGGTGCATCTACCAGTTAAATGTTCTCAGGTTTCACATCGTACTCCGGATGAATTTTTGAGAATCAGGGTTGTATTACAAAACCTTAGTTGATTTCTAGACAGACATAGGCTATTTTAGGCATAAATAAACATCTTTACGCCTTCATAGTCGGTGATTCAAATCAATGCCTTGGTGAAATTCCGGCAATGAGAAGTAAACCCTGATATCTTTGTCTATGGTTTTATGGACTATGATTGGTAGTAACTACAAAAAACCCCCAGTGGTGTTAGCCAGCTAGGGGAAGTTAGTTATCAGGGTGCATCTACTAATTAAATGTTCTCAGGTTTAATGTTATCTCCGGATCAATTGAGGTGCATGACTATTTTTGTTTATGACTAAAAAAAACCCCCAGTGGGTGTTAGCCAGCTAGGGGAAGTTAGTTATCAGGGTGCATCTACTAATTAAATGTTCTCAGGTTTAATGTTATCTCCGGAAAAATTTGGTGGCATTTCAATTTATTGATATTCGCCAACCACATAAAAAACCCCCAGTGGGTGTTAGCCAGCTAGGGGAAGTTAGTTATCAGGGTGCATCTACTAATTAAATGTTCTCAGGTTTAATGTTATCTCCGGAAAAATTTGGTGGCGTTTCAATCATTGATATTTGCCAACCACATAAAAAACCCCCAGTGGTGTTAGCCAACTAGGGGAAATTAATTATCAGGGTGCATCTACCATTTAAACGTTCCTGGTTATCTGACTATGCTCCGGATAAATTTCACCAAATCTGGCTATTGCTTACGGAAAAAAATTTCTATGGCTAGTAGTTGGTTAGGGAAGTTATTTATCAGAATTTGATCTACTGATAGTTTGAGAAGAAATTCTTGGGTCAAAGATTGCTTTTTTTGCCAAAATTAAAAAGAAAACCCCCGGCGGGTGTTAGCCTACCAGGGGAGTTGAAGATCAAGGTGCATCTACCATTAAAGTGTTCTAGTCTGAAGTAATCCAATCCGGATAAAGTTGTTCGAGCAAAAAAAGCGAAACAACACAAAATCAGAAACATTCCTTGGCAATATGCTTCTAAAGTATCAGCTAGAGGGAGAAAGGACTAGAAATTTTTACGGTTCAAACCGGATTTAGGAGGCAAACAGGAGAAGTTGTGACCCAGGAATTTCACATTTCCGTAACCCCAGTAGGGCAGAATGACTACTTGGTGCGGACGGAACAAGTCGCACCTGGGGTGCCATTGGCAGAGGAACTGGTAACTTGGCCTGTGGCTGAGTGGTTAGTGGCAGCAGGACATTTGATGAATGACCCTTTACAGTTGGTGCTACAGGGTGATGCTGCGTCGCAGTCTGCCGCAGGCATCGCTAGAAACTCTGTAAACTTGGTGGCACTGGGTCAACAATTGTATAATGCACTGTTTCAAGGCACTCTTAGAGATAGTTGGATTACTGCCCAAGGTATTGCCCAGAATCAGCAGCAGGTACTGCGCTTGCGTTTAGGACTTAAAGATAATAAGTTGGCACGTTTGCCTTGGGAAGTGATGCACGCAGGCGATCGCCCTCTCGCTACTGGGCCATATATCGCTTTTTCTCGTTACCAAAGTGGAATTCCCGCAACATCAAGACTAGCAACTCGCAACATCCCCACACAGGAAGACAGCGGGGTAAAGGTATTGATGGTTATTTCTTCCCCCACTGATCAAGTGCGTCTTGATTTGCTCAAACAAGAAGCGATTAACTTGCAAGCCGAATTACATCGCCAAAACCCCCGAACCACTGAAAATGGCAATTATTTTCCAGAAATTGAACTAACGCTCCTTGATCAACCAGGAAGGGAAGAGTTAACCCAAGCTCTAGAACAGGGAAGATATCACGTTCTGCATTACTCCGGTCATAGTAACTTGGGGACTAATGGAGGAGAAATTTATCTAGTCAGTAGAAGAACTGGCTTAACAGAAACCCTCAGCGGTGATGATTTAGCAGGGTTGCTGGTGAATAATAATATTCAAATGGCAGTATTTAACTCTTGTTTGGGAGCATACAGAGCTAAGTCTGATACATCTGGGGAGACAGGAGAACGTAACCTAACTGAAAGTTTGGTGAAAAGGGGTTTGAGAAGCGTTTTGGCGATGTCAGAACGGATTCCTGATGAAGTAGCGCTGACGTTAACGCAATTGTTTTACCGTAACTTAAGTCAGGGCTATCCCCTAGATTTATGTGTGAGTCGGGTACGTCAAGGCTTAATTTCTGCCTATGGTTCTCACCAGATGTACTGGGCGTTACCAATGCTGTATCTACAGCGGGAATTTGAAGGTTTTCTGTCTCCGCAAATTGGTTTGTCTGCAAATGCAGAATTGTTCAATGAATATCACTCGCCTGTGGGAACATCAGTTAATTCGATGTATGCTGCTACAGATGATGCCCAGATGGCTTTAAATTTTGAGGATATGATGCCCTCAGGTTTAGCACGGGATGCCTCTGAGCTAGATTGGCTAGGAGATGATACGTGGGGGGATCTTTTGGATGAAATTGAGTATGATCAACCTGGTTATGATGAAGATTCGGCAATTGTTTCCGATTTGTTTCGTCAGTTAGGTAATCCACAGGTTTCTACTGAAGAAACTTCCATGAAGGCGGAACTAGAGCAACCAGTACGGGAAAATGATCACCAGGAAAAGCAGCCTTCAGAGGTAGATGAAGATTTAGATTTATGGGGAGATAGTGTCGCAGAAACAGCGTCAAATACGCCAATTGTTGAAAGCAATCAGGAAAACTTTCAACAACCGCCATTACCACCAATTCGTCCACCACGTCGCCGTCGTCGATTATGGCCAATTTTCGGGCTTGTGGGTGCAGGACTGGCAATTCTGGTGGGTGTGATGTGGTGGCAGCATCGACCATCAGTGGTCGGCAAAATCCCGCCGATTCCTACCGATAATTTTGCTAACCGCAAATTAGAACCCATTAATCTACAGACATCAACTACAGGAATTGTCACTGCTACGGCTACAGAACAATTGAGTCAAGGTAATTTAAAAGCAGGGTTAGAGGCTGTAGATGAATTATTGAATCGTGGCGCTTTGAAATCAGCAGAAACTGCTTTAGCGCTGATTCCTACTAAGCAAACTGAAGATCCATCTGTCAACTTTTTACGGGGACGCTTGGCTTGGCAATTTGCTCAAACCAGAGATAACAAATACAGTTTTGATGATGCTCGTCGTTACTGGGAAATTGCAGTGCGGGATCGACCGGATTCTGTGTTGTATAATAATGCTTTGGGATTTGCTTACTATGCAGAGGGAAATTTAAATCGCGCTAATGATGCTTGGTTCAAGGCTTTGAATTTGTCACTCAATCCCCAGAATACAACTTTGACAGAAGCCGAATCTCCCAATCCGATTATGCCACCAGCGGCTTTAACTTCTTATGCGGGGTTAGCTTTAGGTTTATATAAATCTGTAAATAATCAACCTGTTGCAAGACAAGGGCAATATCTTAAAGAAGCAATTAAACTGCGTCAAACAGTGATTGAGAATGAACCTGCGAAGTTTACGGTCGAGAAATTGGCTCAAAATTGGCTGTGGACAGAAAAAGCGATCGCAGATTGGCGATCGCTCCTTCAGGAACAAAGCCAGTAAGTAAGGTCTAGACACCTGAGCAGTGGTGAAATACAATACATCAAACTCAAGTTAAACAGTAGCTCTATAGTTACAGCTTTAGACAACTAATCTGGTTAGATATATAAACGATGTTCTTAGAAGTCAGGAATTGCAAAAAATGAGAAAAGTAGAAGCTATTATCCGTCCATTTAAGCTGGATGAGGTAAAAATTGCCTTGGTGAATGCGGGAATTGTGGGCATGACAATTTCTGAAGTCCGTGGTTTTGGACGACAAAAAGGTCAAACTGAACGCTATCGGGGTTCGGAATACACGGTTGAGTTTCTACAAAAACTCAAGGTGGAAATCGTTGTTGAAGATTCCCAGGTGGATATGGTGGTTGATAAAATTATCTCAGCCGCCCGAACTGGAGAAATTGGTGATGGTAAGATTTTCATCTCTCCTGTAGAGCAAGTTATCCGCATTCGTACCGGGGAAAAGAATACAGAAGCTGTTTAATTGCTGTAAGCGGTAGCGAGGCGTTTAGCCCGTGCTGAGTATTAAAATATTGGGCGTTGTGGAATTAAGGGATGAGGTATTGTCAATATTTCTCTTCATCTCTAACATCAGCAGCGCCTTTTGTAGTTTGATTTTAGGAAAAATAGTGCATTTGTTTTATAGCGATTTTCAAATAAATGAACCACATTTTGCTCAGGTTTGGCGCAAAGAAATAGATTAATTTATAATTTAGGGTGTAGTCTATATGAAACCTGCTGTAATTGGCTAGATGATGAATTAGAACCTTTTACTTTCAAGATAGAAATTACAAATTATCACTGAAGGAGAATTATATGGCACGTCCACCTATTCATCCTGGAGAAATTCTAGCCGATGAATTGCAAGAATTAGGAATGAGTGCAAGTGAATTAGCTCGTTTAATTGATGTACCTAAAAATCGGATTACAGAAATAATTAATGGTAAAAGATCAATTACTGCTGATACTGCATTACGACTAGGACAATGGTTTGGTACTAGTGCTGAATTTTGGATGAATTTGCAAAAAAATTATGAACTCAGACTGGCTGCACAAAAGATTGGTAAAGAAATTCAAGCAACTATAGATAAAATATATTCAAATTAATTTTTAACGTATGTTATTTTTGCCCATTTTATGATTCTAAATTACCAATGTAGGTAATTAAATTACCTAATACAGCAAATTTGAGAGTAACAAAAAGTCTCCTCTACTAGATGTCATTTACAAACACAGGGTACACATATTTATTAAGGCTCAAATATTAAATAATCATTAAGAAATTCAAAGTTGCTAGTGTAAGCGAACACAACAAGGGTATCTGTGTTACATTAAGAAGTATATCAGTTTAAATAATCACTTGTAATTAAGACTCAGGCTGCGACTGAGAAATAAATTCATACACAGAGAGTTGCGAATTACAAGTAATTAACCGAACTTGATATTACGTTCACTAAGGAGCAAAAAAGACAATATGTACAACAACAATATCAACAAAAAACACAAATTTCCCAACAATATGAACTACAACATGATTAAAAAACACAAACTTCGCAGAAGCAGTCGTATGATGACCATTTTTGCTGCTTCGGTACTTCGCCACCCGCGTTCTAGTGTTCTAGCTAGAACACTCGCTGGTTCTGTCTTATCACAAGCTGCACCCAGAGATCCCAGAGCATCTGCACAAAGAAGAACTAGTTCAAGGATGGCTAGGATTGCAAGCTACATACTAAGGAAGCCTGGATTGAGTTATTTAGAAAAAGCCTTAGCTGGTTCTGTGCTATCACAAAGAATGTAATAGAGAGAGTATTAATAAATTAGAGTTGTTACAAATATAACTTTTAGCAGATTAGATTTAACCTGATTATATAAACACAAGGTACTGCCAATAAACTGCTTTTGCAGTACCTTTTCCCTTCTTCCTTCGTGTACTTCGCTCCTTCGTGGTTCGTTAAAATTATCCTCAATAGAAAACGAATAACCCCCTCACCCCAACACCTTCACCAACTGGGGAACTAAATTTTTCAAAGCATTACCCCGATGACTAATTGATTTTTTCAACTCCGGTGACATTTCGGCAAAAGTTAATTGCTTTTCTGAAACATAAAAAATGGGATCATAACCAAAACCACCATCACCACGGGTTGAATAAAGAATTTCACCGCGACAAATACCCTCAGATTGCAAAACTATCTTTCCTTCAGGATTTGCAACTGCTACTGCACAGATAAACTGGGCTTGACGATTTTCTGTATCGCCTAACTCTCGTAATAACCGAGAAATACGTTCTGCGTCGGTATTGCCATAACGGGCAGAATATACACCAGGCGAACCATTGAGGGCATCTACAGCTAAACCGGAATCATCTGCGATCGCCCAATTTCCGGTAGCTATAGCAACCTCAGAGGCTTTGATACAAGCATTTGCAGCAAAAGTTTCCCCTGTTTCTTCCACGTCTAAATCATCTGGTTTAAGGGTTAATTCCCAACCAGAATCAGCTAAATAAGCTTGCATTTCCCGCAACTTACCGGGATTTCCTGTAGCTACTACGAGTAATTTTGTCATTGATAATTGGTAATTGGTAATTGGTAATTGGTAATTGGTAATTGGTAATTGGTAATTGGTAATTGGTAATTGGTAAGAATTTATTACCCATTACCGATTACTCATTAATTAGATTCAGCCCAGGTTTTTGCCCAAGCTAGGGTTTGATGAACTTGTTCTAGTGTGGGTGCTTCGCAGTACAGACGTAAAACTGGTTCAGTGCCACTAAAACGAATCATTAACCAACTTTGATCAGCGAGGCGGAATTTATAACCGTCGATAGTTTTGCAATCAATTACCTTTTTTCCAGCAATTTCTGTTAAAGGTTGGGTTTGCAGTTGTTGCAATAACCTTCCTCGCACGTCCATATTTGCTAAAGGTAAATCTATGCGATCATACACTGAACTGAAATTGGTTTGTTGTTGCAATTGGCGATAATAATCACCTAAATCTAAGCCTGATTCTACAACTGCTTCTAAGACATACAATGCTGAAAGTAGGGCATCTCGTTCGGGAATATGACTACCATAACCAATGCCACCGGATTCTTCACCACCTAGTAATACCTCTGTATCTAACATTCTGTCAGCGATGTATTTATAACCGACTGCGGTTTCAAATACAGGCAAATTCAGTAATTTAGCAACAAGGGGAATGATGTCAGAACCGCTGACTGTTTTGACGATTTCGCCTGTAAAGTTACGCCTGCGGGTGAGGTGATCTATTAATATGGGGATTAAGATTTGGGAACTGAGGAAATTAGCGTCTTTGTCTACTGCGGCAATGCGATCGCAATCTCCATCAAATACTAAACCTATAGTTAAACCTGATTTATTACTTTTCCCATGAGTTTTCATGACTTTAAATAGCTGGGAAAGGTATTTTGGCAAAGGTTCAGGCGCACCACCTGCAAACAAGGGATCACGGTTGTTGTTGATTTCTTTGACTTGTTTGCCTAACAGTCTACCCAATCCACTAGCTGCTGCACCATGCATAACATCAACAAATAATGTTATTTTGTCAGATGCGATCGCTTCCCTAATTTTGCCAATATCAACTTTAGCTGCTAATGCTTGACAATAACTAGGCCAGGGATCAAACTTCTCTTCTTTCCCCGTCGTGGCTGCGGGTGGTACATCTACGGTTAACAAACTTTCTATTTCATTGGTAACTTCTGGTGGTACGGAACCTCCGAAAGCGCTTTTGACTTTTAAGCCTAAGTATTTGCCAGGATTATGACTGGCTGTAACGACTAGCGCCCCTAACGCATTGAGTTCTTTAGCTGCCCAACTAAATGCCGGTGTAGGGGCAAAAGTCTCGCTAAATAGGACATCAAAGCCCACAGCAGTAACAGCATTAGCGACAACACGGGCAAACTCTTCTGCCATAAAACGGCGATCGTAACCGATAATAATTGTGCGATTACCTACCGTAGGAAAATAAGTACTATATAAAACTTTGGCGGCAACGGTTGCTACTAGGGCTAGGCGTTCAAAAGTGAATTCCTCGCCAATTACGCCCCGCCAGCCATCCGTACCAAACTTGATTGGGCTAGTTAAAACTGGCATAAATATATCCTAAATTTCTAACTGAGGATTGTAGCATTTATATAGGTAATGGGTAATTGGTAATTGGTAATTGGTAATTGGAAAGATACAACGTAATAAAGCAATTTTTACTCCTGACTCCTGACTCCTGACTCCTGTATTCTGCTATAAGAGGCTAGAGAAGCGATCGCTAATGGTAAAATTAGGTGTTCCTGTAATTGGATTCTAGCGTGTAGTGTTTCCGCCGTATCATCCGGTAAAACTGGTACTGCCGCTTGCATCAAAATTGGGCCACTGTCCATTTCTAAACGAAGGAGATGCACAGTACAACCTGTTATTTTCACTCCTGCGGCTAAAGCTTGTTCTACAGCCCTAACACCCTTAAAACTAGGCAATAAGCTGGGATGGATATTAATAATTTTGTCAGGAAAAGCGTCAATTAATTCTTGTGTCACCAGACGCATCCAGCCTGCCATGATCACCAAGTCTACATCATACTGCTGCAAAGTCTTAACAATTTCTCTGTCCAAATCTTCTCGGCTTTTGTAGTCGCGGTGATTTAATAGAATAGCTTCTACACCGTGATTTGTTGCCCTTGTTGCTGCCTTAGCCGAAGGATTATTGTAAATTAAAACTTGAATTTTCGCGTTTAATGTCCCTTCTTGGATAGCTTTCGCAACTACCTCAAAATTACTACCATTCCCAGAAGCCATAACTCCTAATTTCAAGGGAGTATCTGATGTGAATTTTGTACTAGAAATGTCAGGAGAAATTAGGCTAGATGCACCCTCAATCGGGTAATATTGACTCATAGAATGATGAATATCGTATGACTGAATAAGATTATCATGAAACCATCCCGATTTTCGTCTATGCAACTGCTGGATAATGATACAGTCGCTGCTTGGATTTTTCTCACACCCGCATTGATTTTGTTAGGCTTATTTATTATTTGGCCTATTATCTATTTGTTTTATCTCAGTTTCACCGCTGGTAGTTTTACTTCAAGTGGGACTTATTTAGTAGGCTTTAAAAATTACTGGCGTTTGCTACTCAACTCTGATTTTTGGCAAGTTATATTTAACACTGTTTATTTTACCATTGGTAGCCTCTTTCCTAGTTTAGTCATCCCCTTGGGACTAGCAGTATTATTAGACCGTTCCATTGCTTTGAGAGGGATTTTAAGAAGTGCCTATTTTCTGCCTTCAATTGTCTCTCTCGTTGCTGCTGGTTTAGGATTTCGCTGGCTGTTTCAAAATACTGGGCCAGTCAATGGACTTTTGAATTTTTTTGCTATTCAGCCAATATCTTGGTTAGGAGATACTTTTTGGGCAATGCCAGTCATAATTTTATTTAGTATTTGGAAACAACTAGGTTTCAATATGGTGGTTTTTTTAGCTGGATTACAAGCAATTCCTCCTAGTCGTTATGAAGCAGCAGAATTGGATGGTGCTAATGATTGGCAACAATTTTGGCATATTACTCTACCAGGATTGCGACCTACTTTAATATTCGCTACTGTCACCACTGCTATTTTTACATTGCGGAGTTTTGAACCTGTTTATATAATTACAGGTGGTGGCCCTTTAAATTCTACTAATTTATTAGTTTATTACACTTATCAAGAAGCTTTTGGTCAATTTGATTTTGGTTATGCAGCAGCAGTAGCAACTGTCTTGTTAGCTGTAACTTTGCTATTAGTTTATTTGCAGTTACGAACTTGGGAAAAAGATTAAAGGTAAGAATTCAGGAGTCAGGAGTCAGAATGCTTATGAAATGAAGAATAGAGAAAAGTGATATTTTATCAAAATCATCAAATTTGAATAAAAAAGCCTTTATTCTCATGACTTGAACTATTCTTTATCCTGAATACTTACGATTGAAGTAATTACCTGTTGTTTGTTAATGGTATATTAAAGTCTCGAATCTTTTAATTTCTGACTCCTAACTTCTAACTCCTAACTCCTGACTCCTGAATCCTGAATCCTGACTCCTGAATTCTTACTTTAAAACTCTCTGCGTAAGAAGATAAAAATAGCAATTGCTAACAGCATGAAGCTATAAAGTAAACCATAGCCTGCATTAGTAATCAGTGTGATTATGTCAGGTATTGCTTGTAAACCATAAACGGCATCATTTTTCAAATCCAAGCGAGATAAATCTGGCAGTATAAGATATAAAGCTTGGGTAATGCGTTCTACACCAGGGTTTTGACTAAGACGACCAAGTGCAACTAAATCTTGTGTAATATTTCCCATTAAATAAACTGCAAATGTTAAGGCTGTGGCGATGAGGGAACTGGTAAAAACTCCTAAAGTGATGGCTACAGCGGTAACTAAGGTTAATTGTAAAAATAAGAAAAATGAGGCAATGAGAATGCTTTCTATCGGATATGACATTTTACTAAATTGCAAAAATACCAGATAAATAGCTGTCATTGCGACTACAAGTACTGCCAATACACCAGATAAACCTAAGTATTTACTAGTAATAAATTCACTACGACTGATAGGTTTAGCAATTAGCATGAGAATAGTACGTTTTTCTATTTCTTTGTTAACGAGTCCTGTACCTATAAAGATGGCAATAATTAAACCGATGACGTTCATTACTGACAGTCCGACATCTAAAAAGATTTTGTCTTGGCTTGTAGCACTAAATTCAAAAATGGTACGGTTAGCAACAGCCAGGATGAGTGCATAAAAACCGATGATATACAGGATGCGATCGCGTATCACTTCCTGAAACACATTTTTTGACATCACAAAGGTTCTAGCTATGTTCATGGTGATTGGGGATTGGTTACAGGGAATAGGGAATAAGGAACAGGGAACAGTTAGAAGAAAGATAGATATTTCTCCTCATCTCCCCAAACCCTTACTGCTGTGGTGGTGGGGAACCAAGGTAAAATCTGTTAATGCGATCGCATTCAATTCCAGCGACTGCGTTTTTATTTTCTGGTTGATTGACGGATGCAATTGGTTGGATGCGACAAGATTTTTGGATATAAAAACCGCGTGAATTTGAGCTTGGACCTTTCCAAATGCTGAGAATATCTAATCTGTATCCCGATTCGATGTTGACTACACGGGGTTCAACACTCCATAGTTTTTGTTCTTTATATTTAACCAGATTTTTCTCAATCATTCTGTTTCCTAAATTCCCAACCTCCTTATTAGCTTCTAACAACCATCTCTCTACTTCTGCCCAAGGTTTGGTAACTATTTCTTCTTCTATGAGTGGTTGAATTTTATTTAAAATAGTCTCACCATTTTTTGGTTTTTCAGTTTTTGGTTCTAGTCTAATTACAAAGGTGCTGCGTTGAAAATTATCTACGGATAAACTTGGATATTCTTTTAACCATTTATCTATGACAAAATAAAACTGAATCCAACAACTTATCAACATAGACCAAGCAATCAATACGATGATTTTTTGACGGGTTTCTAGTTTGGGAATAGCAGCTTTTGTTGCGGTACCTGTGCCTGCAAAAAATTCTGGTATTGCGGTAATGATGGCAGCGATTGTTGGCCAGAGAACTATGGTTCTAGGTGTAACTACATTCACCTGATGTCCAAAAGCAAAAACACTGACTAATAAACCAGTTATTAATGCTCCAACTGGCATAAAAGTACCAGGTACTCTTAAAGGATCATCGGTGGTATACCAAGCTGTACCAGCTATTAAAAATAACCAACCTGTTAATGCAATTATATCTTTTATAAAACCTAGCGCAAAATATGAAGTTCCCCAAGAAAATACGCTTAAATAAATTAATGTTTGCCAGGAGAAAGCTTTGGGAGGCATTAAAAGTTTTTGAACTCCCAAAAATAAATCTTGAATAAATTTAAAGATCAGGGTTACTTCTTTAAAGAATAATGATGAGTTCATTTTTTTACGTTAATAAGGTTATTATTTTGGCAGTTATGTAGAAAACAAAATTGAATTCGTTGGTGAACATAGATAACAGAGAATGGGTAATAATGAAAAATGTGTATAATTAATTTTTTTGAGGCAGTTATTTTATAACTGGAGATAAATTGCGAAGTATTAATACTACAGTTATGGCAGTATAGCTCATTGAATTTGCTATTAATGTAGTGGTAACTAAATTGGTATTTTGCAATTTAAATTTTTCATTGATCATGATTTTTTCTCGCTGAGTAGTCGGTGTTTCTTCTTTTTTACCAATTTCATCTAATGCGATAATTAATATTTTTAGTAACAAAAATTTTAGCAAAAAGGTAGCGAAGAACATGATGAAACAGATGAAGATTATATAACTCTGCGTACTGACATTTGTGAACTTGTTAAAAAATACATAACTCATTAATTCTGATTTTGCTTGTAAAGGTAATATTGGCTCAATCAGAAAAAATAGATTCCAGCCAATGACGGTGGAAAAAACGTTCATAGCGATGGCATAAAAGATGCTAGTTTTTTTGTCAAATTTTAGCCATCTATGCAAAACATAGCCTTCTATGGCAATGGCAATTAGTAAAAATAAAGTTTGAAACAAAATTGCACCAACGGGCAAAATTCTGGGAAGTGATAATTCTTCTGGCATAAAGGGTGAACAGTAAGGGTTGACTCCACAGTATAACTGAGATAATACGGATGATGGGGGCAATTATCTCATTCTTCTTGTCATTTGCGATCTGTGTATGATGGTAGATTGTGATTAAGATTATTAATACATTGACTTCACTAGTATACTGAGGTGTCATCTATGGGGCAGATTTTAGAGAAAATCTTCCTACCTAATTAAACCAAGGTTCGGTAAAATAGGGGATTGCCACGTTACAGCTTTTCCAAAGATGACAAGAAATGGCATCGGTATTCGCACAGCACAAGTACGTTCTGAACGGCTCACGGGTCAAATTCACGTCTATGATGGACTTGGAAAAGGAAAGTCCCAAGCTGCTTTAGGGGTGGTTTTGCGCTCGATTGGTTTGGGAATAAATACACCGAGTGATTCTAATCGCGTCTTACTGCTGAGGTTTTTGAAAGGGCCAGAACGTGATTATGATGAAGATGGAGCGATCGCAGCTTTACAGCGTGGTTTTCCCCATTTGATTGATCAGGTTCGCACGGGTAGGGCTGAGTTTTTTGGACATGATGAGATTACTCCCTTTGACAGAACTGAAGCTGCACGGGGTTGGGATGTGGCCAAGGGTGCGATCGCATCAGGGTTATACTCGGTTGTGGTTTTAGATGAAATTAACCCGGTTTTAGATTTGGGTTTGCTATCAGTGGATGAGGTGGTAAAAACATTAAAATCTAAACCCCAAGAATTGGAAATCATCGCTACCGGACGTGCTGCACCGCAACAGTTATTAGATATTGCAGATTTGCACTCGGAAATGAAACCCCACCACCACCCGACAGCAGCAGCTCTGTTCATTGAGGGAATTGAAATTTATACTGGTGCAGGTAAGGGAAAATCTACTAGTGCTTTGGGTAAGGCTTTACAAGCGATTGGTAGGGGGATAAATCACCCTGGATCTACCCGTGTATTAATTATGCAATGGTTGAAAGGTGGTAGTGGTTATACTGAAGATGCTGCGATCGCGGCTTTGCAGCAATCCTATCCTGAAGTAGTGGATCATTTACGCTGTGGTAGAGATGCGATCGTGTGGCGTAATTCGCGGCAAGAATTAGACTATGTGGAAGCTGAGAGAGGTTGGGAAATTGCCAAAACTGCGATCGCATCTGGTGTGTATAAAACCATCATTCTCGATGAACTTAATCCCACCGTTGATTTAGAATTACTTCCCGTTGATCCCATTGTTCAAGCTTTACTGCGTAAACCACGAGACACAGAAGTTATTATTACCGGTCGCTGTCAAAATCAACCTGCATATTTTGATTTAGCTAGTATTCACTCTGAGGTTTATTGTCATAAACACTATGCAAATCAAGGTGTAGAATTGAAACGAGGAGTAGATTTTTAACCGTCGTAAAATTACAAAAAACCTAGATGTGTAGGGGTTTAGCACTGCTAAACCCCTACTTGTAAAATCACTATTAATAATGTTCTTCTTGGTTTAACCAATTTACTAAATCCGCAACTTCAGAGATATTAAACAACGCTGCACCTAAATTTTCTAACTGTTTCACAGGTAGGATTTTAACTCTTTCAATTATTTCGGAATCAAGTTTTCCAAACCTTTGATTAAGTAACATTAAACAAAATTTAACTGCTTCTTTTCCTTCTCCCTTCTGCAAAATATCCTGATAAATTACTGATTCTTGCATAAGATCCTCACTCAATAATTGACGAATAAAATCTTTTTCAAACCGCAAACCTGCTAAAATCTCTGTGTACGCTACAATATCCTGTTTAGTCTCCCTATCTGCAATTTTAGCAACATTATTGGCAATTTGGGATAATAAACCTTGGGGTGAATTTGTCCGAGTTAATGGCGCTAATGGTAATAATGCCAGATTATGCAAAAATAATTCTGATTCTTGTTCCCACATTCTAATTACAACTCATAGGGTTGTAAAATTAAATTGTCTGAATCAGGATATCCAGGATTTAAGGATTTACAGGATGTTTGTTTGAGTTGTGTTTTTAGGGTTTGAGGATTCAATACTTTTCGGTTAGGCTAAAAACACTGTAATGTGATCTAGATTAGTGCTTTTTACTGCTTGATAGGGAATACTAGAATAAATACTCCTTGTCAGATAAAGGCGAATTTTGAGCAATGGACTGGACAACAATACTCAAAGCACAGCAGACTGATTTTATTCAAAGACTGAAATCTGGTGACTTACTCCATTGTGAGAAGGAAGGCCGACATAGTGAGTTGACGGTTATCTCTGGAGAGAGGTTACAGCAATTACGGGATTTTTGCTGGGATATGGCTGAAAAATATAGACACACTTCTTCAAATCCTATTCGTAATGTTTTTATCAATAATTTAAAAGGAAAGCTTGGTGAGGAAGTTGTTAAAAGTCGATTAGGTGATTTAGTAACTGAAGTTGATTATGAAAAACGCATTGGTGGAGATGGAAAAATTGATTTTACTTTAACTTCTGATCCATCAGTTGGTATTCAGGTTAAAACCCGTTATGGATATTTTGATAAAGTTCAATGGACAATTGATAGAGAAGAAGTTGAAAAAAATGATGTTTTAATTTGTATTTTATGTCAAGAAGAATTTAGTGAAACGGAAAAAGAATATGGTCTTATTGTAGCTGGGTTTTTACCAACCAATATAATTAAATCAACTGGTGATAAAACTTTAGTCAGAATAGATGAATTACTTTATCCTGGTGGTTTGCGTGGTTATTTAGAGAGTTTAGTATCTTACGATGCTGACAAATATATCAGTTTAGGTGATGAATGTCTTGAGAAACAAGACTATAAAAGTGCTGCTTCCCATTATAATCAAGCCTTACAACTAAGACCTAATGATTCTCTTATTTACAAAAAACGGGGATTAGCTCGGTATTTTTTGGGAGACAAACAAAGTGCTATTGATGATTACACCAAAGCTATCTATATTAATCCTAATGATGCCAATGCTTATCAAAATCGAGGGAATGTTAAATTTGCGTTAAAGGACTGTCAGGATGCAATTTATGATTACACCGAAGCTATCAAAATTAATCCGAACCTTGCCATAGCCTACTATAAACGAGGAATTGTTCACTCTGTTTTAGGAGATAACCAAGGTGCAAACGCAGATTTTAAACAAGCTGCTGATTTATTTTATAAACAAGGAGATCAAAAGTTTTACCAAGAAGCACTGGATAGAATTAGAAAACTTAAACTGCAAGATGATAATAAATCTCAGAAACAATTACAGCAATGCTGGAATGTAGGTGAGCGTGTAATTCACAAAAAATTTGGTACTGGTGAAATAACTCATGTTTTTGGATCAGAAAACAAAGTATCTTTAGCAATTAGGTTCAATGAAGTAGGTCAAAAGATACTTGATCCAACTATCGCTCAACTAGTAAAGATAGATTAAATAGCTGTGAGAATTAGATTTAATGGCTGAAAAAGGTTTCAAAAATTGATATAACTTCTTTAGGACTTATGCACAAGTCACATAATAATGAACCACGAAGACACGAAGGAAACAAAGGAAATAGGGTTTGAGAGATATTTTGCGTATCTATTCTTATTTTTGCTAAATTTTAATAATAATTAAATCAATGATCTTCAGGTAAGCTATTAACCCATTGTAATAGATTTTGAAAATCTGAAGTTTTTTTATATTCTTGTTCCACAAAATACAAAAGCTGATCTGGTTTTAATATCAACGATCTCATTCGGTTATGAAAAGGACGTTTATCCACTTTTATAAACCAATGATATCCAGCAGACATAAATCTATAAAGATTCGCTTCATTATATGGATCTTTTCCTCTGATTGGGGGGAGGTGTATATATGATTCTTTACCTGTATATTTGAAAAGTAACACAGAAAAATCATCTTCTGTACCAGGATTCTCTAATAAAAGCATAGTTCTCAATTTAGTCTCCCATTCTTCTCCTAGATTAACTTGTTGGAAAAACTGTGCTTTTTTAACTTCAAATTCTCTAATTTTATTCTCAACAAAAAAATGATTTCTGGCTATGTGACTTCTCCATAAAACCGACATAAAAAACAATTTCAGCAAATTGTAATTAAAATTTTCTACAAATTTAAGTTTCGTTCTTGTACTTTGTACTTCAACTTTAGATATTGTGTCAATATATTTATCTCCGACTAATAATTCTTGTGCATATTTATCCCATTTGCCTATTAAATTTTCACATTTTTTACATAAAATGTCTCCCATAAAAAGTCCACTTTGGAATTGTTTTGATTTTCCATCTTTCGAGTACAAATATGTGGGATTACTAGTTGTATCAATAATTTCTTTTTCTACTTATTCTGTCGTATAATGGTAAAATTGTCTAGGTATAATATGAGATTTATTAATTAATTCTTGTTCTGTTCGACATAGCTTGCAGATGCCAATTTTCATAAAAATTCTAGGTTTTTGCGTTGTGTTTATGGAGACTTAATAGTAGAGTGTCATTACTTCCCTTGTATCAGAATTAATAGGATGTTGATTGTATTCAGTTCATCGTTAATAAAACATAATATAATAGAGCATAAATATTTAGATTAATTAACATTAAGATGATAACTTTATTAAATCCTGAAAATCCTGAAATCCTGGACATTATCTCGACTTGTCTCCGACACACTTCGTGAACGCTCGATAACCACCTGATTCAGACAAATTAAATATCAGGTTCTACACCCAGCTTTCTTAACTGTTCTATCAATCTTTCCTTTTGTTGTCTTTCCTGTTCCGTCGGAGTCAAAACCCAATTACCAGAAACATCATACCAGCGTAACCAAGGCTGCTGAATATTATTATATGTTCCTTCCCAAACTCCCAAACCTAACTCTATTTCTGGTATCCAAAAACGAGAATCTGATAAAGATAAATCTATTTCCGCATAACGACCACCATCTAATTTAAACATTCTAAATTCATATTTGTAACGGTCAAAAATAGCATAATAGGGAATCCTTAAAATCTGTTCATAAACTTCCCATTTTGTTGGCGGTTTTTCTATATCCCGCAAAGTCTCTCCTAAATCTTCCTTTTCAGTTCCTGGTGATAATAATTCAACTATAATAAAAGGAGTAATTCCTTCTTGCCAAATTACATAACTTAAACGTAAATCGCCATTTTTATAAAGGGGAGAAACACCGACAGACACAAACCAATCTGGTCTTTTATACCATGTTGGATGATTGGGATCATAATATAAATTCATATCACTAGCGGTAAAGATTTTGTTGCTAGGATAGGTAGGAGAATTAAAAGTTTCGTCTAATAACCTTGGTTGTAATAAATGAAATTGATCAGGCAAACCTTTTTCCTCTGGATCTTCACTTTTGAGATCATACATCGTTGGTAATACTTCTTGTGGTGAACGAGGTGGATCTGTTTGATACATTTTACTATTCCTGGAAAATATACTTTATTGTCTGTTCACAGTATTTCTATTGTGCCGAAATTAATAGGATATAGATTTTTATTCTTGACATCTGGGTATCCCTCAAAAATACAGATTATTGGTAAAATTTCTGCCTCAGTATCTATCACCTCAACTCAATCTACATAAACTATGAATTTAAACCCAAGATTCTAAAGCAAAATTATAGACTTGCTGGATACGTTGGAAATCATTGTCTGTTGATACTACTGTAAGGCTGTAGTGAATTGCAGTAGCCGCTATCCAAAGATCATTATCCCCAAAGCCGAGAGTTTGAATGTTGAATTAGATGCAGTTCACCAAAGATAATCCGACTACAATGATTAGTGTCTAGGAGATACATTAAAATTCAGCCTGAGAACGAGTGTCATAAACAAGTTGAAGACATTCTTCAAAATCATCACCTTGCCAAGTACCAGCAAATTGTAGCAAATCTTTAGCTTTAGAATCACGTAATATTGGTTCTTCCTCTCTGTGAGAAACATCTACTGGTTTAATTTTTCTGGTTTTGAGATATTCGAGATAGTCCAGGGTTTCTTCTAGTATTGATTCAGGAACAGCTTCAATTGCGGCTAGAAGTTTTTCTTTAATAGTGGTCATGATTCTGGTTAGGAATTAATAGTATTTATTTTACCTGATTAATATAAGATTTGACATCATAAATCCTTCACCGATGAATAAACTAGCAAAAACCCTAATTCTATTGTTTTACCTGCTATATGTACTATAAACAATTAGACTTCTTGCAAAAATTCTAGAGTTGAAAACTAATACTAACAATTTCCTGGTATTCTGAAACCCAGAAACAACAAAATTCACAACACATGGAAACCGCAACACCAAAAACCCCGCGTTGGTTTGTTCGCAGAGATATAGATGGTTTATTTGGACTCGTACTTGATAACTTTATTCAAATATTATTAATTGTCAGTTTATGCCAAGGTGTATTAGGTTTCCCACCTTCCCTAGTCTATGGACGCATTTTACCCGGTGTGGCTTTTAGTTTAATTGTTGGTAACTTTTATTATGCTTGGTTAGCAAAAGAACAAGGGACAAAAGAACAACGGGATGATATTACTGCCCTTCCCTATGGTATCAACACTATTAGTTTATTTGCCTATATTTTCTTAGTCATGTTACCTGTGAGGTTAGCAGCACTAGCCAAAGGTGTATCTCCTGAACAAGCATCCGAACTAGCTTGGCAAGCAGGTATTGTAGCTTGTTTAGGTTCAGGTTTAATTGAACTATTAGGGGCATTTATTGTTAACCCACTGCGACGCATTGCGCCCCGTGCGGCTATGCTTTCTACCCTCAGTGGTATTGCTATCACCTTTATTGCTATTGGCTTTTTATTTCGCACTTTCGCTAACCCTGTCGTCGGTTTAGTTCCCCTTGGTGTCATCCTCGTTACCTATTTTGGGAAAGTGCGTTTTCCCATACCAGGAGGTTTATTAGCTGTGTTGTTAGGAATTACCCTAGCATGGGGAACAGGTTTAGTTAGTTGGGATCATGCTAAATTTACTGCTGCGATCGCACCCATTGGCTTTTATTTCCCCAGTTTATATTTAGGACAACTGTGGGAAAGTCGCACAGTCTTAGTAGAATACCTCAGCATCATCTTACCAATGGGATTATTTAACCTTGTTGGGAGTATTCAAAATTTAGAAAGTGCTGAAGCTGCGGGAGATGTTTTTCCGGCTGTACCTTCGTTAGCTGCTAACGGTATTGGCACTATTGTGGCTGCGGTTTTCGGTTCTTGTTTCCCCACAACTATCTATATCGGTCATCCTGGATGGAAGGCTTTAGGGGCAAGAGTAGGTTATTCGATCGCTAACGGGATTATTATGGGCATCCTGTGTTTAAGTGGTACTGTCGCCATGTTTGCCTATTTTGTCCCCATTGAAGCAGGGATGGCTATTGTCCTCTGGATTGGTATTGTGATAGTTGCCCAAAGCTTCACTGCTACACCCTCTCACCATGCGCCGGCGGTGGTTGTGGGCTTGTTACCAGGTATTGCGGGATGGGGAGCGTTAATGGCTAAAAATGCCTTGCGGGCGGCGGGTTTGGGTACACCTGAGAACCCATTTACACCAGCTTTAATTGAGCAGTTTAAATTGAGTGATACCTTTATTGATGGGGCTTTTGCTTTAGAACAGGGGTTTATTTTTTCAGCAATGATTTTAGCGGCTATCACTGTTTTTATTATTGAACGAGATTTTCGTCAAGCTGCCTATTGGTCATTAGCAGGGGCTGTTTTATCTTGGGTAGGTTTGATGCACAGCTATAAGTGGACGATCGCAGATACGGTTGTTAATTTGGGTTGGGGAACAGGCAGTAGTTGGGCTGTGGGTTATATTTTACTGGCTATTTTGTTTTTCTATGTCTCTTGGCAAACAAGGCAAAAACACGAATAATCCTAAAATTTTTCCCAAAAAAATAGCGATTTCCCGTAAAACAGCAAATAACTATTGGAGGAATAAAAAAGCTCAGGTTATCCAAAACACTTAATGGATGAGCTTTTCATATTTCGCCATTATTTTGTGAACTATTTGAGGAAATCAGCTAAATGTCCCAAATCAACGGCACAATGATGCAATATTTCCACTGGTATATCGACCCCGATTTAATCCTGTGGAATGATGTAAAAAACAAAGCTCAAGAATTAGCTAATGCAGGTTTTACAGCTTTGTGGCTACCACCAGCCTATAAAGGAACGGCAGGCGGTTATGATGTGGGATATGGCGTATATGATATGTACGACTTGGGCGAATTTAATCAAAAAGGGACAACTCGCACCAAATATGGCGATCGCACACAGTATCTAGATGCCATTAAAACAATTCAGCAACATGGGTTACAAGTCTACGCAGATACTGTCCTCAATCACAGAATGGGAGGAGATGGAAAAGAAGTAGCTAAAGCTACACCATTCTCCCAAGATGATCGCCTTAATCCCAAAGGTGGGCAACGGGATATCAATGCTTACACCCATTTTGCCTTTTCCGGTCGTCAAGGTAAATATTCTGACTTCCAATGGCATTGGAGGCACTTTGATGCTGTAGATTACGATGATTATAGTAAAGAGCAAAATACTATCTTTTTATTAGATGGTAAAAGATTTGACGATTATGTGGCTTTAGCAAAAGGTAACTTTGCCTATTTAATGGGATGTGATGTAGACTTTCAATCCCAGGAAGTCAGAGAAGAAATAACTCGTTGGGGTGAATGGTATCTTGACACTACGGGAATTGATGGTTTCCGCATTGATGCTGTTAAACATATTTCCGCTTGGTTCTTTCCTCAATGGTTAGATGAACTCAAGGGATATGTGGGCAAAGATTTATTTGCAGTGGGTGAATATTGGGATGATGATATCAACACATTGCACTGGTATCTCAATACTGTTGAGAACAAAATGTCCTTAATTGATGTTCCCCTACACTTCAATTTCCACCGTGCCAGTAAAGCCGGTGGTAACTATGATATGCGACGCATTCTTGATGGGACATTAATGCAGGAACGACCCACCCAAGCTGTCACTTTTGTTGAAAACCACGACTCCCAACCCTTACAAGCTTTAGAATCAACCGTTGAACCTTGGTTTAAACCTTTGGCTTATGCTTTGATTCTCCTCCGTGCCGAAGGCTATCCTTGCGTATTCTATGCTGACTATTATGGTGCAGAATATGAAGACAATGGCAGAGATGGCAACCGATACCAGATTTTCTTACCTTCTCACCGTTGGTTAATTGACAAATTCCTCTATGCCCGTCAAAATTTTGCCTATGGTTCACAGTATGACTACTTTGATCACCCGAATGTGATTGGGTGGACAAGACTGGGAGATAGAGAACATCCTCAAGCTTTGGCTGTAATTATGAGTGATGGATCTGGTGGTAGTAAATGGATGGAAGTTGGTAAACCTAACGCCAAATTTTACGACCTGACAGAACATATTAAACAGCCAGTTTATACTAATGAATGGGGTTGGGCTGAGTTTCATTGTCAAGGTGGCTCAGTTTCGGTCTGGATTCAAGAATAATCATTGAGATAAGGGATAAGCTATGGATAATAGCAATAGTTTAGATTTGGTGACTGGGGGATTAGCGATCGCTATTTTGCTAGGTGGAATGTTGATGATGTTCACTACCATTTTTAGCACTAAGAAATAAGTTACAGCAAATTGTAAGTAAATAAATTACAAACATTAAGATTAGAAATCTTGTGGGGTGGGCATCCTGCCCGCCTTTGTGTAACTAACTCAGATTTAATTTGCTGTAATTTTTTGTACCTAGTTTTTCAAGCAAGCCATCGTAATAACAGACTCTTAACAGGATTGATAAATTCCCGTTTTTCAGCCGTGGCGCGAGCAAACTCCCGCTTTAACTGGTAGTACCATTGCGCTTGCATATCTGAATCTTTAATTAATCGTAGAACTGGATCATATTTGAGTCCAATTTGCTGTTTTTCTACCACTGTTCGGTCTTGGTCGAGAAATTTTCGTGCTAATACATGAATCAAAGGTTTGAATACAGTTAACCAACTAGGCATTCCATAAAGAACAAAAGTTACCTCTGTTTCTGTCTCAGAAATTGGTGTAACTGCGGTCAAATTACAAAGTCGATGTTTACCAAAAGTTATCTCTTCTATTCTCACACCTGGTAAACGAAAAGAAATTTCTACTTCGGGAATACCACCACCGACTAACCAATATAATCGGCTCATATTCTCCATATTTTCTGACAACTTATGCCGTCGGACTGTAAACCCGTAAGGTGAAGGATCAAATTGTTTGACTTCTTCATGCAATTCACCGCTTCTCCACCACCATACCCGATGTACATAAGGAGAATGGGCAGGGTCCATTAAACCTGT
Source organism: Anabaena sp. WFMT (assembly GCF_051781005.1). NCBI lineage: Bacteria > Bacillati > Cyanobacteriota > Cyanophyceae > Nostocales > Nostocaceae > Anabaena > Anabaena sp. WFMT. Next base: position 259,374 of record NZ_JBPWOA010000002.1, on the reverse strand, counting down.
CACCGCATGATCTATAAAACAAGGAAACCTCATTACTTCAACTAGTTGAGGGAGTTGTTCAGCAAAACCTGGAACTACTGGAACATCCATTTCTGAAGGATTGGGTTGAGATTTATCCCCATCTGACATATATATCCAAATATTGCCTTGAGTCTCATGGATGGGATATGATTGCACATCGAAGCGGCTCAAATCCATGTCTTGTTCTGGCAATAAAGAAGGAATTGATACACAATGTCCAGCAGGGTCAAAACGCCAACCGTGGTAACAGCATTCTACTTCTTGCCCATCGAATCGACCACAACTCAAGGGTACAGCCCGATGAGGACAAATATCCCGCACAGCAGAAACCTTGCCATCTTGGCTTCTAATCAGTAGTACTGGTTCTCCCAAGAAAATTCGGGCTACCATTTTACCTGGTTTCAGGAGATAACTAGGTAGGGCATAGTACCAAAGATTACGTAATAAAAGGTTGTTGTTATCTATCACAATATAACTAACGTATAACTAAAGGCAATATTACGACAATAGTGATAGACAACAAGTATTCTTTGCAGATAAATTTTATATTCCTTTAAATCCCATCCCGGTTTCTACTTTTTGTTCTGCTGGAAGAGAATTTACTTTTTTAGGTGCAGTTTTGCGATAGCGAAGCGCTGCTGCAAGCAGATCGCTCTGAAGTTGGATACCAATCTGGCTCAAAAATATGCCCACTAAAACCAAGCTACCACCGACATATTGAGCGAAGGTAGGGGCTTCTCCCAATACTAAATAAGCTGCCATAATACCAACAATGGGGGTAAAAGAGCCTGCTAAGGAAGCCTCTGACACCGTAGAAGCTCTCAAGCCTTTCAGCCAAAATGATTGACCTAGCACGACGATTACAGCGCCATAGACAAGCATCCACTGCCACAGAAAAGGTGATAATACATCTTGAAAGTGGTCGCGGCCATAGAGAACTAAAGCAATCAAGAAAAATACTACAGTTCCTAAAGCAGTACGAAAAATACTGAATATTCCTAGTGGGATATGGGAAAGCCATGCTTTGGTAATGATTGTGGCAGCTACTGAACCCAAAGCAGCTAATGTTGCTAATAGTTCGCCAATACCCACTCCTAAACCTCCCATATTCATCATCCCTGCCCCTGGTGGTTGAAGGAGAATAGTAAGGGTGACACCAAGGAATGCAGCCAAGGCTCCCATCACGTCCCAACGATTCACCCGTTCCCGCAGTAACCAAACTGATAAAGCCATAGTCAGAGGTAGTTCCAAGCGGCCAACCAAAATGATATTGTTAACTTCTGTTAGTGCTAATGCCTGAAAAATTAAGCCGGGAATGATAGCTCCAGATAAAATAGCTACTGTTGTTAGTATGAACCAATCTTTTTTTGAAAGTTGCTGTAAAGTGGCTTGATTCCACTGTCGTCCATAAATCAGCAACAGAACTATCAAAGCGCAGAGATTGCCAACGAATAAAACATTACACAGAGAAATCGGATTTCGACCATCCATGAAGTGTTGAGCGCCGATTTGCGTTAGCTTGCGGGTAACTGCACTAGAAGCTCCAAAAATCAGAATTGCCAGCCAGAGATAGATTTGACCTGGAATTTTGGAAATGTGAAGATACTTTCTTCTGGGTCTGGTCACAATAACACCACTGTAAAGAAAATACTTTTAATTATCAATACTAAACTCAAATATGTTGATTAATTTAGGGTGATAAAAAACTTAAATTAAGCTGAGAATACAACATCATAACTTTCTGAGAATGTGCTGAGTACAAACTAAATTTTTCCAAGGGGTAATTTCAGGAAATTCAGGGAATACCTTCATTTGAGCTTCAGTAGTAGATGGGATGCTGTGGTTAGTCGAAAAACTTAAACATCAGGAAAAACAAATGAAAGTCGCTTCTTCTTTACTCACAGGTGTTGCTCTAGCTGGTATGTTGACAGTTTGGGATGTTCCTTTGAAAGTCGTGAATCCTTCCCTAGTTCAAGCATCAGCCGCAGAAATGAAAGATTCTACAGGTTTGAATGCTCAACAGAAAATTGATTTGGTGATGAAGAATAAAGGTCAATTTGGTGGTGGTGATCAATTACGTCGGTTCTTTTTTGGTGATCTTGAGCCACTTGCTGTTCAAGCCGGTGGTGCAGGGATGGTGGTGAATCTTTACAACAAAGCTAATAATGTGACGTTTTCTTATTGCGCTACTTATGATGTGGTAGTTGCAGTTAAACGGGGTAAGGTGTCTAGGTTTGAAGCCAGCGAAGTTAAGTAACTTTACCTGCGTTCATTTTTGATGGGAAGAATCTATTAAACATCTGGTATAAAAGGCGTAGGGACAATTCATGAATTGTCTCTACAGAATATTTTGGGCTAATTAACTAAGTTGGAAAGAGGTGTAATATGGAACTTAGAGATGCGATTTTGTTGTTGCATCCAGCGATCGCTGTAATTGTAGTTTTTCCCCTCATTGGCATTGTTGTCAACTTCGCTTTACAAGTCCGTCAACGTCGCTTGCAAACTATAGCCATAGGGAAAAGTAAAATTCCTCCTGTGGTTGGAACTGAACACGTCCAGTTGGGACGCTGGCTAACTGGCTCAGTTGTCGGTATTGTTTTATTAGCTTTGGCTAACGATGTTTTCGGTCATATTGTAGATCAGCAAATTTGGATGAAATCACCATTTCAGGTAATTTTTATTGCCCTGTTATTTGCGGCGACAATTGCTTCTCTATATTTACTTTATCGGGCGAAAGCAAAAAATTGGCGTGGTATATTTGCAACTCTGAGTGGAGTTGGGTTGGTGGTGCTTGGTTGTCAAGATGGTGTTTACCGCAAAACCGACCAATGGTATATTTCTCACTACTACTACGGGCAAGTAGCTGCTCTATTGATGATTTTTTCACTGGCTATCTTACCAGACATCTACAAAGATAAAACCAATCGCTGGCGCAAGGTTCACATTATCCTCAATTGCATTGCTCTGTTACTGTTTATCGGTCAGGGAATTACCGGCGTGCGATCGCTCTTAGAAGTTCCCCTCCGTTGGCAGGAACCATACATTAATAAGCTTTACGAGCAAAAATGTGAAACCAACCCCTGCACAATCCAAGCACCTTCTCTACTTCCAAAACCTGAATAAAGCCAGCAGCGGGATTTGAACTCGCGACCTTCCGATTACAAGTCGGATGCACTACCACTGTGCTATGCTGGCGAACTGGCTAGTGCTTTCTAAGCACCCACCGATTACACATCATATCACAATTCTGAGATTTGTCTAGTGGTCATGACTAAAAAAATTCTTTCCTTAGCCATAGCTCAATTTTCAGTCTTCAGTCTAAAGATACTTGTATAGAGAAAAAATCTGTGCATGAGTAAAAAAACTACTAGGACTTACGCATTGATTAAAAAAGCTAATTCTAATTGTGTAACTTAAGGTAACAATATTTGGTACAGTTTTAAGACTGTATTCCTTTTGACGCGTCTGGGTGAAGGAACAGAAAAACATTATTGTTCTTTAAAAGATCACAAGCATGGCAGAATTGATCGGACGAGATTTATTAGGTCTGGCGGATCTTAATTCCACAGAACTGCAAGAACTTCTGCAATTGGCAACTCAACTCAAGTCACAAAAGTTACAGTTGCAGTGTAATAAAGTTCTGGGGTTATTATTCTCCAAAGCCTCAACTCGCACACGAGTTAGTTTTACGGTGGCTATGTACCAACTGGGTGGACAGGTAATTGATCTTAATCCCAATGTAACTCAGGTGAGTCGTGGGGAGCCTCTTCAGGATACTGCAAGGGTGTTAGATCGTTATCTGGATATTTTTGCAATTCGTACTTTTGCCCAGGAAGATTTGGAAACTTTTGCCAACTATGCCGAAAGTCCTGTAATTAATGCACTGACAGATTTAGAACATCCTTGCCAGATTTTAGCCGATTTATTGACAATTCAAGAATGTTTTGGGACTTTGAATGGTCTAACTTTGACTTACGTGGGTGATGGGAATAATGTCGCTAATTCTCTCATGCTGGGTTGTGCTTTGGTGGGAATGAATGTGCGGGTGGCTTTTCCTTCGGGATATGCTCCAGATGCAAAAATTGTAGAAAAAGCTAGGGCAATAGCTAATAATAAAACTGAAGTTGTTCTCACCCATGACCCAGAAGCAGCAGCTAAAGGTGCATCTGTACTTTACACTGATGTTTGGGCAAGTATGGGACAAGAGGCAGAAGCTGATAATCGGCTTCCTATTTTCCAGCCTTATCAAATTTCTCAACAATTATTGAGTCTTGCAGATCCAGCCGCAATTGTTCTACACTGTTTACCAGCACATCGCGGTGAAGAAATTACCGAAGAAGTAATCGAAGGTTCCCAATCAAAGGTTTGGGATCAGGCAGAAAATAGATTACACGCTCAAAAAGCTCTACTGGCCAGTATTTTAGGGGCTAAATGACAGGTAAAAGCTAAAAAATTGCAAGTAAATAGGCAAAAGCAAAGTCAGTTATTTCTCTTTTGCCTTTTAAATTTTTAAGTTTTATCTTGTTAAGGGAAGATTTTTGTAGTACTAATGTTCTAGGGACATTTATAATTACTTCCCAACAAAAATTATGGAAAGACTAACAGAAGCTCAACAAGAATTATACGAATGGTTGACAGAATATATCCGAATGAATGAGCATTCGCCTTCTATTCGTCAAATGATGCAAGGAATGAACTTGAAATCACCTGCACCAATTCAAAGCCGTTTAGAGCATTTACGCAACAAGGGATATATCGAGTGGAAGGAAGGTAAGGCACGAACAATTCGGGTTTTGCGTCCTGTGAAGCTAGGTGTACCGATTTTGGGAACTATTGCTGCTGGTGGTTTAATTGAGCCTTTTACGGATGCTGTAGAGCATTTAGACTTGGCTAATTTATCTTTACCTCCCCAAAGTTATGCTTTGCGGGTGACTGGAGATAGCATGATTGATGATTTAATTGCTGATGGGGATGTGGTGTTTTTGCGTCCGGTAGCAGAACCAAATCAGTTGAAAAATGGCACTATTGTGGCTGCTAGAGTTGAAGGACACGGTACAACTTTAAAACGTTTTTATCGTCATGATGATCTTGTGACTCTCAAACCAGCAAATTCTAAGTATAAACCGATGGAAATACCTGCAATACAAGTACAAGTGCAAGGTTCTCTGATTGGTATTTGGCGAAACTATAACTGAAAAATGGTAATGGGTGATGGGTAATGGGTAATGGGTAAAATGAATAACAATTACGAATTACCAATTACCAATTTATGTATATAACGCGAAAACCAGTGCAGAAATTGCCTTTTTTCTCTCTCAAGTTACCTTATGTGGGAGAGAAGAAAGGCATTTATCAAGTTAAGCAGCCTTTACCAGGATGTCCAAAAATGCCATTATCTCTGCAATTGCGGGGATATCAGCGTCAAGCTATTACTAGTTGGTTTGCTAATAATGGCAGAGGGACGCTAAAAATGGCTACTGGTAGTGGTAAGACTATTACTGCACTGTCTATCGCTTGTGAGTTGTATCAACAGATAGGGTTACAAGTCTTGGTGGTAGTATGTCCCTATCGTCATCTTGTGACTCAATGGGCGAGAGAATGTGAGAAATTTAACTTAATTCCAATTTTAGCTTTCGAGAATTTACGTAGTTGGCAAAGTCAATTATCAACACAAATTTATAATCTGCGTTCTGGTTCTCAAGGTTTCGTGACGGTGATTACCACTAACTCGACTTTAATTAGTGATGGTTTTCAGTCACAACTTAAATATTTTCCACCGAAGACTTTAATTATTGGTGATGAAGCACATAATTTAGGTTCACCGAAGTTAGAGGAAAGTTTACCCCGGAAGGTGGGGTTGCGTCTAGCGTTATCGGCGACACCGGAACGGTATTTTGATGATGGAGGAACACAATCTTTATTAGATTATTTTGGTGCTGTTCTCCAACCTGAGTTTAGTTTAGAGGATGCGATCGCACAAGGAGCTTTGGTACACTATCTTTATTATCCCGTTTTGGTGGAGTTAACAGAGGCTGAAAGTATTGCCTATCTTAAGTTAACAAAAAAAATCGGACGTTCTCTTTTATATCGAGAAAGAGATCATGGTGATGTTGGAGATTTTGAAGACAACGAAGATATCAAATCCTTATTAATGCAACGTGCTAGGTTAATTGGTGCAGCAGAAAATAAATTAACAGCTTTGCGGGAATTAATGGAAACTCGCAAAGATACAAGCCATACTTTATTTTATTGTAGTGACGGTTCTCCAGAAACCGGACAGCGTTCATCTCTGCGTCAACTCAAAGCAGTTTCTAAAATTTTGGGTGTGGAATTGGGTTACAAAGTCAGCACCTACACCGCACACACTTCTTTACAAGAAAGAGAAACATTACGCTGTCAATTTGAAAGTGGAGAATTGCAAGGTTTAGTTGCGATTCGTTGTTTAGATGAAGGTGTGGATATTCCCGCTATTCAAACTGCGGTAATTTTATCAAGTTCAGGAAATCCTCGTCAATTTATCCAACGTCGTGGCAGAGTTTTACGTCCTCATCCTGGTAAAGAAAGAGCGACGATTTTTGATATGATTGTTTTACCTCCAGATTTGGATAGAGAAACTATTGAGGTGGAAAGAAATTTGTTAAAAAAGGAATTACGGCGTTTTGTGGAGTTTGCTGATTTAGCAGATAATGCCGGAGAAGCTAGGATGAAGTTATTGGCTTTGCAAAAACGATATGGGTTGTTGGATATTTGAAGATTAATGAACCGCGAAGGCGCGAAGGGCGCAAAGGAAGAGGGAATGAAGAAGGAGGAGGGAAGAATGAGGGAGTTGAGTGATGATGTGGAGGGGTTAGCATATGCGGTGATTGGTGCGGCTATTGAGGTACATCGGGTGTTGGGAGCGGGGTTTTTGGAGAGGGTTTATCAAGAAGCTTTGTGTTGTGAATTGCGTTTGCGAGGGATACCTTGTAAACCTAAATATCTAGTATCAATAAATTATAAAGTTCATCCTATTGGTGAAGGTGAATTAGATTTTTTAGTTGGTAATATTTTAGTAGTTGAATTAAAAGCTGTAGAAAAACTAGCTCCCATTCACGAAGCTCAAGTTATTTCATATCTAAAAATGACAAATAACCGCCTCGGACTCCTAATTAACTTTAACGTCCCCATCCTCAAAGAAGGAATCAAACGAGTCATCCTCTCTTCTTAAATCCCCTTCTTCCTTCTTCTTCCTTCTTCTTCCTTTCTTCCTTCGCGTCCTTCGCGCCTTCGCGGTTCATTTACTCTTACACATTCTCAACACAAATAAAAAAATGCCAGAATACCCAAACATTGAAGATGTCCAAGAACCAATTAACAGCGCACCACCAGAAGTAAAACAAATTATTGAAAAAGTATGGAGATTAGAGAAAAGCAGATTAGATAGAAAAAGCAAAGGACATATTAATGATGATATTCTAATAATTGTCAAGGAAGCAGTGCAATGAAACTAACTTCCATTAAACTATGTAATTTTCGCTCATTTTATGGAAAAACACCAGAAATTACTTTAGCTGGTGGAGACGTTCGCAATACTACCATGATTTATGGGAGTAATGGCGCAGGTAAAACCAGTTTATTGAATGCCTTTACCTGGGTATTATATGAAAAATTCAGTGCTGCATTTGCTTCCACAGAACAGTTAGTCAATAAAAGAGCGATCGCAGAATCTCAACCAGGAGATCCTGTAGAATGTTCAGTAGAAGTAGGTTGGGAACATGAAAGCAACCGTTACCGTGCGACTCGTTCTTGTCGGGTTTATAAAAATGAAAGTGATTTTATTGAAGCTGGTAAAACCCAGTTAAAAATCCAAGTTGCTGGAGATGACGGTAAATGGTATTTTCCCCTTCAGCAAGCCGAAGAAATCATCACCCAGATTTTACCCGCAAGTTTACATCAATATTTTTTCTTTGACGGTGAACGCATTGAAGAAATAGTCCGTTCTGATAACAAAGCTGAAATCGCAGAAGCAATTAGGACTTTTTTAGGTGTAGAAGTAATTGAACTTTCAATTAAACACCTGAAAGATACTAAAAAGACTTTAGAAACTGAACTAAAAAATATTGGTGATGCAGAAACTAAACAGTTATTGACTCAGCAAGAAAAGCTGGAATCGGAAATTGAAACTATCAACAAACGTCAAATTGAAATCAAGCTAGAATTAGAACATCAACAAACATTCAAAAAAGAAGTCAGTAATAAATTACGCGAACTAAGTGCTATTAAAGAATTACAAGAAAGAAAGCAAAACTTAGAATCACAAAGAGATAGCTATCGGGAACAATTGAAAAAGACACGGGAAACATTGAAAAAAGTGATTTCCGCACGGGGTTATACAGTTCTCTTGTCAGAAACTACAGCCAAGTTTCGGGAAATATTTACAGACTTAAAACAACGTGGTGAATTAACAACAGGAATTTCCCAAGAATTTGTCAAGGATTTACTCAATACTGGACGTTGTATTTGTGGTGCTGATTTAAGAGAAGGAACGCATACTCATTTCCATGTCAAGAACTTAATGAAAAAAGCAGGTTCTTCGACAGTGGAAGAAACTGCAATTAGAATGAGCGCACAAGTTGATGAAATTGATAAACAAGCACTTGCTTTTTGGGAAGAAGCGGATAGAGAACAAGCACGAATTAAGCAGTTAAAGGAAAACCTTTCTCAAGTTGAACTGGAATTAGACGGTATTCAAGAACAACTGCGAAAAGATCCCAATGAAGAAATTAGCGGTTTACAAAAACGATTAGATGGAATTGAAGCGAAAATTGATGAATTAAATCGAGAACAAGGTGCAAATCAACAAGAACTTTCTCACCTCAAAACAGATATTGATGCTTTAGTCAAACAAATATCTAAGCAAAAGCAAAATGAAGAAAAACAATCTTTAGCACAGCGTCGTATTAGCGCTACCCAAGATGCAATTGAACGTTTATCGGAAGTAAAAAACCGTCAAGAAAACCAGTTTCGTCTGCAATTAGAACAGCGAGTACAGGAAATTTTCTCAGATATGTCTTTTACTCCATACGTTCCCAAAATTAGCGAAAAGTATGAATTGAGTTTAGTCGAAAACACGACAGGAATAGAAGCACCAGTTGCAGCTTCAACAGGAGAAAATCAAATTCTCAGTTTATCTTTTATCGCTAGTATTATAGACAAGGTGCGCGACTGGAGTGAAAAGCGGAAAATGATCATGGTTCCTGATAGTAGCACTTTTCCCATTGTTATGGATTCTCCTTTTGGGAGTTTAGATGCTAATTCCCGTCGTCACATTGCTCAAACTATTCCTAAATTAGCAAATCAGTTAATTGTGTTGGTAACTCAAACCCAATGGAGGGTAGAAGTTGAGGAGGAAATTGCTGATAAAATTGGTAAAGAATATGTGTTGGTTTATTATTCTTCTAAACCTAATTGTCAGCAAGATGATATTCAGTTGGGTAGAGAAAGATATTCTTTGGTAAGACAGAGTTTGAATGGTTTTGAATATACTGAAATTATTGAAGTGGAAAGAAATTAATATATCTCACGCAAAGTCGCAAAGGCGCAAAGGAAGAAAGTTATGGTTGCTAGTTCTGATAGAATTTATATGAGTCCTTTAGAGTATTTGGAGTGGGAGGAACAGCAAGATATTAAATATGAATATATCAATGGTGAGGTTTTTGCTATGACTGGGGGAACTATTCCCCATACTACTATTTTCTCTGGTTCATGAGGATGTTTTTTGATTTTTTTCTCACGCAGAGGCGCAGAGGCGCGGAGAGGAAAGCAAGAGTATGGTATTAATAAATTAGGTTTGAGATATTTAGGGTGTATATTTTATAATTATGGCAGAAACTGGTAGAATCAGAGTTGCTAAAGATAAGGCTGATTTGGTGAAAAGTTTAACTTCTGCTGATGGGGGAACTGGTCCTTTTCAGACTTTTGCTGATGTGATTGTTTTTGCTGCTGCTTTGGGCGCTAAGTATAAAAAACGTATTCCTTTGGAAGAAATTTCTAAACGTGAACCATCCCCAATTCCTCAAGAACAATTTATTGTTAGAGGGTATGATACGATCATAAATCTTTTAGGACTGATTGAAACTGAAGATATAGGAATTTTATCTTTCCAGGATGGTAATAATAATGAAAAGCGTAATCATATATTTGAAGAGTATGCTAATGGTGGTTTAGAAGTATTAGAAGTAGAAATTCGAGGTGCAATAGATTATTCTGATCGAATTTTATTATTTCTCAATTCTGATAGGTTTAATGAAAAATTCGAAGGTGAAGACTATGATTTAAGAAGATTTATATCCTCTTAGTAATAGGTAATAGATAAAAATGAGTAAAGTAGAACAATCATACAATCAGAAAAATTTAGCTTATTATTGTGAATGTTTTTCTAATCTTAAAGTATATAAAACTCAAAAAAAAGGTGATGCACTAAATAAGCCAATATTACTTTTATCCGTAATTGATTTAATTACGCAAAATGTAATAACAGATAAAAATATTTATATTTCTGATGACTTAATTGAGACATTTAAAAAGTATTGGCAGGTAATGGCATCTAGCCCTTTTAAAGGTAGTGATTTTGCCCTTCCTTTTTTTCACTTGAAAAACGATAAATGTAAATTTTGGCATCTCAAGTATAGTTCTGAATATGAGGGTGGCCGTCCTCAATCAATTCCTAAAATTAGAGATGATGTTAACTACGCCTTTCTAGATGATGAACTTTTTAGTTTAATACAAGATGAAAGTACCAGAAAAGAATTAATTGATGCACTTGTATCAAGTTGGCTTTCATCTGATGAAAATGAGATAGGAGAAATTTTAAAAATTAATGAAAATTTTCAAAATGAATCCTTAGAACAAGAAACTATAACCGAATCAACAGATACATTAAAAACTATTCCTAAATGGAGTTTAAAAAAAACACTAATTAGAAATGCTTTTTTTAGAAAAGCAATTGTATCTGTCTATGAAAATAGATGTGCTTTTTGTGGGTTGAAAGTGACTAAAACTGGTAATCAAAATATTGTTGACGGCGCACATATAAAACCATTCTCTGCTTTTTACGATAGTAGAATACATAACGGAATAGCACTTTGTAAAAATCATCATTGGGCTTTTGACAGAGGTTGGTTTGCTGTTGATGATAAATACAAAATTATCGTTAGCAAAGAATTAGAAGAAGTATCTCCCCATGCTAGAACAATAACAGAATTTCATGGGGAAATACTCATATTACCTAAAGTAGAGAAATATTTTCCAGATATTGAAGCTTTGCAATGGCATCGTCATTATATATTTCAGCCATAATTAGCTATTATTATAAAATAACTGGAAGTCCTACATCCTGCGGTTTTACCAACTTTCCATCAAAACCTATCGTTTGTTCTTCAATAGTCCTAGCATTAGCTAAAGCCTTACGTAAAGCAGTAACTTCCATTTTTTCAGTCATTCCTCCCAACATATAAATTAATAACTTCACAGCTAAATCTTTTCCTGCTACCTGTACCCGCTTTTTATTGGGGTCATAGAGAACCCCATACCATAAAGATTGAGGATATTCCATACCACTAAAACCCCCTTGACGGTCAAATTTCTCCAACTTCTTAAAAACATCCGTCAAAGCAAAACCTTTTTTAAATACCAAAGTTCCCAAAGCTTGCGCTAAAGCAACTTGAGAAACTGGACGAAATAACATATTTCCCTCACCACCATCTTTTTCAAAATTGAAGCGACGCAAAACAGTTGTATCTTCGTGTTCCAATACTTTATAGCTGGGAAGATTAGCTAAATTATCAAAAAGTAGTTTAAAATCTGCAATTCCTTCCTGAATTTCTTCATTTTCTGGACGCATGGGAATTAATCCTTTTTCCAAAGGTTTCCAGTGGGGGAATTTTTGCCCCAAATACCTTTCGGACATATCTTGTAAGGCTTGCAGCGTCGTCAAAACCGTAGAATTAGCGGCTACTGTGGCACTATTCCAATTAACACGCGGATTTCGATTTGGTTTTTGTTCTAAAAGTGGATGTGTAACGGCAATTTTTCGCGCTACAATAGCAAAGCCATCATCTTCATTTAATTGTGCTAACTGACCTTTAGTTAAAGGTGCAGCCATTAAATTGACATGAACAAAAATTGATCTTACCCGTCGTTTTGCTTCTGTGTGAGTTTCCCCAGTATTCACCGCGCAAATAAACTCAATACCAATTTTTTCTTTGGATAAACTTTGTAAATAAGCAGGTTCTACTTGATATTTATCAATCAAATCAGACAAAGTAATAAAACTATCATCAGCAGTTTTATCCTTTTTATAACGTTGGAGTTTACCAGATTTAATTAACTCCATTAAACCTTGGACACCCATTAATCTATGCTGACCATCTAAAGCATAAATTGTCACATTTTCTTCAGAAATATTCAGTAAACCAACTTTACCATCTTTATCTAAAGGTATAAAATCAGTAGTCGCTTTTTTAGCCCGTCCTTGACTATCCCACTCCGCTGCTTTGGGGTTATCTACCCAAGGTTGATTAATTACTACCAACACAGCGGGAAATTTATGGTTTTTTCTCGCTGCTAAATACTGTACTAACGGTGCTTGACGCGACCAATCAACAGGACGTTGTTGAATTTCATCAATACTATCAGCGTCAATTTCAATATTCTCTGTCTCTGGGTTGTACTTTTTTTGTAGTAGGGGTAAACCAGACGCAAAATGTACCCGTCCCGCGAACCATTCCAATGTCACAGAACCTACATAAGCCTCAGTACCACCCATTTCTGTCTTTTGGACAAGAATTTGGTCTTTTTTCTCTAAAAACCTCTCTAGCAGTAAAGCTAATACCTGTTTATCCTTATTTTCCCGTTCTAGATACTCGTTAGCGAGTTGATTATTTAGTGCTTCTGTACTATTGCTCATGTTAATTTTTAAAAACTTAATAACTGACTCTTGCTTTATTGTCCAAAAAAATGGATACTAAGGATGCTATTTTTAAAAATATTTTGCACTCGTAGCTAGGTTTATTTATATACCAGATGTTTCCATTCCCCCGAATGGACATATTGAAACTATATCCATATATACACAGGTAGAAAAAAATGACTACAGCACAACAACCAGAAAATAAAAATCAGCAAAATCGTACTGTAGCAGAGTTAGTGGACTATATCCAAGCTCTCTCTACAGAAATTCAAGAATTGTATTGTTTAGATGAAATACCTTGGGTAGTAGGCTATTCGGGTGGAAAAGACAGTACTGCTACGTTACAGCTTATTTGGAATGCGATCGCTGAACTCCCACCGGAAAAAAAAACTAAGCCAATTCATGTAATTACAACAGATACCTTAGTAGAAAACCCTGTAGTCTCTGTTTGGGTACGCAACTCTTTAGAACGGATGAGAGTTGCCGCTGAAGAACAAGGAATGCCAATTCAAGCCCATCTGCTTTATCCTGCAATTAAAGATACTTTTTGGGTGAACTTAATAGGTAAAGGCTATCCAGCACCACGTAATCGTATGCGTTGGTGTACCGAGAGATTAAAAATTAAACCCACTGACAGCTTTATTCGGGAAGTAATTCAAACTAACGGTGAAGTAATTCTTGTATTGGGTACTCGTAAATCTGAAAGTATCAAACGTTCTATCACAATGGCTAAACATCGAGAATGGCGGATACGAGATCATATGAATTTGAATCCAAATAGACCTAATTCTATGATTTATCTCCCTATCGAAGATTGGCGTACTGATGAAGTTTGGATTTATCTAAATCAGCTTCAAAATCCTTGGGGATATAGTAATAAAGATTTATTCGTAATGTATCGAGGTGCAACAGCAGATAATGAATGCCCTCTAGTAGTTGATACTTCTACACCTAGCTGTGGGGATTCTCGATTTGGTTGCTGGGTATGCACAATTGTTAGTAAAGATAAATCAATGGAAGCAATGATCCAAAATGATGAAGAAAAAGAATGGATGCAGCCTCTATTAGATATTCGCAATGAATTAGATATTAAAGATGATAGAAGTAAAAGGGATTTTCGTCGTATCTGGGGAGAGGTTCAATTATTTGAACGTAATGTAGATGGTGCAACTTCTATTGAACCAATTCATGGACCATACACAAAATATTGGAGAGAATATTGGCTAAGAAGAGTATTAACAGCGCAAACACAAGTCCGTCAAACAGCACCTAAAAATATGGGTGATATTACTCTAATTACTCTAGAAGAATTAAGTGCTATCCGCCGGATATGGTTAGAAGACAAACACGAATTTGATGATAGCTTACCCAGAATATATGAAGAAGTCACGGGAGAAATATTTAAAGATCCCCGTCCTGGTGCAGATCAAAGCATACTTGGTATTGATGAATGGGAAATATTAGAAGAAATCTGTGATAGTGACGGAATGCACTTAGAATTGATGGCGAAATTATTAGATACAGAACGCCAATTTAAGAAAAAAACTCGTCGTGTTGGTATTTATGAAAGCCTAGAAAAATGTTTTAATACAAGTTCCCGTTCTCCAGAAGCAGCGATTAAAAACGCTCATTTAAAACGGGATTTACGACAAGCAGCTTTAGACGGTGATGTGGCAACTGTTAGGGAAAAAGTGAAGCAATTAACTTTAGGAGATGCACCTGATAAGGAAGACACTAAACTACAAACTTGGGCTAGTTTTAAGTTTGCAACAAAGAATGTAGATGACAGTTCAGATGAATAAAATATCCTCTCTATCCTCTGGCTGGAAATGTCAATATTGAGGTTCTACCTCATCTAATTATAACAGAGGCAGAGCCTCTTGAAAGCATTCCCTGTCAGAGCCAGGGAACGAGATTAATCTAAAATCCAAAATCGCATAATGATATTCCTCGAATTAGTATTACAAAACTTTGGTCCATACTCCGGTAAGCAAGTTATCAACCTCAACCCGAAAATTGATGAGGATAATGTACGCCCAATTATCCTTTTCGGAGGAATGAACGGTGGGGGAAAAACTACACTTATGGATGCTATTCGGCTGGCTTTATATGGTCAACGCGCCCAATGTTCAACTCGCCGTAATCTTAGTTATAGTGATTTTTTAAATCAATGTGTAAATAGTAAGGCTGATCCTATAGAAAAAACTCGTATTGAGTTGGTTTTTGAACATATTGAAGAAGATAAACCTGTTAGGTATCGTGTTGTTCGGACTTGGGAAAAAAATCCTAAAGATGGGAAAGACCATTTAGGTATTTTAGGTGATGATGAAACTTGGCCGATTGATTCACTGGTTAATATATGGGATGAATATATAGAAAATATTTTACCTTTAGGTATTTCTAATTTATTTCTATTTGATGGTGAACAAGTTAAGGAACTTGCAGAACAAGAAATACCACCCCCAATTGTGGTTGATGCTATTAACGGACTTTTGGGGTTAGAATTGGCAGATAAATTAGCAATTGATTTAGAGATTTTAGTAAATCGCAAAAAACGAGAATTTGCAGATAATAAAGATTTGGCTAAATTAGAAGAAATTGAAACTAAACTCAATGAAAAACAGCAAGAATACGAAAATAATCAGAAAAAACTAGCAAATCTGAATATTGAAGTTACAGAATTAGAAAAAATCTATGAAGAAGCTTTAGATAGATTTGTGAATGAAGGTGGTAAAATTGCTGCTGAACGTAGCCAATTAGAACGAGAAAAGGAAGATAAAATCAAAGCTGGTAATAATATCCGTGAATCTTTATGTGAGTTAGCTTCTGATGTTTTACCTTTGGCTTTAATTAGTCCTTTATTATCTCAAGTCCAACACCAAGGAGAAAAAGAACTTAAAACTCAACAAATTCAATTAGCTAAGGATGTATTAATTGCTAGAGATGAACGATTACTTAATTGGCTGCAACAATTAAATCTGGAATCTAATAAAGTTACTAATATTCAATCTTTTCTAGCTGAAGATATCAATAACTTATATACCAATAATGTATCAACAGAAAATACTTGGTTAAATGGAGATGAAGAAAGTTTAAGTTTGCTTGACAATATAACTTATCGTTTGCAGGTTGCCGAAAGTACAGCCCAAAAGCAGTTAGATGAATTAAGTAATTATGAAGAAGAAATATTAACTTTAGAAAGACAAGTACAAACTGCGGCTGCACCGGAAGAATATACAAAATTGCAAAAGGCTGTAAAACAGGCACAAACTGAATTTAATAAGATGCAATCTCAGGCTGAATCAATGAGTCGGGAATTGATAGAATTAGAGGCAGAAATCAAAAAACTAAGACAAGAACTAAATGAATATACCGTAGAAAATCTGAAATATAAAGATAGTGAACATATTATTAATTCGGCTGCGAAAGTACAAGCGACATTAAAAGAATTTCGGGAAAGATTGACTTTGCGGAAATTGAATAAATTAGAAGAAGAAGTAAAAAACTGTTTTCTGTATTTATTACATAAATCTGATTTAGTACATCGCATTGCTATTGATAGTAAAACATTTGGGTTATCTTTATATGATTTAAACGGTAAACCAGTTCCCAAACATCGACTTTCTGCTGGTGAAAAACAACTATTAGCGATCGCATTTTTGTGGGGTTTAGCCAAAGTATCAGGAAGACGCTTACCAGTAGCTATTGATACCCCTCTAGGTAGACTCGACTCCTCACACCGCAACAACCTAGTAGAAAGATACTTTCCCTCAGCCAGTCATCAAGTTATACTCCTTTCCACCGACACCGAAATCGGTCTACAAGAATATCAAAACCTCAAAGAAACCGAAGCCATAGCCCGCGAATACCTACTCCAATACAACTCCGGTAAAAGAGAAACCACAATTAAACCTGGTTATTTTTGGTAAAAAAATCTCAACTCTTACTCTCTGTGACTTTGCGCTACGCCAGTTGCTACAACGCGGGAAACCCGCGCAACGCACTGGCTCCTCTGCGTGAGACAAAATCATATTCTTAATCACCAAAATCATGGAATCACCAATAGAAAGAATTAAACTTTCCCAAACAGCTAAAGAACAACTTCTCAAACTTAAACGCAGCACAAAAATCGACCAATGGAACATATTATGTCGTTGGGCGTTTTGTCGTTCCCTTGCAGAAATAACTCCGCCCTCACCCGTACCCATACCCCAAGATAGCAACGTAGAATTGACATGGCGCGTTTTCGGTGGAGAAATATCTGATATTCTGCTTTTAGCTCTTAAACAACGCTGCTATAATGACGGATTAGATACAGATAGAGAAACCCTAATTACGCAATTTCGCTTACATTTACATCGGGGAATTGGTTATTTAGCAGGGGATCAGAATATCAAGAAAATTGAAGATTTAATTCAACTAGCCACAAAGAAAGTAAGATCCTGATTCTGCAATGTTAATTGGCGTGTAGGCAAGAAAAGACATAGCCAATATGGCAAGATAGCTGCAACTCTCTCAGGTGAGAAGGCAATTTAAACTAATGAATCCAGTTCAATCGCTACTGCAAGTTTTCGGTAGCCGGAAAATGGCTGCCTTGATACTACTAGGTTTTTCATCCGGGTTGCCTTTGTTTTTAACCAGCAAGACCCTACAAGCTTGGATGACAGTTGAAAACGTAGATTTAACCGCCATCGGCTTATTTAGCCTTGTAGGTGTACCATATTCATTAAAATTTCTCTGGTCGCCTCTGTTAGACTGGTTTACGTTGCCATTTTTAGGAAGACGACGGGGTTGGTTAATTACAATTCAAATTGGGTTACTAATAGCGATCGCTTGCATGGCATTGCAACAGCCCAAACAAGCCCTACAACTGTTAGCCATCAACGCCGTAGCGATCGCATTCCTCAGTGCAACCCAAGATATCGCCGCTGACGCTTACCGCACCGACGTTCTCGAACAACTAGAAATGGGTGCAGGTGCAGCAGTATTCGTCTTAGGTTATCGCATTGCCCTCTTACTCACAGGCTCTTTAGCCTTGATCCTTGCCGATAACATCCCCTGGTCATCAGTATATTTATTGATGTCAGTAGGCATGGGAATAGGCATCATTGCCACCTTATTTGCACCAGAACCCAAAGAAATCAGTCCCCCAGAATCCTTAACCGCAGCCGTAATCTTACCCTTTGGCGAATTTATCCAGCGCCAGGGTATCCTCCAAGCCTTACTAACCCTGCTGTTTATCGTCCTCTATAAACTCGGCGACTCCTTTGTCAACAATATGTCCACGCCTTTTTTACTACAAACAGGCTTTACCCAAACCGACATAGGAGCAATTCAAGGCGGCATGGGATTGATAGCTACCATTGTTGGCACACTGGCAGGTGGAGCATTTTTGAGTAAAATTGGTCTGAATCGCTCACTTTGGGTATTTGGAGCATTGCAAGCAGTCAGCAACTTAGCTTATCTTGTACTTGCACAAGTTGGTAAAAACTACCAAGTTCTCCTACTGACCATCAACATCGAGAACTTTTGTGCTGGATTAGGAACAGCAGCCTTTGTCGCCTTCTTAATGAATATGTGTAATCAGCGTTATTCAGCCACTCAGTATGCTTTACTTTCTAGTTTTATGGCCGTAAGTCGTGATATTCTAGTTGCGCCAGCAGGTTCCTTAGCAAAAAATACAGGTTGGCCTTTATTTTTCGTCATTAGTATCCTTGCTGCTGTACCGGGACTACTCCTGTTACCATTTTTCGCCCCCTGGAATCCAAAGCCAGAGGCAGTCACCAGACCAGGAATTGAGCCAGAAGAAGAGGATATATGGGGAACCAAGTAGTTATTCTTGTCGGTACATTTGTCCTCATCGTCACAGGGTTACTACTGGGCTATGTTCTTTCCCAGTTAGTTTTAGGATTTCTGGGGTTTAACCTGCTCACTCTCCTAGGCACAATCAGCCTGATTTTAATCTTTGGTACACTCTATTACGTTTTATTTTGGCAGTTACGGCGAGAACCTTCACAGCCCTTCAAAAACGGCATACCCAAACAGGTAGACGAAGAAGTCACTGGTAACTACTTAAAAAACCGACTCATAGCTAGGTTATCTGGTGATGTTGCCGCTGCTGAGAGATTAATTGAGCAAGCCAAGCAAAATTATCCAGGTATGCCAGAAAATTGGTACTGTGAGAGGGTACTAGATGATTTGGATCGTGAACAGCGGTAAGTATTAAGTACTGAGTACCGAGTACCGAGTGTTTTGCTCAACTAATTGTTTTCAGAAAATCCCTAGCTAACTAAAACCCAGATATGGCCATTTTTCGTCAATACATTGCCCCTTTAATTGCTGTGCTGATATTTACCTTGGCCTTAGTCGCAGTCAGCGCTCGCATTTTTCTACCTTCCGATATGGCAGCACCCGCACCAATTGGTATGGTAATCCGTAATTCGTAAATTGGGTTATTAACCTCCCCATCTCCCTCATCCTCCCCATTTCCCAAATTTTGACTCTCTTACTACCCGGCTACCACATTCGTCGAGGCTCAACTGTAGATAGGGCAATTCTGGTCAAGTTCATGCAGCAGACTTACCAAGAAATGTTCTCTCATCAAGATTTTTCACATCTAGCTCTAACAGTTGAGCAATATTTTTCTGCTGATACCCCTTTATGGTGGGTAGATGAAGAAGCAAGTGAAAAGGCTTGCCCTGAGTTTCGACAAGCTCAACTACCGCGTAGTCGAAGGGAAGCCGGAAAAAAGGGAGAGTTTACCCAATCACCAATCACCCATTACCAATCACCATCCCCCATAGCTTGTCTATGGGTAGGCAATGCTATAGATCAAATAAAGGGCGATCGCCATACTCACATTTTCCTCCTCTACGTTGTTCCAGAACATCGCCGTCGAGGAATTGGTAAAGCCTTGATGAATCATGTAGAAAATTGGGCAAGACAAAGGGGCGATCGCCAAATAGCTCTACAAGTATTTCAGTCCAACACACCCGCATTACAGCTTTATCATCACCAAGGTTATCAAACACAATCCCTATGGATGGTAAAACCACTCCATTAGCTTGTACAATTATTTAACTAATATCTATCAGGGTTTTGCTTGTTGGTATAGGGGGTAATGAATTGATCCCTTGCGGCGATTAAACCGGAATAATTATGTACGATGAAGATGACCTAAGCCTACTTGATGCCGAAGTGGAGCTAGAAAGCCCCCTAGACCGCATAGAACCACTTACTGCTGAATCAGAAGTGGCAAAACCCGATCCAGAATTAATGTTGGCACTCCTGACAAATCCCCAGTCCCAACAAAGAATGTTAGCGGCGCGGGCTTTCTGTGATATTGAATATGAGCAAGCAATTCCCCATCTCATTAGCCTATTAACCGATAACTGTCCCTTAGTCCGAGTCAGCGCCGCCTACGCCCTGGGACGAAATCCGAGTCAAGATGCAGTCGAGCCATTAATTACTCAACTCAATCGAGATTGGAATGGTTATGTGCGAAAAGGCATAGTTTGGGCTTTAGGCAACTGCCGCGATCGCCGTTCCTTAGCACCCCTAGCAGACGCTTTAAGAACCGACATTTCCGCCGTCCGTCTGTGGGCAGCCAGCGCCCTAGCCCAGATGGCAGGAGTAGGTTATGAGGTAATTGTGGGCGCAATTCCCCCCTTAATTGAAGCCCTTGTCCAAGACCCCATAGCCGCAGTACGCAGTAACTGTGCTTGGACAATTGGGCAACTGTGTAAAGAGTTGCCTTCTAATGTAGTTTATGCCACAGCAATTGATGCATTAATTCAAGCTTTCGCTGAAGACCAAGATTTAGGAGTCCGAGAGGATGCCAAAGCCGCACTTTTAGGAGTTGGTGATCCTCGTGGTTTGCAGTTAATTGAAACCCTAGAACAAGAAGGTTGGTTTTAACAGAGTACGTAAGAATTCAGGAGAAAGAAGGAAGAAGAAAGAAGGAAGAAGAAAGAAGGAAGAAGGAAGAAGGAAGAAGAATATTTTTCTCTTCTGTTAGGAGTTCCCTGCTATATCAAACATTCTGTATCCTGAATCCTTACCAGAGTATTGAGTATTGAGTACTCAATTGTTATTATTCCCCTGCGGTAATATTACAAGTTCCCAATCAATCTCCGGCTTATCCCAACTCCTTAAAGCAGCATTAATAGCTGAAAAAGGTTTGCTGCCAAAAAAGCCGTTTCGTGCAGAGAATGGTGAAGGATGAGCAGATTGTATAACTCTATGCCGATTGGTATCTATTAACTTTAATTTTTTTTGTGCATACCCACCCCACAAAACAAAAATTACCGGCTCAGATTTCTCGTTAACTTTATTAATCACCGCATCTGTGAAAGTTTCCCAACCTTTATTTTTGTGAGAATTTGGCGTATGCGCCCTCACAGTTAGCACCGCATTGAGCATCAATATACCCTGTTTAGCCCACTGAACAAGATAACCATGATTGGGAATATCCAGCCCCACATCTGCTTTGAGTTCTTTAAATATATTCATCAGGGATGGAGGTGGTTTGATCCCCGGTTTGACGGAAAAACATAATCCATGTGCTTGGTTTTCATCGTGGTAAGGATCTTGCCCCAGTAACAAAACATTGACTTTCTCATATGGTGTCAATTCAAAAGCCGAAAAAACATCTTTTGCTGGTGGATAAATATTATAGGATAAGCCATCTTCTACCAAAAATTCTTGGAGTTTATCAAAGTAGGGTTTTGTCAATTCATCACCAAGAACAGCTTGCCAATCAATAGGCAGTTGGAGATTTTTCATTGAACAGAAGTTAACTCAAATGGTCGTTCTATATCATCTTCACCCAAATACTCACCATTTTGAATTTCTAGAATCACTAGGGTAATAGATCCTGGATTTTCAACCTTATGGAGAGTTGCTGCGGGTACATAGGTGGACTGATTACAATTGAGCAATATTTCTTCATCACCACAAGTTACCTTAGCCACACCAGACACTACAACCCAATGTTCATGTCGGTGATAATGAATTTGTGGTTTAATGCCGTGTCTAGGCTTAATTTCCACACGACTAATTCTATAATTTTCACCCTCTTCTAAAACTTCCACATTACCCCAGTAACGTTCACCGGAATGGGAAGAAGATTTATCTAAATTAGACTTAAGCTCATTCTCATGCTGATTCATCACTAATTTTCCACCTTAAATATTGCAAATCAATAATTAATAACAAGAGGTAAAAATTATTCATTGGTGAATTTTGTACCCCATCATATTATACATAAATGTTTCTTAGATAAAAAAGGATTTATTAGATAAAACAAACTTCTCAAATTCTAGTGCTGGCAATGCACAACTAAATAGAAATCCTTGAATAGCATCACAATTTTGTTGCCGCAAAAATGATAATTCTGATTCTGTTTCTACACCTTCAGCAACTATTTTAAGATTTAAGCTATGACCCATTTGAATCAAGGCTTTTGTAATTGCAGATTTTTGATGATCATGGGTGATATTTTGAATAAAACAACGATCAATCTTAAGTGTATTAATGGGGAAATATTTTAGATAGCTTAATGAAGAATAGCCAGTACCAAAATCATCTACTGCAATTTTGATACCTAACGAACGTAATTGATTCATAGTAGCGATCGCACTATTAACATCTTGCATAATCATGCTTTCTGTCAATTCAATTTCTAGTCCTGGCATTTCCAAATTATTTGACTTAATCAAGTCTATTATTTGGACGATTAAATCTGGTTGATTAAATTCAATTGCTGACAAATTAACAGCGATAGTCAAATAATTAATTCCAGCACTACGCCAGATTTTAATTTGTTGACAAACTTTTTGTAACACCCATTGACCAATAGTCACAATTAAACCATTAGATTCTGCTATAGGAATAAACTCAGTTGGTGATATTGATCCCAATTCATGACTTTGCCAACGTAATAAACTTTCTGCTCCAATTATTTTACCACTATAGATATCTATAATTGGTTGATAATAAATCTCGAATTCTTCAAAATTATTATCTATAATTGCTTGGTGTAATTTTTTTTCTAATAACTGCATTCTAGGTGTTAGCCTATTAATTGCAGTCTGATATGATAAATGTTTTCTTAAATTTGCATATTTTTCTAATTTATTGAGGATGGCACTCAATAATTCAGAACGAGTGAACGGCTTAGTTAGATAATCATCTGCTCCCATATCCATACCTTGACGAAAGTCAGATTTAGCAGATTTGGCAGTCAAAAAAATAAAGGGAATTGTTGCAGTTATTGGTTCTTTTTTTAATGCTGTTAATACCTCATAGCCATTAAGCTCTGGCATCATCATATCGCATAAAATCAAATCTGGTACTTCCGATATAGCCAAATTTAAGCCAATTTTGCCATTAGCAGCAGCAATAGGTTCAAAATCTTCTGCTGTTAGTAAATCTAAAATATTTTCTCGAACTGATTCTTCATCTTCAATGATTAAAATTTTATGCATAATTTACCTTATATTATATTTTTTTAATGGTAGTTTAACAGTAAACTTTGTACCCCAACCTATCTGACTGATGACATGAATTGAACCTTGGTGAATGTCTACACATTTTTTGACAATAGCTAATCCTAAACCAGTTCCTAAAATATTACCGACATTTTTAGCCCGATGAAAAGATTCAAATAATCGAGGTATATCTTCTTCAGGAATACCAATTCCCTGATCTTGAATTTCAAACACTGCCTGTCTATTTTTACAAGTAAGGGTAAACTTAACCAGAGTACCATCTGGGGAATATTTGAGGGCATTGGAGAGTAAATTACTTAGAATATACCCCAATAATTTGTCATCCATATAGCAGGATATGGATTCATAATCACTGCTAAAAGATAGCAAGTGCTGATTTTTCAGATTCAACTGAAATTCTTCCACCAAGTGACGGCAATATTCGACTAAATCAAAGAATAATGGACTATATTCCAATTTTCCTGCTTCTGCCTTGCCGATCATCAAAATATCATTTAACATTTCTGTGATCCGCTGGACTGCACTTTGAATGCGACGCAGATGAGTGAGTTGTTTTTCTTGTGTCCATTTGTGGCGGTAATGTTCTAGCAACTCTGAGGAAGAAAGAATAGTACTTAATGGGGTACGGAATTCGTGAGAAGTCATAGAGATAAAGCGGGATTTGAGTTCGTTCAGTTCTTTTTCTTTCTCTAGTGCTACTCTCAGTTCTTGCTCTAATTGCTTACGATTGGTAATATCAGTTTGAATACCAATGTAGTGAGTTAAATAACCATCAGTGTCATAAACAGGGGAAATATTTAACTCTTGCCAAAATAGGCTGCCGTCTTGACGATAGTTACGTAAAATTACAGTGCAGTCTTGTCCTGCCTGCATGGCAGTGCTAAGTTCTTGTAATCCTGGTTGATGAATATCAACACCTTGAAGCAAACGAAAATTTTGCCCCATGACTTCTGCTGCTGAGTAGCCAGTCATCCGCTCAAAAGCTGGATTAACATAGATAATTGAACTATCTGGGCTGGTAACATCAGCTATGACAATACCGTTACTACTAGCAGCGATCGCGCGATCGCGTAGTCTTAAACCT
Source organism: Anabaena sp. WFMT (assembly GCF_051781005.1). Taxonomy (NCBI): domain Bacteria; kingdom Bacillati; phylum Cyanobacteriota; class Cyanophyceae; order Nostocales; family Nostocaceae; genus Anabaena; species Anabaena sp. WFMT. The sequence continues at coordinate 234,809 of NZ_JBPWOA010000002.1, read as the reverse complement.
TCCTCGATTAATTTGCGCTGAGTTATATCTGTATAAATACTAACAAATGAAACTATTTTGTTAGTGCTATCTTTAATGGCATCAATACGTAAATCAACTTGGACATTTTGATGACTACGAGTTTTCATGGTTACTTCACCACGCCAAGGCTCACCTCTCTGGACAGTCTTAAATACTTGGTTAAATATGTCTTTTTTGGTAAAATTAGCTGATAAACCACCACAACTATTCAATTGATAAAAAGTATAATCAAATACTTCCACAAAGGCAGGATTGACATAGATAGCCTTACCAGTAATATCTGTAATACTAATAGCATCGCTTGTGCTTTCTATGGCCTTGTGTAACCTTAATAAAGACTTTTCTGTTAATTTGCGTTCAGTGATATCGCGGGTGACTTTAGAGAAACCACGTTGCTTCCCTGTTTCATCATGTAATGGCGTTAAAATACAATTTGCCCAAAAGTGAGAGCCATCTTTGCGAAGAAAAACACTCTCACATTCACATCGACCGTTAACTGCTGCTATTTCTAATTGTTGCTTTGGGATATTGTTTAAAACGTCCTCTGGTCGAAAAAAGCAAGAGAAATCATGCCCAACAATCTCTGATGCCTGATATCCAGTAATACATTCTGCACCAGAATTCCAACTCATCACCCTGCCTTCAGGATCAAGCATATAAATTGCATAGTCTTTGACACCTTCTACTAATAAACGGAAATATTCTTCACTTTGGCGCAGTTCTTCTTGATCACGTTTACGGCCTGTAATATCTGTGGAAATACCGCAAACAGCATAAGGAGTACCATTAACATCTTTTAAAGGAAACTTCACAGATAAGTAGGTGTGTAAACCATCTAAGTGGGGTGCAACTTCTTCTGTTTCTAGAGGAATACCACCAGCCATTACTTGAGAATTGCTAACTGCGAATGCTTGAGCAACATCATAAGGCCAAACATCATACACACTTTTACCGACTATCTGCGCTTGAGTAATATTAAATAGCTTTTCATATTGGTGGTTCACTAGCAGGTATTTATTCTCAGGATCGAGTAAGTACATTACCGCTGGGAAATTATCCAAAATGGCTTGTAGTTGCTGTTGCATTTCCCATAACTTTACCGCTTCCTGCTTGCGAATAGTGATATCTCGATCAATACCGCGATAACCACCGAAGTTGCCCTCGACATCAAAAATGGGAACTCCATTGGTTTCCATAACTACTAAATGTCCATCTTGATGATAATGAGTGTTCTCCACGCATTTAAATGTTTGTCTGGCGGCAAAAAGTGGCGAGAAAATCTTGATAACACGCTCTGCTTCTGCTGGTGGCATCAATTCAAAGGGGGTTTTTCCTAATACGTCGTGGGGTTCGTAACCTAAAATATCGCGGACTTTAGGACTAACATAGGTATAAATGCAGTTTTCATTAACTTCCCACACCCAATCACTAGTAGCTTCAACCAAGTTGCGGAAACGTTCTTCGCTTTCTCGCAGTGCAGCTTCAGTTTGTTTGCGCTTAATACCAAGGGCAATTTCATCAGCAACAATTCCCATTGAGCTAAAAGTAGTTTCTGTGAGGGCTTGGCAGGAAAACATAGCAATTACACCTATTGTTTCCCCTTCCACAATTAAGGGATAACCTGCAAAAGCAACTATTCCCTCTTGCTTTGCCCACTCTTGGTTACTAATGTGAGGATCATCCTGAACAGAGTTAGTCAAGTGGGGTTTACCTTCTTGGGCAATCAAACCAATCTTAAATTGACCAACTGCCACAAGTCTGTGATTTCCATCAATGTGAGTGTATATCCCCGAACTGACTTGTAATTCCAAGACTTGCTCTTCTGTATTCAGTATCCAGATGCGAGCAAAGGCAGCATGAAGATGTTTCACTAAAGCATCAGTGCAACCACGCATCATATTTTCTAAAGTTTCTGTCTGAGTCAGAACAGCATCTACTTCCGAGCGAAAATCTGCTAACTGCACTCGTTCTAACAGTGCTGCTTCTACTCGTTGGTGATTCCTACGGAGCGCTTCGCTATCGCGCAACACAGCTTGTTTTTCGCTAATATCTGTGACTGTACCAATGTAAGTAACCTCTTCTCCAGTGTCTGAGCATTCGGCAACTATCTGACCAACCACCCACCTAACTTCTCCATTAGGATGTTGAAACCGATATTCGGAACGAAATGACAGATTTTGGCTTACAGACTGATACCATTCTGCTTGAATTCGCGCTTGGTCTTCTGGATGAATAGCACTTACCCAGGTACCAGCTATATCAGATGGGACTCTACCAGCAATCTCGCACCAACGGTCATTGGCATAGTGAAAATTTCCCACTGCATCGGTGCAGAACAAACCCACAGGGGAAACTTTGGCGATCGTGTGATATCTTCGTTCACTTTCCCGGAGTGCAACTTCTGCGGTGACGCGGTCATGAATATCTGTATTTGTGCCAAACCAATTGATAATTTGCCCTTGTTGGTTACGCAATGGTAAGGCTCGTCCCAAATGCCAGCGATAGCTTCCTGATGATCGCTGGAGGAGACGAAATTCTACTTCATAATTTGCACCTGTGGCTAGAGATATATTCCAAGCTGCAATACTGTTTGGCAAATCATCGGGATGTACCCATTCCTGCCATTTCCAATTTAAAATTTGCTCTGAGGTACAGGCAAAGTAATCTAGTGAGCGTTTGTTGATGTATTCCAGACTGCCATCTGGATGAGCAATCCATACTTGCTGGGGGATGGATTCAGCTAAGAAGCGAAAGCGTTCTTCACTTTTTTCTAAAGCATCTAAAGCCTGTTTGCGCTCTGTGATATTTTCTAATGTTCCTAACATACCTACAACAGTGCCTTCTGTATTATACAGAGGGACTTTGTTTGTCTCTAGCCAAATTTGGTTACCATCTACTTGCTGTTGAGATGTAATAGTTTGATATTGAGGTTGATTAGTCTTCATCACCTGGGCATCACACAAACGGTAGAAGTTTGCTTGTTCCTGATTGGCAACTAAATCATAGTCTGTCTTACCAACAATATCTTTGGGATTTTCCAAACCAACCATTTTGGCAAAGTTGCGATTACAGCCCAAGAAGACGGAATTTATGTCTTTCCAGAAAATATTATGGGGGATAGTATCCATAATTAACTGCAACATTTGCTGAGATTGCAGGAGTTGATTTTCTACCATTGGGCGATTCCGCTGTGAGTGCAAGGCACACGCTCCGCGATCGCTAAATGCTGCTAAAGGCAGATCACTAATTTCTTCTCCTACTGCTTCTAGAGCTAGACAAATACTTTCCGGGGTGATGGTGTCGATAAGTTGATCTTGCTCATCTACAACTGCAAACAACTGCAACTTAGACTGAGATAATAATGAAATTACTGTTGCTAAAGTATTAAGTGACTGCATAGTCAGTTTTATAACTGAGGTCTGCATCACTTCCGAAATTGGCACATTGTTCAAGTCAGATCCTGAAGCGACAAGCTGCACTATATCTTCTGGTGTCAAACACCCCACTACCTCTGAAGCTGATTTAACCAAAACACCTTGACATTGTAGAGCCATTGGTGAGATACCTGCTGGTGCGATCGCACTGTTTTGGTGTAATCTATCCGTAAGACTTACAGGCATCGCCGCGATCGCATCCAAGACAGTTGTTTCTGGCGTAACCGTCAGCGTCGAACAGTAAATTATAGACTCTAAGCTTTTGAGGACAAAATAGTGAGGTGATGCTTGCATATTTGATTTAAATAGCCACTACCAACAAATAATTAGAGACTTCCAACTAAAAAAATCTCCCGTCGTTGTGACGGCAGGGGGGCAGGGAGCAGGCTTGCCCTGAGCGTTCACGTAGTGTGTCGAAGACAAGTCGAAGGGGAGCAGGGGGAAGAAAAGTCGCTTTGATTTGGTGAAATTGGATCATCTTTTTTGTGGAGTTCTCTTATCTAAAATTGCTGATTTATTGAAGTCAGCCCTAGTCCCAGAAGCCAGGAGGAAAGAAAGCAAATTTTATGAGCTGTTTAAGCTTTTTGCACTAGCTAGTTAATTTCCTCATCTTGTACTAAATTATTGTGACGCGAAATCAATATTATTATAATGGGTAAAAATACGGTAAAATTTTTGGTCAAAAAATACTATAGTGTTTTTTCAATTGCCTAGATACATGATCTACACGCAAGAAGATTGTAACTAAACAATTAATATAATTTAGGATTTTAAATTTTATATCATTTCCACCTAATCACTTGCGATATAAATTGTTTGTGCAGGAATCCAAAAATTCTTTTTCCCCCTGATCCCCTTCGACTACGCGGTAGTTGAGCAGTTCGGCAAGCTCACTGTAAGACTTGTCGAAACTCAGGGCAAGCCTGCCCCCTAAGCGTTCACGTAGCGTGGCGTTAGCCATAGGGCTGCCTTAATAATAAGTATTCAACCGGATATGATATTAGTCGTAATCCTGTTGAAAACTTGCATATTCTATTGATTTATTACCCTCCGCTCACCGTAACGCAATAGCCTTTCTATTGTTAACAGTCGATTTTCCCAGACTTTAACTTGATAAGGATTTTCCTTCGCTGTCACAATCATCCAAATTCTAAATTTAGACTGGAAGCGATTGAGCGATGCTCTGGCACTAATTAAATTACGAGGAGAAGGTGAAACTGCCAGTTGATTTAAAATACTTTGTAATTCTTGAGACTGGTTCTTAAAAGTAGAAATTGTATTTGCCGACATTTGTAATTGACCATTCTCTCGCACAAGTTGCCATTCTTTTTCTAGAGCCATGTAGCGGAAAGCCGCAGTACGAAATGGCTGACGCTGAGGAATAGGCTCATTTTTTGAATTTTGCACCTTACCCTGGGTATTACTAAATACTTCGTCCAACTCGTTATTAAAATTATCTGCTGCAAAGAGTGCATAACCACTGACAGGTAAATCTCTCAACATTTGCAGTTGGTCAAAAGCCCCCACTGTAGGCAAAGACAGCAGACGAATTCCCGGAACCAACAAAGTAGAACCTAACTTAGTAGAGTTAATCCAAGGTTGCGCCAGTCGTTGAAAACGAGGAGTATCCAAAGCATAAGTCATCGGCACAACTAAATCTATATCTCCTCGTCTAGCCCAAACTTCCCAACGCTGTTGAATCTTTTGCACCCTTTCATATTCTGGTAACGGAAATACAGCCACAGATAAAATTAAATTTGCTCGCTTTTGGCGTGACATCTGTGATACTTCAGCAACAAAGCTATCAACTTGTTCGGTGCGAAATGCCGTCCATTTTTGCCACAAATCTCTCTGCGTAGGAGCAATATTTACAGGATCTACACCAGTTTGTTGTTGAAATTGCTCTCTTGCTGCTTTACCATAACCGTAAATTCGGCCTACAAAAGGATCTTGAAAAGGGTAACGAATGTAATCTAAATGTAGACCATCCACCTGATACCGAGTCACAATTTCTTCGTACAGTTTTAATAAATATTGACGTACTTCAGGATTAGCTGGGTCTAAAAAAGGCTTTGTTTGACCACTGGGAATCATCTGTCCACGCTGATCATAGTTTGCCCAATTAGGATTAGCAGCCAACACAGGGCCTGGATAATCAGGACTGACATTAATAATTTCATTGTGAGGGCGATTACCAGCGGCAAAAGTCCAAACCCAAGCGTGTAATTCCATTCCTCGTGCATGGGCTAATTTCACAGCGACTGCTAAGGGATCCCAATCTTTAATTAAGGGGTTTTGTTGTGGTGCAACCTGACTGGGATAAATTGTATAACCGGCATTGACAGTTTCAAAAAATATAGTGTTAATTCCAGCTTGGGACAAACGATCAAAAATCTGCACTAATCCCGCTTCATTTTCAGCTTTAACAATTGTTCCCCTATCTAACCAAACTGCACGAATTTCTGGTTGAGCTATGCGTTGATTAATAGGAAACTGTTGCCATAAATTCGTCCTGATCTTTAACCATTGCTGACGAGCCAAGGCATATTTTTTTTGGGCAATTAACACAGGAATATTTTTGGCAACTTCCCTAGCTTGGGCTAAGTTTTCCTCTAAACTGAGGTCTGTAGTTTCTAATCCAGTGGATACTAATTTTTCACTTTCTAATTTTAAGGTTTGGAGTTTATTGACGTTACCATAACCATGAACTGAAGCTGCTAAATGGGCGCTTTCCACTCGACCAATCAGATTCTCTAATTCTTTTTGAAGTGCTACTGCATCCTTACTATCAATCGGCTGATTAGAATTGGGTAAAACATCCAAACGAACTGCTGTTTCGAGTTGATCAATTGCCTCCTGGAAATTTTGAGGAACAGGTTTAGTTTGGGGTTTAGGGTTCCGAGAAGTCACCTGTCTAGGCTGGGTTCTAGTCTTGGGCAAATTGGGCTTTTTCTGAGAAATAACCCGCCTCGGCTGGGTTCTAGTCTGGGGTGGATTGATTTTGCTAAGTGCAGGGCTTTGTGTAGTAGTTGGCACATTTTCTGAAGCAGAGGGACAATTGGCCGCCTCTCCCACAATTTTTGTATTTGGCCATTTTAAATAACGACTGAGTGCAGCTTTTAACCAAGCGGTATCTAAATCGGCTGTTGCAGCGGTATCTGTTCCCAAGCGCCAACCTAACAAAGTGGAACGCTCGGTTGTCAGTACTGCTGACTGCTGATATTGAGAGTTCCAAACAGCAGCAACCTCAGTTCTAGGATGATCAGAAATCATCACAGCACCTACAACTTTACCAAAGAGTTCTTTTCGGTTTGCCCATTCTGGAGAATTTGTTTTTGCTGGTTGCAACTCTTGAGCTTGACTGAGGCTAAATGCCCAATAACCCCCTAACAAAGTTCGCAATAACTGACGCACTCCAGGAGTTGATAAACTACCTACAGGACCACTAGCAATTAAGCGCCCTCCCCGACTCATCCATTCTTCTAGTGCGATCGCTTGTACTGGCGTTAAAACCTCTACATTTGGCAATAACAATACCTGTTGCTTACCTAAATCTGCTACATTTTTCACACTATCTAGAGGAATTACACAATATTTTGCGCCTACAGCCTGTAAGCGGTTAGTGATTCCTTTCCATTGATTGCTATTCTCTTGGCTTTTAATTACGCCCAATACATTTACTTCTGTTGCCGCTTTTGTTGGTAATATTCCCAATAAGTTAACAACCAAAAAATTAATATTTACAATAAACAAGCTCGCAATTTTAATTTTTATATGATTATGCACCAAATATTCCTCACACACTGAATTCAGTTCGTATTAGTCCGCAGATTGTGTTAGCGACAACACACCATTTCTGGATTTATTGGTACGTTATGGAAGCCTAACGTACCCTACAACAAATTCGATATTTTTCAAATTGGCAGCCTCGAATCATTAGGAAATACAGGTATTGATTAAATCCTCAACCCCCGCTACTGGAAATATTTTTGTATTCAGTTGATTTGCTACATTCTCAACACTGATATCATCTAAAAATATTAATTCTCCATGTTTGAGCATAACGCTAGGTAGCAAAATACCCTCACCTAAATCTTGCCCATTTAATTTCAAAAGTAAATCATGTCCGGTTAATAATCCCGTAACACTGATACTTTGCCCCCAGTAATCGCTACATAACGCCTGCATATTTATCTCTAAGCCTTCCACAGCATTTAATTGTTTGACGATAGGTTTAAATGCCTGTTCCACAGCATTACCGACAACCCAAGTTAATTTTCTTTGGGGAGATACTTTTAATGGTAGTAATTCGTGAGCAGCTTGGGTAAATTGCTTGATAAATAATCGAATAGAACCAACACCATTATCAATTTGAGGATATTCCTCATATTCAGCTTCGCTAGGTAATTCTTCACCAGCAATCAAAAACCATTCATCTGCTAACCAAGCCACACTAGAACCAAATTTTTTCCGAAATTCGTGAGAGAGTGATTTAACTTGAGAAATTACTTCCTGCGCTTTTTCTCGTGTCACGGGTACAAGCTCATCTTCTTGGGGACGAAATCTGGTTAAACCGACGGGAACAACTGCTATTGATGCTACCGCAGGTATTTCTCCGGTATGAAAAGATGTTAAATCTCTCAATGTTTGTTCTAGATGTTCACCATCATTGATTCCTGGACAAACCACTACTTGAGCATGAATTTGTAATCGTCTTTCTTGAAACCATTTGAGTTGTTTTAAAATCTGCCCTGCGCGGTTATTTTTTAACAGCCTAGTTCTAATTTCTGGTTCTGTAGCATGAACAGAAACATATAAAGGAGATAAACGCATTTGTTCAATACGTTGCCATTCTTTTTCTGATAAATTTGTCAGAGTTAGATAAGATCCATACAAAAAACTCAGCCTATAATCATCGTCTTTGAAGTACAAGCTGGAACGTTTACCTGGTGGTTGTTGGTCAATAAAGCAAAAAGGACAACGGTTATTACACTGAATTAAACCATCAAATAAAGCGGTTTCAAATTCTAGTCCTAAGTCATCATCATAATCTTTTTCAATTTCAATATGATGGGTTTTACCAGATGTATCTAAAACTTCTAGTTCTAAAACTTCATCAGCACATAAAAATTGATAATCAATTAAGTCACGGGGTTGTATTCCATTAATAGCAACAATCGCATCACCCGCTTCAAAGCCAATTTCAGCCGCTATTGATTCGGGAAGCACCTTGGTAATTTTGGCAGGATGAATGGTAGTCATGGATAATTGGTAATTGGTAATTGGTGATTGGTAAATAATTATCTTTCTCCCTGCTCCCTGCTCCCCTTCGACTTCGCTCAGGGCAAGCCTGCTCCCTGCCTCCTATCTCCTATCCTTGCCAACCAAATGCGATCGCTAATAAGATAGCAGTGCCGAAGGCTAATCTGTACCATACGAAAACCATTGTGTTTTTGGTTTGTAAATACCGGATTAGAAATGCAATTGATAAGTAGGAAAAGATAAAGGTTGAAATAATCCCGACAATTAACAGTAAAACAATGTTATTTGGCAACTCTTGAGCTTGAAATAGCTTAAATATTTTCAGACTTTTATAAAGGGTGGCAATGGTCAGAGTGGGAAACCCTAACAAAAATGAGAATTTAGCTGCTGTTTCACGCTCTAAGCCTAAAAATAAGGCAGTTGTCAATGTAGAACCAGAACGGGAAACGCCGGGAATTAAAGCTAGAGTTTGTCCTAATCCTACTAAAATACCATCTCTAATTTGTAATGAATCAAATCCTCGCTTGCGAGTGCCAATTTTTTCGGCTAAACCTAGTAAAATCGCCATAACGACTGACATTATAGCAATAATTAATGCACTATCAGGTAAAACGTCTTTTAAAAGAAAGCCAATAGTTAATGCAGGTATTGTTCCTACTGCAATACCTACAGTAATTTTCCATTCTTCCCGTTCCCAGTCTTTATCCTTGAGTGTTTTGATTGCACCTTTAAGAATACTAGAAATCAGCGTCCAAAAATACCATAAAATTGCTAGAACACTACCAAATTGAATGGCATCGACGAAATCTTTAGAACCTAGTTCTTTCCAAGCAAATACTTTGGTGACAATTAGCAGATGTGCGGTGCTACTAATCGGTAAAAACTCGGTAATACCTTGCACAATACCGAGAATGAATGCTTGCATTAGTCCTTGAACAAGGTTGACTCCATTAGTTGTAGCTTCGCTAGGTACTCCTACCTGTAAAATTTGCCCCCATACAAGAAATAGCAAGTCTATACTGCCTGTTGCCAAGATTATCGCCATTTACCACGCTCCCAAAATGAATAAATAACTTGAGAAAATTATCCAACTTTACCTGCTTCTCGTCATTTATTCCGGGCAACATCCTTAGAGATGAAAAAATTTAAAGTATAATCAAGATGCCCCCTAGGGGGATTTTAGAGTATGATACTTTATGATAAGTAAAGTTTAGTAACAAATATTAAAAATTTTGATTAATAATACATTGTCCTCTTACACCACTACTAATACGGATTTGCTCACCACTGACACCGGGTACGGGGGAATCAAGGAATTAGAGTCTACTCTATCGTTATCGGCTTCTTTTCCCGCTGTCATCTCTAGGAGGCAAACTTGGCTAGTGTTTGCAGCAGCGATGTTTTTGGTAACAGTACCAGTATTTATAGAAGCGCCGTTAGTGCGATCGCTCCCCAGCGTTAGTTTAGTAATGACAGGATTTTGGGTTTGGCTGAGTTTGACATTAATGTCACGTCCACAAACCTACATTTGGGGGGATTTACTCCTAGGATTTAGCTGGAGTTGGTTAACAGGAGCAATTTACTGGGGCTGGTTACGGTGGGAACCCCTATGGCACTTACCCATAGAATCAATCGGACTACCCTTTGCTATCTGGTGTTTGTGGCGAAATTGGGGCAAAGTCGGGAACTGGTTTTATTTAGGTTCGCTATTCGGCACAGTTTTAACCGATGTGTATTTTTATTTAGTGGATTTGATGCCCTATTGGCGACAAATTATGAGAACAGATGCCGCTGGAGCTTCACAAATCTTAAAAAATGCTTTAGCGCAAGTCCTAACCCCTTGGGGAGAAGCCTGGGCAATTATTCTCGCCCTAGCATTGTTAACCGTCGGAATTGTCTCTTTGGGTAAAACACAATGGCACTGGTACGCCTTTAGTGGAGCAGTTTTGAGTACAATTTTAGTAGATAGTCTGTTTTTATTAGCAGCGGTTTTTGCCTAAATTTATCAAACAGACTTGAGAAAGGCACAACATAAAAATTGCAGATAAATTTGTAAAATCAGACCCCAGAGCCGTAAATTTGTGGATATTAACTAAATTTGGACAGAAGTCACCCACTATATCGGCAGGTTAGTATTCCGAATCAGCGATGGGTACTTCACTAAGCTGTATATTAGTTTCTGATGACTGCTGTGTGTTGATTTAGCTATCAGCTATCAACCAAAGGATGAGGTCAGAACAAATAAGTACCCGATCAGCCTCCAGAGTCACTAGCGGGGTTGAATTTGTACTCCATACCTCTGAACTTTAGCCTACAGTTGACGGCTTCTAGCTAAAAGCGTTGATTTATGTTTGTTGGAAAGAGGTAGAAAATTGTGAAAGGATTAGTACGTTTATTAACAGTGTTTAGTCTGTTGCTAGGCAGTTGGGGATTATTGGGAACTACTCAAATCGCCCAAGCTGCAAGTTTTAGCAACGTTACTTTGTTTCAAGTCCCAGTTTTGGCAATTTCACGTCAAAATCGGGCAGATGCCAAGCTAGGAACGGAATTTGGTAAAAAAATTGATTTGAATAATACCAACATTGCCGCTTTCCAACAATATCCAGGGTTATATCCCACTCTGGCCAAGAAAATTATCAGCAATGCTCCCTACCAAAAAGTAGAGGATGTATTGAATCTACCAGGATTGAGCGAGAGTCAAAAATCCAGACTGCAAGCCAATTTTGATAACTTTACCGTCACCGAATACGAGCCTAACTTCAATGAAGGAGACGATCGCATTAACAACGGTATTTATAGATAACTAAATGGGATTGGGGACTGGGAATTGGGAATTGGGGACTGGGGACTGGGGACTGGGGACTGGAAAAATTATTTAGATACTTTTTTCCATTACCATTATCCACTAACCATTACCCATTACCCATTACCCATTACCCACTACCCATTACCCATTACCTAATGTCTAAAATAGATATTCCTAGCCAATTTGATGTTTTAGTAGTCGGTGCAGGTGCTGCTGGACTATACACAGCATTGTGTCTACCAGAGTCCTTACGAGTCGGCTTGATTACTAAAGAAACAGTTACTTTATCAGCCAGTGATTGGGCCCAAGGTGGCATTGCCGCAGCCGTATCCCCAGAAGATTCTCCCAAACTGCACATTGAAGACACATTAAAAGCAGGGGCAGGTTTATGTGATGTCGAAGCTGTAGAATTTTTAGCTGAAAATGCTCCTAGCTGTATTGAATCATTAGTTAACTTAGGTGTAGCCTTTGACCGTCATGGTAGTTCCTTAGCTTTCACCCTAGAAGCAGCCCATTCTCGTCCTCGTGTTCTTCACGCCGCAGATACTACAGGTAGGGAAGTAACTACTACTCTGGCAGCCCAAGTACTACGCCGCCACAATATCCAAATTATCCAGCAAGCCTTAGCTCTGAGTTTATGGATAGAACCAGAAACAGGACGCTGTCAGGGAATTAGTCTGTTTTATCAAGGACAAGTTACATGGGTCAAGGCTGGTGCTGTAGTCTTAGCCACAGGTGGCGGTGGTCAAGTGTTTGCCCAAACCACTAACCCAGCCGTTAGTACAGGAGATGGTGTGGCGATCGCTTGGCGGGCTGGTGCTATCCTTAGAGATTTAGAATTTGTCCAATTTCATCCCACTGCTCTCACTAAACCAGGACGCTTTTTGATTAGCGAAGCTGTACGCGGTGAAGGAGCGCATCTGATTGATGATGAAGGGCGACGTTTTGCTTTTGACTACCATCCAGATGGAGAACTTGCACCGCGAGATGTGGTGAGTAGAGCTATTTTCAGCCATTTGCAAAATACAGCCGTTGATCTTGCCACAGCCCATGTCTGGTTAGATATGCGCTCCATTCCCCCTGAGAAAATTCGCCATCGGTTTCCCAATATTATTCAAGTTTGTCAGCATTCGGGTATTGATGTCTTCAATGAACCTGTGCCGGTAGCTCCTGCTGCTCATTACTGGATGGGTGGTATTTTGACCGATTTGATGAATCGTACCAATATCCCCGGTTTGTACGCTGTAGGCGAAACTGCAAGTACTGGAGTGCATGGAGCTAATCGCCTTGCGAGTAATTCTCTGTTGGAATGTATTGTTTTTGGGGCGCAGATGGCCGATGTCGAAAATGAATTATTAAGCAAAAATCAACTCACAGTCTCGGAATCTATATCGAATCCATTATCTTGTGTCTTTTCTGCCAGCGAGTGGCAAAATCAACAGGAATATCTAGAAGCCATACGAGAAAAACTACCCCGTTTAGTCTGGCAAAGTGCTGGTATTTGTCGAGAGGAATCTGGTTTAGAAAGTGCGATCGCTACAATTGAATCTTGGCAACAGGATTTCGCTAACTTACCTTTGAGTCAATTCTTGCAAAGTTTATGTCCCACAGAATCAGCCAGTTTCAATCTCCCGAATATTGATCAGCAATTGCGACTTTGGGCAGAAACACGCAATTTGTTAGATGTAGCTTACCTAATTCTTAAAAGTGCCGCTTTTAGAACTGAAAGCAGGGGTGGACACTACCGCTTAGATTACCCTCAAGCAGATCCAAATTGGCAAGTTCATACAATTGTGCAGAATCATAGTTGGTGGAAATCTCACTAAACATCATCTAAATAGATTTTGCGGAAAAAGTCTTTTCGTGAGGGCTAGGAGTCACAATTCAGGCTTCGCCGTGAGCGTCAGCCGAACGGAGTCAGGAGATGAATTTCAGAATTTTTGAGCATCCTTGAAAACCAGGAAAGTGTTTGACTTTTGATGCGATCGTCCCTTATTCCTTGCAGCATTTTCAACGCTCATATCCATGTAGTTCTTTATGTATAAGGGTGTCAGATTTATTCAGCAAGCCCTAAATAAATTTTATATGCTCTTTTACAAGTTTGAAGCTCAACCCCTATTAACGTGTTCCGCTACCATACTGACTGTCAGGCGCGCCATAGTTTGGTGGAGTATAGATATCTAAAGCAAAAGTATTCACTGCTTGAGTTCTTGAGCGAGGGCTTTCTGTATCGCTAAAATCATTAACAATTAAGCCATGAAATATTTTTGTCGCCTCCGTCAAATTGGGTATTAGTATAACAGCACTTACTACACATAAGACCACAATACTTGTGATTTTTGCATTAGTATCAAGGGATCTTAGCATATTGACTAGCATATAAATGCGTCCTGCCTCTTTTTGGTGTCTACTGTAGACTGACTAGGTTATTCGGACAAAATCAAAGCTTCCTCAAAGTTAGTTATTGTTGTTAGCAATTAACTGCTGAACTGAAAAGTAGCTTTCTCCTGAGCTTTGGAAATATTTTTGAATAATATATGTCTTAATTAAGAATTATTCCTCATATGCTCTTTGAATCATCGCTCCAGAGATAGATATTCACCACCTTATTCAGAAAAAATTAACTATTTGGCTTATTTTTAACCAAAGCTTAACTTTTTTTGTGTGTAAACACCCAAGCTACTCCATCAAAACTTACAAGAAGTTAGAAAAAATTATTAGTTGTTACTTAAATTATTAATTTACGAGTATAAAACACCAAGTTATGTTTACATAAATAAATGTAACGATGAATCACAACAATTATCCTAATTTTTAGAAAAATTTATTAATACAGCAGATTGCAGATCAATGAGGCTTCGCCGTGAGCGTCAGCCATACGGTACAGAATCAAAATTGAAACCTAGACACCAAACCAGTTTTACTCCTGACTCCTGCTGTAAAATATATATAAATTGACCAACAACTGTTAATAAATACTTATCAATATATATAGGAATCATAAATGATATAACAAAGTGCCAAGTGCATTTAATTTTAATTTTTTACTCAGCATTCATAACTGTTTTAGTGAACTCATAGCGATTTTTACCCAGATGTTTAGCCTTGTACATTGCTGTATCTGCTTGCTTAATTAAATCTTCACTATTTTGGCTGTTAATTGGGTAGATACTGATACCAATACTGGCAGAAACTGTAGTAGTATGCCCATCTAAAATAATTGGCTCAGTTATCACACTTAAAAGTTTTTCAGCTACCTTTGCAGCTACTTGGAAGTTAGAAATAGCCCGTAAAATCACAGTGAATTCATCACCACCCAAACGAGAAACTGTATCGCTAGTGCGTAATGAATTATTCAGACGTTGAGCAATAATTACCAACAAGCGATCGCCCATTTCATGACCTAATGTATCATTTACATCCTTAAAGCCATCTAAATCAATAAACAGCAATCCCAACATGAGATGATTAGTTTGTGACCAATTTAGCGATTCATCAAGTTGTTCCAGAAAAAATTTACGATTAGATAGACCAGTTAGAGAGTCATGGTATGCTAATTGACGCAGATGGTTCTCTTGGAGTTTTAATGCATAATTGGAGTGGAATAAATCAGCAGCAGTGCGTTTAAGTTCTTCCTCAATTTTTTTGCTTTGAGTGATATCTCTAATGATCCCAACTAAAAAGAAATTACCAGCAGCATCTTTGTGCAGGGATCGCTTAGTAGCAATCAAGTGAGTCTTACCATTAGCATCAGTAAATTCTTCTTCATGTTCCTGGGGTTGCTGAGTCTGAAACACAATATCATCTTGCTTGCGAAATATATCAGCTTCATGTTGAGGAAAAAAGTTATAATCTAACTTTTCTATTAATAGTTTATATGAATAACCGATAAATCTACAATAGGCTTCATTTAAAACAATCCACTGATGTTGTTGATTTTTTACAAAAATGGGATCAGGAATTGCATTGATAATTTGATGCAAAAAATCTTTAGAACGTTTTAATTCTTGCTGTATATAATTAATATAAAAAATCATAGCAATAGCTGAACTGCTAAAAGTCAACAATGCTGGAATAATGGGTATCCACCAACCACCTAAAAAAGCCAAATAAACAGTTAGATTTAAAGCAAAACCAGATAGTAAAAATATGAATATACTCTTTTTTAGTTGGCGGATTTGCCAGATGATAACCATTCCGATAAAAGACCAAACAAAAATCCACAAATTTTCTATATAATCAGGACAGACTTTGAGTAATGGTCTTCCTTGTAGAGCAGCAGAAATTAACTCATTGATAAAATAAGCTTGCAGTTGGACACCAGCTATCGGTTGTGCAGCACTTTTATCCATGAGATGGCTAGAGTAAGGAATAAACACAAAATCCTGGAGACTGGGTGCAGTAGAACCAATGAGGATAATGCGATCGCGAATCCAATCCTCTGAAATTCTCCCAGCTAATACATCTGCCAAAGATACATGACGATAATTGCAAAGTCCAACAGATACAGTATGACAACGGGGTTTAGGAAAATTAGATAAAATTTGGTAGCCTCTAGCATCAGCCCCCACATAACCACCATTGTTACTCTCAAACCGAGTAAAAATAGCCTTACCTAACTGTAAATATTGATGATTCCCCTCGGCTGTTTGAGGTGTTATTCCCTCTGACTTTAAATATAATAGAGCCAACTTGAGAGCAAAACTTTCATGGGCTTGATTATTTACGTGCGAATATAACAAACTACGGCGAACTTTACCATCAGGATCATAGAGTATATTATTAAACCCTACTTGGTTTCGCTCATTCAGTATTGCTGGAGGTGAAACACTTTCTTTTTTGTTATTTGCCAGTAGTTGAATACCAATCAAATTTGGTATGGCTTTATAAGCATTCTCTAGTTTTTTGTAGCCAGATCGTACAGGCAAATCTCTATAAATATCTAAGCCAATTGCACGGGGTTTGTAGTCCTTTAACTTAAACAAAACCTGGGCAATGATCTCATCGGGAATCGGCCAAGAACCCACTTGACGTACAGAAGTTTCATCAATTGCGACTATAGTGATGCGCTCATCTGGCAATTCATAGGGACGTAAGCGAAAAAATTTATCTAAAGTCTCCAATTCTAAAGACTGTAATAAACCTACAGAACGCAAAATCATGACAAAAATGGCAATCCACGAAGCAATCATCAATTCTCTGCGTCCTTGACTAAGAACTTGTTTAACTTCAAATACAAGTCTGACAAGATGACTGCTTAACTGCTGATTCATAAAAACCTCGCGGGATTGTGGAAAGCTAGAATTAGCAGCCGGACTAATACCGTTTCACTTGAAAGTTGATACAAATAAGCTTGCCTTGAGCGTAGTCGAAAGGGGGCAGGGGGAAAGAATTAAACATCAATGATTTGTATCATGCCTTTCGTGAAATGGTATAAGGCTGAGTGTGGAATATAGAGTATATGTTAAATCCCCAGCTTAATCTATGAACCAAGCCAGGGATCATGTCATTTATTTGCGGTAGGATGCTCCTGTAATAGTCAAAAACTGGATATAAGTAGTTTATCTAAAATACTTAAAGTTTCGAGAACCAGTATAACCAGTAATCTTTGCCAGTTCGTCTAGGTTCTGCACACCACTATAGGTTTTACCATTGATTATCCAAGTGGGGAAACTTTGAATTTTAGCAGCTTGACATTGGTCTGGCTTTGCTTTGGGGCTGTCAGTAGCGCACTCTACCTTAATATTATCGTCGATAATTTTTTCAGCTTCTTGTCCAAAAAGTAACTTCTGTTCATGACAGTGGGGACACCAATAAGCGCTGTATTCTTTAGCCCCAACTTTAACAAGATGCTCTGCTAAGGCAATTTCTGATTCCCCAGATGTGGTAGTAATTTTCCAGCCAAATTCGGGCTTAGGTTCTTCTGTGGGAGTGAATGTAATTTGCTGAGGTTTGCCAGAAGT
Source organism: Anabaena sp. WFMT (assembly GCF_051781005.1). NCBI lineage: Bacteria > Bacillati > Cyanobacteriota > Cyanophyceae > Nostocales > Nostocaceae > Anabaena > Anabaena sp. WFMT. The sequence continues at coordinate 217,323 of NZ_JBPWOA010000002.1, read as the reverse complement.
GGATTCAGCGATATCACCAGATTTATTCACTCCAGCATAGATGCCTAAAGTGCCAATTAGCGTCACCATCCCGACAATAATGGCCGTGAAAAATATTTGCCCAATATCTTCCCAGTCACGACCGATGATGGTTATTACTAACATACTCAGGGAAAATAAAGCCGAGCCGATACAGTAAGGACATAAGGCTTTGATTTGAGATGCCAGTATGTACATTAAGTAACCACTAAAGACTGACATTGCGATCGCTCCCACTAATAGCAACCACCAAGTCAGATTTTCCAGTTGTTTACTGCTTTTGTTGTTTTCCCCTGAGTTTAATGCTAAGGGAGCAAGAGCGAATATCAGCATACTGATATAGGCTAAAAGCCCAAACAAAGCTAATGGTTGACCAAAAACTGTTGCCCAAGGGCTAGAAAGGACATCATTACAGCCCTTAGTACCAGCTTCGGCTACACAAGCAGCACTTCTGCCAGTCAGCTTTTCAAAGGTGAGATAACCTGTGATGAGGACACCACAGCCTGCGATCGCCCCAATTAATGGACGCGACCATTTATGAATCCAAGGAGTAGAACGACGGCGAATCATAAGTATTTAGTCAGGAGTTCAGGAGGCAGGAGTCAGAAGGCAGGAGTCAGAAAAGGGAGCAGGGGAAGCAGATGAGAAAATATTAACTCGGTACTCGGTACTCGGTACTCGGTACTCGGTACTCAGTACTAAGAATGTAATTTCACTGAAGGAATGGATTTAGTTTCACCTTTGGAGTTCCAACTGCGGTGAGCAGCTTCCACAAATTGACTGACGCGAATTGGGTCAATGGGTTGCGAAATTTGACCGTGGCGTTTGAGAGAACTAGAAACAATCACACCATTTGCGGCTTGCATCAGGGTATCAATATTTTCCCAATTAGCTCCGCTCCCAATGAACACTGGTGTACCAGCAGCCGCACCACAAGCAAGTTCCAAATCTTCTAGATTAGGAGGGCTACCAGTTGCCCAGCCTGATAAAATTACCCCATCTGCCAATCCTCTTTCTATTGTGTCTTTGACAGCAACTGTGAGATTGGGTGAACTCAAAGGACGGGCGTGTTTGACTAAGACATCAGCTAGGATTTTCACATCCGAGCCTAGTTCTCGTCGATAGCGCAGTAATTGATGGGCTTCACCTTCAATTAATCCTTGGTCAGTAGCCATAACTCCAGTCAGGACATTGACTCGGATAAATTGGGCTTTTACACAACTAGCGATCGCCATTGCACTTTTGCCATCATTTCGCAGAACATTTAAACCTATAGGCAAAGTGACTAAATTCTGTATGCGCTGTACCACCACAGTCATCGCACTAACAACTGCTGGATCAACTTGATTTTTAGTAAACGGTGCATCGAAGAAATTTTCTACAATAATACTGTCTACCCCGCCACTAGCCAGGGCTGTTGCTTCTTGTTCTGCGCGGTCAATTACCGCTTTGAGACTACCTCCCCAACGGGGTGAAGTCGGTAGCGGTAGCAGGTGAACCACGCCAATAATTGGTGTTCGAGTTTTGAATAGCTGATATAAGTCCACGTCTTTAATTTGCTAGGGCATTGTCCAGAGTTGAGAATTTTTTGTTTAAGAAGGATGAAAAGACAAGAATAATTTTTGGATCTACCACGTCCCTAGTCTGTTTTTAATTGGTTTTTGGCGATTTTATCACCCTATCCTCTGATGATTGAGGGCATTTCCGCCTTTATGCTTCATTCTTGAGCGAACTCTTGACTTTTAACTAAACTAGTCAAGTTATTTGATTATCCATGCTTTATTGCGTCCTTCTGAAGATGGAAATCGGCGTTGAACCTTCCATAAGATATGTTAAGATAAAATCTGGCTATAAGAGGAGTTTGCCACTCACAAGACACAAGGCAGCTTCCCGTGGTTTAGGCATACCGCCCGCGCATCGTCGCCGGCCTAGTCTGAGGTATGGGGTAGCATTACTGCTTGATAGGCGTAGTCGCAAGTGCGATTTCCCTGAGGGTAGCGACTTCTCAAAAACAGCCCTTTGGGCGGCTTCCCGATGGGTAAACTAACAACGCACACGCTGGGGTAGTGTAAAATACCAATAAGCGAATCGTTAAAAAAGATTAAGAGTGTCATAAGTACCCAAAGACACTTCAATTTACCCTGGGGAACAGATTAATAAAAATATCATAGCATGGCCTCTATATCAATACTGATTAGGGTCAAACGTCCACGGGTATTTATTAGCAGTGGCAATTTGTTACTGCCCATGTCCTGATCAGGGTACGGGAAAAAACACCTAACTACTGTTTTTAATGTTGTGATTGAACGAGAAAAAAAAGTGAAGATTTTTTCAAAATATGGGTGACAAGCCGACAATTGCTATTTCTCATCTGGGATGTGAGAAAAACCGAATTGATACAGAACATATGCTAGGGCTGCTGGTAGAAGCAGGCTATAGTGTAGATACAAATGAAGAGTTAGCTGATTATGTTATTGTCAATACCTGTAGTTTTATCGAAGCTGCCAGAGAAGAGTCAGTAAGAACTTTAGTAGAACTGGCGGAAGCAAATAAAAAAGTCGTTATTACTGGTTGCATGGCGCAACACTTTCAAGAACAATTATTGGAAGAGTTGCCAGAAGCAGTAGCCGTGGTTGGCACAGGTGATTATCACAAAATTGTCAATGTCATAGAACGGGTAGAACAAGGGGAACGGGTTAAACAAATTAGCGCCGAACCCACCTACATAGCTGATGAAACGACACCCCGCTACCGAACGACAACCGAAGGAGTAGCTTACCTGAGAGTTGCCGAAGGATGCGATTATCGTTGTGCATTTTGTATTATTCCTTATTTAAGAGGGAACCAGCGATCGCGTACTATTGAATCCATAGTCGCCGAAGCCAAGCAATTGGCTAACCAAGGGGTCAAAGAAATAATTCTGATATCCCAAATCACCACCAATTATGGTTTGGATATTTACGGCCAGCCAAAGTTAGCGGAATTACTCCGCGCTTTAGGGAAAGTAGATGTACCGTGGATCAGAATGCACTATGCCTATCCCACCGGACTCACCCCAGACGTAATAGCGGCAATTCAAGAAACACCTAATGTTCTGCCTTATTTAGATTTGCCCTTGCAACATTCTCATCCAGAGATACTTCGCTCTATGAACCGTCCTTGGCAAGGACGGGTAAATGATGGCATTATTGATCGCATCAAAACAGCGTTACCATCGTCAGTACTGCGAACAACCTTTATTGTTGGTTTCCCTGGAGAAACACAAGAGCAATTTGACCATCTACTAGAGTTTACTGAGCGACACGAATTTGATCACGTTGGTGTCTTCACCTTTTCCGCAGAAGAGGGAACCCCAGCCTATAAATTGCCTAATCAAGTTCCCGCAGAAGTAATGGTAGAGCGCCGTGATCAACTCATGGCACTCCAGCAGCCCATTTCCTTCCACAAAAATCAACAGGAAGTAGGCAAAATAGTCGATGTCCTGATTGAGCAAGAAAACCCCGAAAGTGGAGAATTAATCGGCCGTTCCGGCAGATTTTCCCCAGAAGTCGATGGCCAAGTCTATGTTAAAGGCGAGTCTAGGCTAGGAACCATCGTGCCAGTAAAGATCCACAATGCCGATGCCTATGACCTCTATGGTCAAATTGTTAATAGTTAATAGTCATTAGTCATTGGTGATGTTGCCATGACCTATGTCCCATGCCCTAATTTACAAACTAAGTATCGGTTTACAAGTCCACAACTCACAATAAAATCTAGGAGAATTAATGAATCTTTCCTTTCAAGAACTAGGTATTTCCCAAGAACGTGTAGCAATTCTAGAAAAAATGGGCTTTACTACACCCACGAATATTCAAGCCCAAGCTATTCCCCAACTGTTAGCGGGTCGTGATGTCGTTGGTCAATCACAAACAGGAACCGGTAAAACAGCGGCTTTTTCGCTGCCGATTCTAGAACAACTAGATGTTAACAAACGGGCTGTACAAGCTTTGGTGTTAACACCTACCCGTGAATTAGCAATGCAAGTTCATGATGCCATTTCCCAATTCATGGGTGATGATGGCTTGCGAGTCATGGCAATTTACGGTGGTCAATCAATCGACCGCCAAATGTCACAACTCAAACGTGGTGTTCACATGGTTGTCGGTACTCCCGGACGGGTGATCGACTTGTTAGATCGCGGCTGTCTCAAACTTGACCAAGTACAGTGGTTTGTTTTAGACGAAGCTGACGAAATGTTGAGCATGGGCTTTATTGATGATGTCATCAAAATCCTCTCCCAGGCTCCCAAAGAGCGCCAAACAGCTTTATTCTCGGCAACAATGCCACCCTCAATTCGCTCCTTGGTCAACAAGTTTTTGAACTCTCCGGCAACTGTCACCGTTGAGCAACCAAAAGCTGCACCCAACAAAATCAATCAAGTAGCTTACCTGATCCCCCGTCATTGGACAAAAGCTAAAGCTTTACAGCCAATTCTGGAAATGGAAGATCCAGAAACAGCTTTAATCTTTGTTCGCACCAGACGCACAGCCGCAGAATTGACTAATCAATTACAAGCTGCTGGTCACAGTGTTGATGAATATCATGGTGATTTGTCTCAACAAGCACGGGAAAGATTGTTGATCCGTTTCCGTAATCGTCAAGTCCGCTGGGTAGTAGCTACTGATATTGCGGCACGAGGTTTAGATGTTGATCTACTTTCTCACGTCATCAACTTTGATTTACCCGACAGTGCCGAAACCTACGTTCACCGAATTGGCCGGACTGGTCGTGCTGGAAAAGAAGGAACAGCGATTTCTTTAGTACAACCTTTTGAACGCCGTAAGCAACAAGCATTTGAACGTCATAATCGCCAAAATTGGCAAGTGTTGACGATTCCTACAAGAGCGCAAATTGAAGCCAGACACATTCAAAAATTGCAAGAACAGGTAGGAGAAGCTTTAACAGGTGAACGTCTAGCTTCATTTTTACCAATCATTAGCGAATTGATTGAGAAATATGATGCTCAAGCGATCGCTGCTGCGGCTCTACAAATTGCTTATGATCAAACCCGTCCTGCGTGGTTACAATCAGGTGTAGATGTTCCTGAAGAACCATCTTCCAAACCCAAACTCAACAAGCGTCGTGATGGTGGCGAACGCAATCGTGTTTCTTGGGCTAAAGATAACGATGGTGATGAAGGTAATGGATCTTCCAAACCTAAGTTACGGACAGGTCGCCGGGAATCTTCCCCCGCACCCAGTAATCATAAACTAGGTTCACATACAGGAAGAGAATAGACTTCTCAATTCAATTTTGGATTTTAGATTTTGGATTGAGAATTAAAGAACTGATGCAATTCTCAAGTGATGGTTTTTCCTAATCTAAAATCGCCAATCTAAAATCTAAAATTGGTTCAAAGGCGGGTAATTTGATCTAACTCGCCAAATTCATCATCAGTTAATTTCCAACCCAAAGCGCCAACATTTTGTTTGACCTGTTCGGCGTTTTTGACTCCAGCAATGGGAATCACGTTCCCCTGAGCAATTAACCAGTTAAGGGCTACTTGGGCGGGGGTACGACCATATTTTTCACCAATTTTCCGCAGTAAAGATAAAACTGGGGCAATTTTATTTAAACCATCTTGACTAAATCGCGGGTCTATGCTTCTTGCGCCTGTAGGATTTTGAGAAGGTGTATATTTGCCTGTAAGTAATCCCTGAGCTAAGGGACTATAAGCTAAGATTATTACATCCAAATCACGGGCAGTTTGCAAAATGCCGTTAGTTTCGATTTGCCGTGTTAGTAAAGAATAACGGACTTGGTTAACAGCTAAAGGTACTTCCCTTGCGGCTAATATTTGATGTGCTTCTCGCATTTGTGATGCAGAATAATTACTGACACCTACTGCACCGATTCTGCCCCGTTTCACTTCATCCGCCAAGGTGTTCATCAAAATTTCTTGACTGAGAAAGAAAGTAAATGGCCAATGGACTTGGTATAATTCAATTCTTTCAACTTGTAGACGTTTGAGACTTGCTGTTAACGCCTCAGATACAGATTTGCCATCCCAACGCCAGGGTAATGGTCCGAACTTAGTAGCAATTTGTACTGATTGGGATGTTTGTTTCATGAACTTTCCTAAAAACTCTTCAGAAAGTCCTAAACCGTAAACTTCCGCAGTATCGAAGAAAGTAACTCCAGCATCTAAAGCTGCGGTAAAAGCTGCTTGTAACTGTTCTTCACCGTAAGCGTCGCCATAATTCCAAAAGAGTTTATCACCCCAAGCCCAAGTTCCTATACAGAGGGGAGGAATGGTTATGCCATTTTGACCTAATGTGATGGGTTCCATTTTGGTAAAATAGATTATATTTACATTTCTTTACTTATTTAGTTTATCGTCTTCTATTAACCTTTTGATGATTAGTAACTCAATATAAAAAACTTAAGATTCAGTTGAGTTAAGACAAGTATTTGATTATTGGTGGCAATTTAAAATAATTTTTGGCTATGTGGGCTTGACAATTTTTATACTTATTATGTTAAGATTTACACGTGTATTTTAAAATTTTTAACTAAATAACACAACAGTATTTTGCCTTTATGACGAAGAATTGATTGTAATATCATAATGGATAATTTTTAATGGAAAGCAATCACATAAACTATAACTTTGACAAGAGTAGAGAAAGAATTGATGCAATACTTGACACTAGCGATGTGTTATATGAAGAAGTAAATGAAATTCCCTCAAGAGATAGGTTAACCTTTACAAATGGGTTTTATGTAAAATGTACTGCACTTTTTGTTGACATTCGAGACTCTTCATCATTACCAGAAAAATATAGAAGACCAAGATTAGCAAAATTGTATAGAACTTATATCTCTGAAGTCGTTGCAGTCATGAATGGTAATCCCAATTGCTCAGAAATTAACGTTCAAGGAGATTGCGTTTGGGGAATTTTTGATACACCATATAAATCGAATATAAATAGTGTTTTCGAGACAACAGCTATTGTATCATCAATAATTAATATTATAAATTGCAAATTAATTAAAAAAATTTTCACCCAATAAGAATTGGTATTGGTATGGATTATGGTAGGGCTTTAATGATAAAAGCTGGTTATAGTGGAAGTGGTATTAATGAGGTTGTATGGATGGGAGATGTAGTTAATTTAGCTTCTAATTTATGTAGTAATGCAAATAAAGCTTGGAGTGATGAGTTAATGATATCAGAAGCTATTTATAACAATCTTAATGAAGATTACAAAAATCTAATGAAATGGAATTCAAACAGAAGATGCTATCATGGTAATGTTATTAACCTTTTAATGAACAATTGGTTAAAAAGCAACTGTAGTAAGTGGTAATTTCAAAAATTGAAGCTAGAAAAATAAAAATTATTTGTTAATTAACGTATGGATATTTTAGAAAAATTACTCAAAATTCTAGAAATAGTAATTGATTGGGTTAAGTTTGCAGAAGCCAAAAATGCTGTTCTTCTGGCATTTTCAGGAGCAGGTGTTACTGCTATAATCACATATATTAGTGCTGCATCTAATATTCCAAAATCATTAATATTATCTTTGCCAGCTAGTACATTTATTCTCAGCCTTAGTTCATTAGTTTGTTTATTTTCTTTCCTACCAAAAACTAATCTCGAACATATTGTGTGGATGCAAGGTAAACCATCTAAAAATTTTAAAAATTTACAAAATAATACGGATAATTTATATTATTATGGACATTTAATGAAATATAAAAATATAGAGTTACTAGATACCATGAATCAACTTTATTGTGACAATAAAATTTCTCAACCATACAAAAAAGAATATTTGGATATTGCAACTCAAATTATTATTAACTCTGAAATTGCGTTTTTGAAATTTAGATTTTTTACATTTTCGTTATGGATTTTGATATTTTCCATACTTATTATTCCTGTTTCAGTTTTATTAAATTTAATAATTTTTAGAATAATATAAAATAATAGTGAATTTCGGTTTATCTTAATCTAATAAGAGGTTAAATCAGTAAACCATACAAAAAAGTAGCTATGGCAGGTAATACATTTGATACGAAAAAGGAATCCCTAGCTGTACCAAAGGTCAATATTTTGACTATGTTCCGGCTAGGGTTGTTTCAAATGGGGTTGAGTATGATGTCTATCTTGACTCTGGGGGTACTCAACCGAGTCATGATTCAGGAAATAGCAATTCCCGCAACGCTGGTATCTCTGGTGTTAGCAATGCCGGCATTTGTTTCTCCGACGCGGATTTTGTTTGGACAAATGTCCGATGTCAAACCATTATGGGGATATCATCGCACAGCTTATGTGTGGGTGGGAGCAGGAATATTTGCGATCGCAGCCTTTTTAGCAGTACAAGTAATGTGGCAGTTAAATGCCGCTAGTAATGCAGCTACGTGGGTATGGACAACCCAAACAATTGGTTGGACAGCAGTATTAGGTCTAGTTTTCGCTGTCTATGGTTTAGCGATTTGTGTCAGTGGTACGACATTCGCAGCTTTGTTGGTGGATATTTCAGAAGAAGATAACCGTTCCCAAATTGTCGGTATTGTTTGGTCAATGCTGATGGTAGGTATTATAGTTGGGGCTATTATCAGTTCTAGCTTGCTGAATCAATTAACAGCAGGTGCATCTTTAGAAACTTTGCAAGCTGCAATTAATAGATTATTTTTGATTGTTCCAGGAATAGTATTTTGTTTAGCAATTGTCGCAACTGTAGGCGTAGAAAAAAAATATTCCCGTTTCTCCAATCGTTCCACACCAGGAAACCGGGAAGATAATATTAGCATCAGTAAAGCTTGGTCAATATTAACAGCTAGTCCGCAAACAGGGATATTTTTCACTTTTTTATTGGTGATGACTATCAGCTTGTTTATGCAAGATCCAATTTTAGAACCTTATGCGGGTGAAGTGTTTAAGATGCCTTTAGCGGAAAGCACCAAACTCAATGTTTTTTATGGAATAGGAATTTTAATTGCTTATGGTGTGACGGGCTTTTTCATTGTGCCACGTTTGGGTAAACGCAGAACTATAAAATTAGGCTGTATTTTAGTAGCATTTTCGGCTTTATTACTCGGTTATTCAGGATTTTCTGCTAATCCGAACTTCCTGAAATTTGGTTTAGTCATCTTTGGTTTATCTACGGGTTTCTTAACTACAGCCGCAGTTAGTTTAATGTTAGATTTAACAGTTGCAGAAGCCGCAGGTACTTTTATAGGTGCTTGGGGACTAGCACAGTCTATATCTAGGGGAATAGCTGTAGTTATAGGTGGTACTGTTTTAGATATAGGACGCAAACTCCTACCCGATAACTTAGTATTAGCTTATGGATTGGTTTTTGCTTTAGAAGCAGTAGGAATGCTAGTATCAATTTGGTTTTTGAATCGAGTAAACGTGACAGAATTTCAAACTAATACCAAAAAAGCTTTTGCTTCTGTTTTAGAAAGCGATTTAGATTAATGGGTAATTAGTAATTATTTACTCCCCTATTCCCTATTCCCTGTTTCCTAAATAACAAATGAACGATTTTTGGAATACAATTTTAGATTTTGCTGAAACTACTACTAACAGAGTGGGACAGCAATTAATGCAAGATTTTGGTAAAGTGCAAGCATCTCAAAAAGCTGATGGTAGCTTAGTTACCCAAGCTGATAAATGGGCAGATCAAGAAATTCGAGATGCGATTATTTCTTCGTTTTCAGGTTACGGTATTTTAAGCGAAGAAAGTGACCAAACTTTTCCTGACACAGAATGGTGTTGGGTAATAGATCCTTTAGATGGAACAACCAACTTTACAAGAGGAATTCCTATTTGGTCGATTTCTTTAGGTTTACTCTATCAAGGAACACCTATTTTTGGTTACGTTTACGCACCACCATTAAATCAAGCTTTTCACGGTTTTTGGCCTGGTAAATCAGGTTTAACAACACCAACGGGAGCATTTCTGAATCATCACCCTATTCATACCAGTCAAGATGCTCCCAGTAAAAACCATTTTTTTAACCTTTGTTCCCGCAGTACGGGAGTTATTCAACCTGGTTTTCCCTGTAAAATTCGGATGTTAGGGGTTGCGAGTTATAACTTTCTCACAGTTGCTACTGGTGCAGTTTTGGGAGGACTGGAAGCAACCCCCAAGGTATGGGATATCGCAGGTGCTTGGGTAATAGTTCAAGCTGCTGGTGGTAGTTGGATATCACTCAATTCTGAGTCATTTCCATTATCGCCTGGAACAGATTATAGCGATCGCTCTTTTCCTAGTCTAGTTCTGAGCAGTCCAGAGTTAGCACCAGTATTTACACCATTTCTCCAAACTGGAGTATCTTAACCGTTTAGAGTATATAAAACAAGATCCCCCTAGCTGCTTTGTTTTCCAAGCTAGGGGGATCACATAATTGGTAGTCTATAAATCTTTCGGTATAGTCACTAAAATAAATTTTATATCATTTGTTTGGCTTTGGCTAGTCTTAGCATTATAATTTGCAAAATTTTTATATCTTCTTCACAATTGCCCCAGATGGGAGGCCAAAGCCCTTTTTTCCTGTCAAGTGAGAGCATTTTGGCAATTGGCACTTATCTATCATGGAAACAACACTGATCAACTAAAATTAATTAAATGCTGACCCGAATTAAAGACTTAGCCACCACCCTAGCAACCCGCTTAGTGGAGATTCGCCGCCATATTCACTCACACCCAGAACTCAGTGGACAAGAGTATCAAACTGCTGCTTTTGTGGCTGGGGTACTGTCTTCCAGCGGTTTACACGTAGAAGAAGGAGTGGGTAAAACTGGTGTGATTGGCGAATTACAAGGTGCTAATCAAGATGATCGGATCTTGGCAATTCGCACTGATATGGATGCTTTGCCAATCCAAGAACGCAGCGGGTTAGAATATTCTTCTCGTAAAGAAGGGGTGATGCACGCTTGTGGTCATGATGTTCATACTACGGTGGGATTAGGTACAGCGATGGTACTTTCCCAAATAGCAGATGAGTTGGGTGGTAAAATCAGGTTTTTATTTCAGCCAGCGGAAGAAATTGCCCAAGGTGCAAGCTGGATGGTAAAAGATGGGGTGATGGAGAATGTCTCTGCTATTTTGGGGGTTCATGTTTTTCCTTCTATCCCTGCTGGTTCTGTTGGTATCCGTTATGGGGCTTTGACAGCAGCAGCGGATGATTTAGAGATTATCATTATGGGTGAATCTGGACATGGTGCGCGTCCCCATGAAGCGATTGATGCCATTTGGATTGCTTCCCAAGTTATTACTACATTGCAACAAGCGATTAGCCGCACTCAAAATCCTTTACGCCCTGTTGTGTTGAGTATTGGACAGATTAATGGTGGTAGAGCGCCCAATGTGATTGCTGATAAAGTACAGTTATTGGGTACGGTGCGATCGCTCCACCCAGAAACCCGCGCCCAATTAGCACACTGGATTGAGAATATTGTCGCTAATGTTTGCAATTCCTACGGCGCTAAATACCAAGTTAATTATCGTCAGGGCGTACCCAGTGTACAGAATGATTATGCACTGACGCAATTATTGCAATCATCAGCAGAAGAAGCTTGGAGTAGCGAATTAGTCCAAATCTTACCAGAACCTTCCCTTGGGGCTGAAGATTTTTCTGTTTATTTAGAACACGCGCCCGGTTCGATGTTTCGCTTGGGTGTAGGTTACAAAGATAGAATCATCAATCATCCCTTACATCATCCCCAATTTGAAGTTGATGAATCTGCAATTATTACTGGGGTTGTGACTTTAGCTTATGCAGCTTATAAATTTTGGAAAAGTAAATAAACTACAGTTATATTGAGTATTTATTACATCTGATTTACTAAACTCCTCTACACTGGCGAGGAGTAGTTTTTCATTAATATCTTTAATTAGAGCTTACCCTAGTTACTAGAGGTGAAGATACCAGAAAAATACTGCTATACTATTTTGATTAATAGTCAGTTGAAAAATCCCTTTTTAACTGCTATTCATCAAGATAATCCCAAAAGCCACTTCAAGCTTTTGTTTTGATCATAAACTTCACCTATACTATGCCATCAATAGAACCTCTAGAATCTTCATCACCACAACCTATTAGTAATAATTGGTACTTGTTAACTGTGCGTTCTAAAAAGCGGGAAGTATTTTTAAAATATCTTAGATTTGCGATTGACCAAAATAAACTAGAAGATTTAGTTGTAGATATTAAAATACCCCAAGATTCAGTATATGAAGATATGGTTATACTGAGTCTAAGTAATTTTAAAACCGCCTCAACATATCTAAAAAAAGTTGAATGTTTTCAGAATATAGAGCGCAAACCCTTACAGTCAGAACAGGTTAATAGAATGTTAGGCATGGGGTGAATTAAATAAAAAGCGCATCGATACAACTCTGATTCTTGAATTAATAAGCAAAGAGGGTTTAGCATTGCTAAACCCCTAGTTTACTTGACAAATCAAAGAGGAAGGCTATACTACTTACCGCTCAGTACAAATCCAAACATATGCCTCTGTTTTAGTGCGTTCCATTTGTTGTTGAATTCTAGCTTTTGCAGCTTTAAATTGTGTAGTAAACTCATCACTTTTCCTAGTATTCATATGCCTCTGTTTTAGTGCGTTCCATTTGTTGTTGAATTCTAGCTTTCGCAGCTTTAAATTGTGTAGCTAATTCCTCACTTTCTCTAGTATTCATGTTGTTACGAATTGATGCAAACATTGTGCTTTCTTCTTGGCGCACATGATCTGTAACATCATCCATCAATTGTCTAATTCTGTCTTTGAATTCTGGTGCAGAAGGGCTAATAGCTTTCAATTGCTCAAATACTGGACCCCAGCGAGCTTGTTCATCATATAATTCTTGAGTATTGGCTTCACCGTAAAAAGGACGTACTCTGGGATAGACAACTTCCTCTTCAGCTGCTGCATGGGCGCTGAGATCTTTAAAAATTTGCCCAAAGTATTCTTGAATTTTTTGAGGATTATTGCTTTGTAGCAATTCTGTAAACAAGATATTTACCTTATTGTGATCCATACGCAGAACATCTTGGATATTCATATCCTGTTTATCAGAAGTTTGGGTAACAGCACTACCCACAGCACCACTAATTGCAGCGATCGCATCTTGCACACGCGACCAAATTCCCTGGTCGGCATCTTGTCCAGTCAGTTCCCGCACACCTAATATTTCTAGAATTCCTTTCAGTTGTTCTTGATGAGCGCGATTTTCAAAATTGATAGTATTTAAAGGGCTAATTGCTGCCATAACATCTGCACCAACTTTCTGTGCAGCTTTATGAATTGTAAGCCCATTCATCACTTGTTGATGCTTCAACAACTCATGCTGAAATACTTTTTCAAAAAAACTTAATTCACTACCTTGCATTAATTGGCGAATCGATTGCACCATTTGCTGCACAGTTGAGTCCGCATTTTTTTGGATGCCATATTGAACCACAACAGTATCAAGAATGCCTTGATTTTTGCGATCATCATCAAGCATCCGGCGAATACTATCAGTTATTTCCCCATCAGAGCAATCTCTCAAAAAGAGTTCTTCATTATCAATACATAATTGTTGCAGTAATTTCATATCTGCCAATTTTACTGCAATAGCATTTCGTTTGGTATCATCTAAAGTCGTTACCATGCTAAATTATCCTCGCCAAAGTAATCGTAGTTATTACCAATTTCAGGTTGACATAATAACTAGATATTTTTCATCTTTCTTTTGAGCTATTACCTGCTGAATGCTGGATAGAAAATTAGAAATAAATCTCATAAATTCTTGTTAATTATTATCTCCTTCTATTGCCGAAGATATAAATTACTAGTTTGTATTCCATCTTCAGATAGATAAATTTCAATGGCTAATTTTCTGAATTGACTCAACTGATGTGGATAATGGAAACTACAAAACCAAATTTTACCAATGATTCCTTGATGCTACAAGTTCCCGGATTTATCCGTAATTATCTGATTCCTTTGCCTCATATTCGAGGGTAAAGCATAAAAGGTATAAAAATTTGCATCCTTACTTAGAAATGCTTCTGGGTAAGCATTTTGGAGATTACTGTTCTGCACCACCAAAAAATGTCTTAGGATTTATAGATTGAATTGCAAAATTAAATAGTACATTTGTATAAATAAAGTCTAAACTTCAATTAACTTTTAATATGGTCATCTACCAATCCCAGAAAAAATCTAACAAAGAATACCGTCCCCGTAGAAACGACTGGCGGTTGTTTTTGCGTCTAGTACCTTATGCCCGCCGTAGCGGGCGGTTATTGACGCTATCAATGTTTTTACTCATCCCCATCTCCATAGCTAACGCCATTCAACCGCTACTGATTGGACAGGCAATATCCCTGATTCGGCAAGAACCCAGTACCTATGAATTCCTCAAAAATCGCTCGTTATGGGAAGGGTTAAGTATCCTCCAAGGATGCTTCCTGGCTACGATAGTTACCAGACTATCACTCACAGGTATTCAGGGCTATCTCGTACAGAAGCTAGGGCAAAAAATTACAGCGACAATTCGTGAAGATTTATTTCGCCATGTCACATCTCTTGCGGTGCGTTTTTTTGACCGCACACCTGTAGGTAAACTCATAACTAGACTCACCAGTGATGTCGAAAGTTTAGGAGATGTTTTTGCTACAGGAGCAATTGGCATTGTCTCTGATTTGTTTTCTATGGTGGTAATTGTCGGTTTGATGTTTTCTCTCCAGTGGCAACTTGCTTGCTTGCTGTTATTAATTCTTTGCCCAATCACCTGGTTAATTATTTATTTTCAGCAGCAGTATCGCAGTGCCAATTACAAAGTACGAGAAGAATTATCAAAACTCAACTCCCAGCTACAAGAAAACATTGTTGGTATTAATGTAGTGCAGTTGTTCCGCCGGGAAAAATTCAATGCAGAACTATTTCGCGCTACAAATAACCGCTATGTTAAAGAAGTTGATACCACTATTTGGTATGATTCTGCTGTTTCAGGAACCTTGGAATGGGTTAGTTTGATTGCTATTGCGGGAGTATTGGGAATAGGTGGTTGGTTACTGTTAGAAAAAAATCTTACCTTCGGTATTTTAGCTACATTTATTTTGTATGCCCAGCAATTATTCGATCCTCTGCGGAATTTTGCCGAAAAATTCACTGTTATTCAATCTGGGTTCACTGCCGTTGAAAGGGTAAACGATATTTTAGATGAACCGATAGAAATCAGAGATAATATCAATTCCAGATTCTCACTTTTAGATGCTCAATTCGGCTATATAGATGAGATCATTAGGGATTTAGAATCCCAAAATTTTACTACTCCACCTGAACTTGGAGAAATTTGTTTTGAACACGTCTGGTTTGCTTATAAAGATGATGATTATGTAATTAAAGATTTAGATTTTACAATTCATCCAGGAGAAAAAATAGCTTTGGTGGGGCCGACAGGTGCAGGTAAAAGTTCTATTATTCGGCTTTTGTGTCGTCTCTACGAACCTACTCAAGGACGCATTCTGATTGATGGTGTGGATATCCGTGAGATACCACAAGCAGAACTGCGGCGTTATATGGCAGTAATTTTACAAGAAGCTTTTTTGTTTGCTGGTGATGTCAAAAGTAATATTACTTTAGGGGATAGCTACACGTTTGAAGAGATTGAACAAGCAGCAAAAAAAACTAATGTTTCTGAGTTTATTGATCAATTGCCTCAAGGCTATGATACTCAATTACGAGAACGGGGAACAAATATTTCTAGTGGACAAAAACAACTTTTAGCATTTGCTCGTGCTGCTATTCGTAATCCCCAAATTTTGGTATTAGATGAAGCTACAGCTAGTTTAGATGTGGGAACAGAAGCTTTGGTTCAACAGGCGCTAAATCAGCTTTTAATCAAACGGACGGCGATTATTATTGCTCACCGCTTGTCAACTATTCGCAATGTAGATCGAATTTTTGTTTTGAAGCGTGGGGAATTAATTGAGCAGGGAAGTCATGAACAATTGATAGAACAAGGAGGACTTTACGCCACTTTGCATAATTTGCAAATGTTGGGAACTTGAAGAAGAATCCAGGAATCAGAATCAATGTCCTAAGTGCTGACTCCTGACTCCTGCTATAACTGATTTTTAGCGCATGGTGACGAACTCTTCAGCGGAACTAGGATGTATGCCTACTGTGGCATCAAAGTTGGCTTTGGTTGCACCCATTTTGAGTGCGATCGCAATTCCTTGAATAATCTCTGCCGCATTTGTTCCCACCATGTGCGCTCCCAACACCTTATCGGTCTTCTCATCAACCACCAGTTTCATCATCGTTTTTTCATCTTTACCAGCCAAGGTGTAGTACATGGGGCGGAATCGACTGCGATAAATTTTTACCGCATCACCGTACTTTTCCCTAGCTTCCGCTTCCGTCAAACCGACTGTAGCGGCCTCTGGAGTTGTAAAGATCGCTGTTGGTACATTTTCATAACTCATGGTACGAGACTTGCCACCAAACACAGTATCAGCAAAGGCTCGACCTTCATTTATCGCTACAGGAGTCAGATTAATAGTGTTGGTACAATCTCCCACCGCATAGATATTCTCTTCATCTGTGCGACTGTACTTATCAACAACAACTGCGCCATCATGCAGCTTAACTTTGGTATTTTCTAAACCTAAATTTTGGGTATTTGGTTTGCGTCCAAGTGCAGCTAAACTAACAACATCAACAACAACTGTCTCATCAGACTCGCCATCTTTGCGAACAGTCACCTTAATTCCTTCCGCATCCTTTTCAATAGCAATCATGTCGATGTTGCTGAGAATCTTAATCCCGTGGTTAGTCATTCCTTGATGAATTTCAGTCCGCAAGTCGTCATCAAAACCACGCAAAAGGTTATCACCGCGTATCACCTGAGTGACTTCGGTTCCCAATCCATTCATGATGCAGGAAAATTCTGTACCAATGTAACCACCCCCCAAAATCACCATTCTTTTAGGCTGTTCTTTGAGGTGAAAAATATCATCGGAGGTAATGGCGTGTTCAATTCCTAAAATGTTGGGCTTAATAGGATGACCACCAACAGCAATCAGCACCTTGTCTGCGGTCACTTGACGTTCGCCAACGACAATAGTGTGAGCATCAACAAACTGAGCGTATTCCTGAAAAAGTTCAACTTTGGAATTATCCAGCATTTTTTGATAAATTCCATTGAGGCGAGTTACCTCGTTGTTGACCACCGTGATCATCTTTTCCCAATCTAGAGTACTTTGGACAGAACTCCAGCCGTATCCTTGGGCATCCTCAAACAAGCTAGGGAAATTAGAAGAGTAAACCATAAGTTTTTTGGGGACACAGCCACGATTAACGCAGGTTCCGCCTAGTCGGTCAAACTCAGCAATTCCTACCTTGGCACCATATTCTGCTGCACGTCTGGCAGTAGCAATACCACCAGAACCCGCACCAATTACAAACAAGTCAAAATCGTAGCTCATGTGTCCCCTAAGTTTTATATTGCTTATTAAGAGCATGGTGATATCATGCCCTTATTTTGATGAAATCGCGTTTTCTCAAAGTTAGACAGCAATACCAGTCTAAGCGCTTTTCAGGTAAGCCAGCATGGTATCTGCATCTGATACTTCAAAGGGATCTGTAGGGCAGTTGTCATCGAAACCTGGCTCAACGAACATTTTTTCGATTTTGCCGTCATTCACCACCATTGAGTAGCGCCAAGAGCGCATTCCAAAGCCTAAATTGGCTTTATCAACCAACATCCCCATCTTACGGGTAAATTCACCATTACCATCGGGGAGCAGGAAGACGTTTTCTGCGTTCTGTTGTTTACCCCATTGGAACATAACAAAGGCATCATTTACAGATACACAGATGACACTATCAACTCCCAAGGCTTTGAAATCTTTGTAGAGTTCTTCGTAACGGGGTAGGTGTGAGGTTGAACAGGTAGGGGTAAAAGCACCAGGTAATGAAAACACTACAACCCGTTTACCAGCAAACAGTTCTTGAGTGGTGCGTTCTTGCCAGCGGAAAGGGTTGGGGCCACCAATAGACTCGTCACGGACACGGGTTTTAAAGACAACGTTAGGAACAGTTTCGATTACAGCCATATTGACCTCTTGAATGTGATCTGTGAATTTATGTTTGCTTGATGTATCTCAGAATAATTCTGATTTAATAAATATTCAATAGTTATAAATACCTAAATATGATAAAAAGATAAATGTGATACTAATTCCTTAATCTGGTAGACTATAATAAAAACAAAAAACTATTTAAATACGGCAACGATCATGCAGGAACAAGCAAACGCGATTGTTCAAACCTTAAAATCCAAGGGTTTGAGGGTGACTCCTCAGCGGTTTGCGGTCTATGCAAATTTGTTATATCGCACAGATCACCCGACAGTTGAGCAAATACTGACTGATCTGAATAAAGATTTTCCTGTTTCTTCTCAAGCAACGATCTATAGTTCTCTCCAAGCGCTCAGAGAAGTGGGACTAGTGCGGGAAGTGCTATTACAAGAGGGGGTTTCTCGCTATGATGCTAATGTTCAACCCCATCATCATTTTTGCTGTCATAAATGTGGTGCAATTGAAGATATTGCTTGGGATACATTCAATTTTATTGGGCTGAAAAGTCTACGTCCTGGTTTGCGTGGGGAAACCTATGAAGTCACGGTTCAGGGTTTATGCGATGCCTGTGGCGAGTAAAGTTAAGTAAGTCGGCACAATTAAACCTAACAATATCAATCTGATTGGAATTTTTTTAAATCTCAGTATTTCTAAGGTGGGTCAATTTATGCTTGATCACAATCATGAACTATACACACTCTACGTATTCTGTAAAAATCAAACATTAGCCCTAATAGGTGCAGAAAAACTAATGAGGTTGAAACCTTTTTCCATGCTACCTTCTGCCTGATTACCATTATAAATATTCACCCCCATCTAGCTAGATAAGTGATGCAAATCACTAATTCATGGGTATTCAAATCACAAAAAAAAATGATATTTATCACACCAAATACATTAGATCAATCACCAGAATAAATCACATTTGAGGAGATATTAAATCAATAGAGTTCAAAGCCAAACCTATGCTTCACATCCAAATTCTTCCTGGTGCTGTTTCGGAAATTATCGCTTCTTCTGCTGACACAGGGGTTTTGACTCTAGCTGATCGCTATGGGCTAATGGCAGCAATTTTAGATGAATCTAAGGATAAAGAAGAAGAAGAAGCACTCAATAGACTTTTACGCCGTGTGGCTAAAGGTCGTATTCAGGTATTAGACAGAGTTTCTTAACACCAAGCGTATTTATTTATATAGTTATTATTTCTGAAGAACTGTTAAATATAAAACTGACAAAATATTCATAACGCTATATTGATTGTAAAGACAGCATCTTTAACAGATTAACTCAAGACTAGAATCAAAAACATACTTTATACTTTATCATTCAGAGGTAATACATAATGTCTATTACAGAATTTGAGAGAGTGACTGTTTTGCCAATGGATGAGTATAATCAGAAGTTGGTAGCCAATGTACATCCAGGAAATTGGGTTAATCCCCAACCTGTTGATTGTTATGACTTAGTAGTAATTGGTGCCGGTACAGCAGGATTAGTGGTAGCTGCGGGTGCTGCGGGTTTAGATTTGGGTTTGAAAGTTGCATTAATTGAAAAGAATCTCATGGGTGGAGATTGCTTAAATGTGGGTTGTATACCATCTAAATGTCTGATTAGGTCTTCGCGTGTAGTTGGAGAAATTTGGAAAGCTAAGGATTTAGGTATTAATATTTCCCAACATATTGAGGTAGATTTTTCTACAGTTATGGCTAGATTACGCCGCATTAGAGCAGGTATTAGTCATCATGATTCAGCAACAAGATTTAAAAATTTAGGGGTTGATGTTTTTTTAGGAAATGGTAAGTTTACGAGCAAGAATACTGTAGAAGTTGGTGACAAAATTCTCAAGTTTAAAAAAGCTGTGATTGCTACTGGTGCAAGAGCAGTTAAACCGGCAATTATTGGTATTGAAAAGGCAGGTTATTTAACTAATGAAACGGTTTTTTCTCTAATTCAAAAACCAGATAAGTTGGCGGTAATTGGTGGGGGTCCGATTGGTTGCGAATTGGCACAGACTTTTCAACGCCTGGGTTGTGAGGTAACATTATTTCATAATGGTTCTCATATTCTCAATAAAGAAGATAAAGAAGCTGCGGAAATTTTACAAAAGGTTTTGATTGCTGAAGGTATTCGTTTGGTGCTGAATTCTAAGTTAGAAGAGGTGGTGACAGTTACAGAAGGAAAACGACTGTATTTTTCTGCTCATGGCCATCGAGATTCTGTGACTGTTAATGAAATTTTAGTGGGTGCGGGACGTGCGCCAAATGTGGAGGGTTTAAATTTAGAAGCGGTGGGGGTGGAGTACGATAAAACTTTGGGTGTGAAGGTGAATGATTATCTACAAACAACTAACCCCAAGATTTATGCTGCGGGGGATATCTGCATGAATTGGAAGTTTACCCATGCGGCTGATGCTGCGGCGCGAATTGTGATTAAGAATACGCTATTTTCGCCTTTTGGTTGGGGACGTTCTCAACTTAGTAGTTTGGTGATGCCTTGGGTAACATACACAGACCCAGAAATTGCTCATGTGGGGATGTATGCAGATGAGGCTGAGAAGCTGGGTGTTGAGATCACGACGATTAAAATTCCTTTTAGTAGTGTAGATCGAGCGATCGCAGATAGTGAAGAGTCAGGATTTCTGAAAATCCACCACAGAAAGGGATCTGACGAAATTATCGGTGCAACAATTGTTGCTAATCATGCAGGTGAAATGATTTCGGAAATTACTACAGCCATTGTCAATAAAATTGGTCTGAGCAAACTCAGTAGTGTAATTCATCCTTACCCAACTCAAGCAGAAGCAATTAAAAAAGCAGCAGATGCTTATCGCCGCACACTACTCACGCCAAAAACTAAAAAGATACTGGAGTATTTAACAAAATTGTCTTAATACTGGGATATTTTATCTATATTTCCCCGGCTTATTTTAACTAGTTCCGTGGGTTTAAGTCCCCCGGTTCTATAATCGGCAAGTTTTGTGTTGGGGTTAAATCCCCATTACAAAACTTAATTACGAATTACGAATTACGAATTACGAATTATTTTAAAGTTCTGATGCCGTATCAGGAGCAATAATTTCTCCTGTACCCATTGTTAAAATCATATCCTGATCGGTAATCAGTTCACTGAGTTCTTTAACTTTTAAATTCATTGTTTCACAAGCTTGGCGAAGTGCTTGGGAAAATGTTTTGATGTCATCGCCATAGCCACATTGATAAGCAGCCGTTTCAATTCCTAACTTGGCATTTGCTCTAGCACAATCTACTAGTTCTGTACCATGTAATTTTGTTGGGGAACCCATAGACATAATTATTTATTAGTATAATTTCTTCCATAGATATACTATCAGCCATTCAATATTGATTCATCCCTCTAATGGAGGAATAAGCACGGATTTTGCACTCAGATTGAGTATAAGGAGATAGAGGAAAACATCAAATCTTCCCATCTCCTTGAGCTTAAAAAATTAACCGTTGACTATTTCACCACCATTGGGATGTAATACTTGACCAGACATATAAGAAGAGTCATCAGAAGCTAAGAATACAAAACTTGGTGCTACTTCTTCCGGCTGACCGGCTCTTCCCATTGGTACTTGTGCGCCAAAAGTTTCTACTTTCTCTTCTGGGAAAGTTGAGGGAATTAACGGTGTCCAAATTGGTCCTGGTGCTACAGCATTGACGCGAATTCCCTTGGATACTAAGTTTTGTGATAGGGAACGAGTAAAGGCAACAATTGCACCTTTAGTAGAGGAATAATCTAATAATTGAGCATTGCCTTTATAAGCTGTTACTGATGTTGTATTAATGATAGAGCTTCCTTGGCGTAAGTGCTTCATAGCCGCTTTAGTCAGAAAGAACATTGAGAAAATATTAGTTCTAAAAGTGCGTTCTAATTGTTCTTGACTAATATCTTCAATGCTATTTTGAGGGTGTTGTTCAGCAGCATTATTAACGAGAATATCGAGTTTACCAAACTCATCTATTGTTTGTTCTATAGCCTGCTGGCAAAAATCTTCATGGGTAATATCACCTGTAATAGTTACTGCTTTTCTTCCATGTTTTTCAACTAAATTTTTAGTTTCTGTCGCATCTCCATGTTCTTGCAGATAAACTATGGCTACATCAGCACCTTCTTTAGCAAATGCAATAGCTACAGCACGACCAATACCACTATCTCCACCAGTAATTAAGGCGATTTTATCCTTTAATTTACCACTACCCCGATACTCAGCATTTTCTGCTTTGGGTTTTGGTTCCATTTTTGATTCTACACCTGGTGGTTCTTGTGTTTGTGGCGGTTGCATGGTCTTTTGTTTTGGCATAATGATGACTCCAAATTTGATGATTTAAAACCCAATTACCAATTACTAAGAATAAACCTTGGATCGAAATATCAACCCAAGGCTTACTTTTTAGCTCCCACTTGTTCTTTTATTGCAAGTTCAGACTTTTTTCTTGGATATTTGCCCAACGCACTAATATCTAACAGTGCGGGACTTTTTAAGATTACTCCCCACATCTGCACACTTTAATCCAACCACTGAGAATAAGTACACAACTCTCTGTAGATGAAGGATTTATCCTTACCATCTGCCCTTAATTTAAATGTTATTTGTTGATATTTTATCGTTCCCTAGAAATAAACAAAATATCAATTTAGTCAACCTTGAGACGTAGGAATCATAAATTAAAATATATAGATTTTGAATGATGAATGAGCTAAATTTGAACACATAAATGACGATGTAACCCGGAGATGAAAAACATAATTTTGATTAAAATTGAAATATATTGCATCCTCAATGTTTATCATCAGACTTTTCTCAGACATTTACAAAAATATACATACTAAATTAGCGCCTCAACTATTCCTTGAGATATACCTGAGATAATGAGGCAAAAAATGGCATCTAGTCAGGGTATGGGTTATGGTGACAATAAATATTTCTGAGTTAGAACAGGTTGATCAGTTTCGCAATTTACAATTAACTTTACGCGATCGCTGGAAAACTAGCGAGTTATTTGACAACAGCGAAGCGGATATTTTAATTATCCCCTCTTTGAGCATCGACCAACGGGAAATGCAAAAGATTGAAGGGTGTGAACATTATGAAGAAAGATTACTATTTTCTTTAATGCGCTTACGAAATCCCCGGACTAGATTAATTTATGTGACATCAATGCCACTACATCCCAGCATTATTGATTACTATTTACAGCTATTACCCGGAATACCATTTTCTCACGCCCGTCATCGCTTATTACTGCTTTCTACTTATGATTCTTCCCTGAGACCTCTCAGCCAAAAGATTTTAGAACGTCCTCGTTTGATAGAAAAAATTCGTCAAGCTTTGCGATTAGATAAAGCTTTTATGGCTTGTTACAATTCCACATTTTGGGAAGCAGAATTATCACTGAAATTAAATGTACCCCTGTATGCTGCTGCACCAGATTTACAGATTTGGGGGACAAAAAGTGGTAGTCGGCAAATTTTTGCTGAAAGTGGTGTACCTGTTCCAGATGGTAGCGAACTAGTGAAAAATACCGCAGACTTAGCAGTAGCAGCAGCTGATTTATGGGAACGTCAACCGACATTAAAACGGATGGTTGTGAAACTTAATGAAGGAATTTCGGGAGAAGGAAATGCACTTTTTGATCTGCGTCCATTGGTGAATATTGCACCTGGTCAAGGTTCTCATAGTGAAAGAGTAGCAGCAATTAGCGATCGCTTCTCAACCATGCGCTTCCAAGCCACACAAGAAACCTGGGCGAATTTTTCCCAACGTATCCCAGAGTTAGGCGCAATAGTAGAATCATACATCGAAGGAGAAATCAAGCGTTCTCCCAGCGTCCAAGGACGAATTACACCTAATGGAGAAGTAGAAATCCTCTCGACCCATGACCAAATTCTGGGAGGACCAGACGGACAGATTTATCTAGGTTGTAGCTTTCCTGCTGATGAAAAGTACAGATTACAATTACAGCAATTAGGCTTAAAAGTAGGTAAAAAATTAGCAGAAAAAGGCACATTAGAAAGATTTGGTGTTGATTTTGTCACCGTAGACCAAGGTAATGGCCAATGGGATATTCAAGCAATTGAAATCAACCTCCGCAAAGGTGGGACTACTCACCCTTTCATGACCTTAAAGTTATTAACAAATGGACGCTATGACCTGTCCACGGGATTATTTTACAGCCAACAAGGAAGACCTAAATATTACATCGCTACAGACAATTTACAAAAAGACCGTTATAAAGGATTATTACCCAACGATTTAATGGATATCATCGCTCATCATAGATTACATTTTGATAGTGGAACTGAGACAGGTACAGTATTTCATCTCATGGGTTGTCTTTCCCAGTTTGGCAAATTAGGATTAACTAGCATTGGTGATTCTCCCCAACAAGCGGAAGATATTTATAACAAAGTCGTCAAAGTTCTTGATCAGGAAACCAATGGTAAACATAATCACACCCTGTCTTCTGATTATGATTTTACCATGATTGAAGATGGATATAATTACTGATACATTCAACTAAATTACACACCAATGCGAGTCAATTAAAATATCAAATTATGCCCAAAGATGATTCTCAAACTACCCCAGCTAGTATTAGACTTTTTGAACAAAAGGGAGAAACTTCACGCTTCATTGATGCAGAATTAAACGAAAAAGGCGACTTACTCATTTTTGGGCAAGATATAGGTCAAGCACCTATGGAAACCTGGGGTGATACAGACTATGAATTTTGGGTAACTGTAGCAAAAAAGGATAAAGATAAAGTTCTACTAGCATTGCTAAAAAAATTATATAGCGGTAATCCCTCAGCCGTGGATGAGTTTCGTAATTTTTGTAAATCAGAAGGAATTCCATTTAAATTTGAAACATGGACTTAAGATAATGGGTAATTGAAAAAAGTAATTATCAAATTAGAGTAGGTTCATCATTCAGTTTCTGGGATATTTTTTGTTTGTTTGTAAGTACCCACAGTCAAGCCTGATTCCAGATTTGCAGATGAATACTTGTTCAAACCAATACGCTGTGCAGTGTAAATTCCCGAATGACCAGAAAATAGATAGCTGACAACACAAGCAATAGCAATAAATACCCCAGATTCTAAACCAAATAACTCAATTCCCATTAATATTGATGCCAAAGGTGTATTCGCTGCACCTGCAAACACAGCTACAAATCCCATTCCTGCTAATAGCGGTGCAGGTAATGATAAAAACGATGATAAAGCATTACCTAAAGTAGCACCAATAAAAAACAACGGAGTTACTTCCCCACCTTTAAAACCTGCCCCTAAAGTGAGTGCCGTCATACCTAATTTAGCAGCGAAATCCCAGGGAGGTAACTGAGTTTGAAAAGCATCAACAATAGTCGGAATACCCAATCCAATATATTTAGTAGTCCCACTTAAACCAACAATTGCAGCAACCATAGCACCACCGATTAAAGGACGCAGTGGTGGATAAGATATTTTAGCTTTAAATAAATGATTAATTTTGTGCGTTAATTGCGAAAAAACTCTCGCTACAATTCCAAAAATTGCACCTGCAATAATAGCATAAGTAAACATCCAAATTGTCATTGTGGGGATAATTGGAGCGTGTCGATATGCTGTATGATGTAAACCAAATAACAAAGTTACCTGATTCCCAACAATTGCTGCAATTAAAGATGGGAAAAGGGCATCATAATGAATTTTTCCAATTGCTAAAACCTCCAAACCAAAGACTGTTCCCGCTAAGGGTGTCCCAAAAACAGAAGCGAAGCCACCGCTGATACCAGCCATTAACAAAATTCGCCGACTCGCTCCTTTAAAATGCAATATTTTAGTTAATTGATCTGCTAGAGATGCACCCATTTGTAATGCTGTACCTTCACGTCCGGCTGAACCACCAAATAAATGTGTGAGGTCTGTTCCTAGTAGCACAAGGGGAGCCATGCGGAAGGGAATAATATTTTTAGGGTTATGAATTTCTTCGAGTAAAAGGTTATTTCCAGCTTCTACATTCCGACCAAAACAATGATAAATCCAACCACTGATAAATCCACCAATTGGTAAAAAAGCGATAATCCACTGATGAGATTCCCGCCAATTAGTCGCCCATTCTAATGATGATAAAAGAGCAGCAGAAGCAGTACCGGCTAAAATACCAATTATAAAAGAAATTGGCAACCACTTAATTAAATGCCTAGAAGCAATAAATATTTCAAATTGATGCAGGTAATTCATTTACTTAAAAGAGGTATTTTTATGAATTCCAGGAGTTACACATTGACAAAAAAATCAAATATGTGTGTCCGTGAAAACCACATTTATCGTAGGGGTTTAGCACTGCTAAACCCCTACCCCACGGTTGATTTGTCGGTAAAAATAGAATTAGTTTCAGTCTGAAATAAAGTATTTTGGTGAACGCATATCATGATTGATTTGTACAGTGCGTAAATCATTTATTTCCCCGATTTTCTAACAAAATTACAGGAATTGAACTGGCTTCCAAAACTGCTTGTGATACTGAACCAATCAGCACTTGTTCCCACGGTTGATGTCCACGTTTTCCCATGACAATTGCAGTCACATGATACTCTTGAGCAATGCGAATAATCTCTTCGGGAACAGTTCCTGTGGTTGTTAAAAACTCATATTTGATATCCGATAGCAACTTTTTAGCTTGTGCTTCCAGTTGTTTCACACCTTGCTGATTTGAAATATTAACTACGTGGAGAACGATCGCATTTCCATGACTGCGACGGGCTAAATCTGCCACCTTTATCAAAACTTCAGTTGATAAATCAGAGGTGTCTACGGCTGCCAGCAACAGGGTTTGAGTAGCAATTGTGACTTTTGTGGGGTCAACCTCTCCCCTAGTTAATAATTTAGGTGCAAAAGCCATAGTAGCCCAAGCACCTATAGGTGCAGTAGTTATAATAGAAAGGGCTGCGATCGCTAAAATTATATCTCCTCCCTCTATTCCTTGCGCTAGGGGAATCGCCCCAATAGCCGCTTGTACAGTGGCTTTAGCAGAGTTTCCTGGTAGTAAAAACAGTCTTTCGCGCCAATTCCAATTACTACCTAAAGTCGATAAATACCAGCCTATCGTGCGACCAATAAATAAACCAATTGCCAAAATTAACAGGCCGGGTAACAGTATTTTTCCCAATACTTGCAGTGGAATAGTTGCACCCAACAACACAAACAGGAAAATCTCTGCTACTACCCATAAACTATCAAACCCACCCCGCAAGCGTCGCGCTAAAGGTGCATCTAATTCAATTAAGAAAAATCCTAAGGCCATTGTCGCCAAATAACCAGAAAAATAAGGTAAACCATGCGCGACAATTACCAACAATAAAGCTAACCCAGCCGCAATAATCGTATCTTGAACAGCATTTTGAGTCCAGTTTTGTGTGGTTAATAGGGAAACTAACAACCTGGCTGCTAAGTAACCCAACAAAATTCCTAAGCATATCTGCATGATAATTTGCAGTGGGAGTAATTGCAGAGCATTTAAAGTCAAACCCCCAAACAGGGTAATTTTTTCAACTCCTCCTTTACCCAAAAAACTGAGTAAAAGGCTGAAAACTAATAACAGCAAGACATCAGATAAGGCGCTACCAGTTAAAATGGCATCGGGAATACCTTTAGTGACACCCCAACCTAAACTTTTTAGTCTCAGCATTCCCGGAACAATTACAGCGGGAGATTCTGCACCAATGACACAACCTAAAAGCAAACCCGTGGGAAAATCTAATTTAAAAATTACCATAGAAGCGAGACAAAGTGCGATCGCTTCCATAGTCGCAGGTAAAAAACCCAAACGCAGCGCCACAGTCCCCTGTTGAGCCAGTTTTTCTCTATCTAAACCTAGCCCAGCTTTCATCAAAATAATCATTACTGCCACAGTTCTTAATTCATCAGCAGCATTTAACACACCTGCACTGATAACATTCCCTACTTGAGAACCAAGCAAAATCCCCACCAAAATCATCCCCAGTAGCGGCGGAGTGCCTAAACGACGGGCAATTTGTCCGCTAAAATAGCCCATCAATAAAATCCAAATTATACTGAATAACATTCCTAACTCCTGAAAGTGCGATTTGTAAACAGATACTTTCTACAGGGGAGTTAGGTTTGCAAATAGCCCTACTCTCCCGCAGCAAGTCGGAAAAGTAGGAACCATCAGCCTTTCAAAAGGCGGTTTTGGCGAGTTCCATCGCCGTTTATAGCTTTTACATAACTACATTACATCATTTTTCCCAATTCGTTTGGCGCAGGTTTGGGTCTTGTAGCATATTAAAAATTTGATTAGCGAATCAAGTGATAAATTATCTTCAGAATTCCCATGTTTTTCTCGATACAATAGTCTAATTTGAAATCTTTAGTCCATTAAACTAAAATTTTAAGGATATTAATCATATCATATATTTTGATCCACATAACTATATTAACGAAATGAGAGGTTTTTTGATAATATAGCTATATAAATCATACGATGTTAACGAAACCGATAATAATGAGCAACGTTGCAAGAGCCGGTCGCTACGTGGAGCAACCAGCAAAATATAAAGCTTTTATACCTAATGCACTTCCTCCTGTGCCTGAAATTAATATGGATCAGGAGATGTGGCAAATGCTGTCTCAAGCAGATTTAGCATTAGGCCGACTAGATGGTTCTACAGATGCCTTACCTAATCCAGATTTATTTGTATTTATGTATGTTCGTAAAGAAGCCGTTCTTTCTAGCCAGATTGAGGGTACACAAGCCTCACTAATGGATGTTTTAGAATTTGAAGCTAAAGCAATAGAACCAGATAATCCTCAAGATGTAGCTGAGGTAGTTAACTATATTGCCGCCGTTAACTATGGTCTTGAAAGGTTAGCAGACTTACCTGTATCTTTGAGACTAATTCGGGAAATTCACAAGAAGTTAATGAATGGAGTTCGGGGATTTGAGCGTGACCCTGGAGAGTTTCGCCGCACTCAAAATTGGATTGGTTCAGGAGGTTGTTCTTTGAATAATGCTACTTATGTTCCTCCTCCTCCATACGAAATGAATCAAGCTTTAGAAAATTTAGAAAGTTTTCTCCACGATTCAACACCAATACCTGCTTTGATTAAAATTGGGTTGGCTCATGCTCAGTTTGAAACAATTCATCCTTTTCTGGATGGTAATGGCAGAACAGGTCGTATACTAATTACTTTTCTACTGTGTGAACAAAATATACTTAAACGACCATTGTTGTATATCTCTTACTATTTCAAGAAACATCGCACTGAATATTATGACCGTCTTCAAGCTGTGAGAGATAATGGTAACTGGGAAGGTTGGCTTAAATTCTTCTTGCGTGGAGTCCATGAAGTAGCTCAAGAAGCATCTGCAACTGCTCGCAAAATAGTCAGTATGAAAGAAGAACATCGACAGTTAGTGCTAAATACAATGGGTCGTAAATCAGGAAATGCCATAACTTTACTAGAAAGTTTGTACTTCAGACCGATTGTTTCTGTAGAAATTGTTCAAGAAATAATTCAATTATCATATCCCAATGCAAACACACTAATTAGGGAGCTTTGCGAGTTAGGTTTGCTACAAGAAATTACAGGGCAAAAGCGTAATAGAGCCTTTGCTTATCAACCATTTTTAGATGTGTTTAAAGAACCTTAAAAATATAAAGTAGCAGCTAAACTAAATTGTATTTTTACAGATGTAGCGGGAAAACCGTACTTCTCTAACAGGTTTTCATCACTGTACCTCAGAGTTGGACTCGATACAATCAAGACATGGTTGAACAAATGCTGTTGTCTACTAAAAGTTAAAGAAATTAACACAGCATTAACAGGAGAGTGCAATATGGGAAATCAACTGAAAACTGCTGTTTTGTTAGCCACACTTAGCGGCTTATTAATTGCAATTAGTTATTGGGTAATTGGTGGTACAGGTGGTTTGATCATAGGAATTGGGTTAGCAGCAGTTACTAACCTGTTTTCTTGGTATCAATCTGATAAAATTGCCTTGGCAGTTTATCAAGCCCAACCTGTTAGTGAAGCCCAAGCACCGGGACTTTATCGCATGGTGCAAAGATTGTCTGCGCGTGCCAATATTCCCATGCCAGGAGTTTACATTGTTCCTGGACAAACTGCCAATGCTTTCGCTACAGGGAGAGATCCAGAACACGCTGCTGTTGCCGTAACTGAAGGCATTTTAAATATTTTACCAGAGGAAGAATTAGAAGGTGTTATTGCTCACGAACTCACCCATATTATCAATCGTGATACCTTAACTCAAGCCGTTGCTGCTACTGTTGCCGGTGCGATTTCTTTCCTGGCACAAATGTTAAGTTATAGCTTGTGGTTTGGTGGCGGTTCAAGAGATAATGAAAGAGGAGGAAATCCTTTGGGAGTGCTGGTGACAGTTATGCTTGCACCCATAGCCGCGACAGTAATTCAGTTGGCAATTTCCCGCACAAGAGAATTTTCTGCTGATGCTGGTGCTGCAAAATTAACAGGTAATCCCCGCGCTTTAGCTAAGGCTTTACAACGTTTAGAAGCTACAGCAAAACAGATACCTTTAAATGCTAATCCAGCCTTTGAACCATTATTGATTATTCATCCAATTTCTGGGCAATTTTTAGGTAATTTGTTTTCCAGTCACCCTGCAACTGAGGCACGTGTGGAAGCATTACTAAAATTAGAGCAAGAACTACCAACAAGAGCTTATTAAGTACAAAGATACGGTTTTTATCTGCGAGTAAGCTTTGCAAATTAAGGATGTGTGAATTATGACTAATAACAACATTGAATCTTCAGCAATTGTAGTAGAAGTTAATCCTCAAACTAGCGAAATAGTAGAAACGGAAATGGCTGGAGAAACTGATGAAGTGAAGCAAGAAACCAAAGCCTTAATTGAGGCGATTAAAAACCGCGCCCAAGCTGAAGCGAAATCTGCTGGTACTCTCACTCGTGATACCTATTTAAATGCTGTGCGTCAAGCACGGGAGGCGATTGAGAAAGAAAAATTGATTGAGCGCGATAAACTAGAAAATGCCTGGAAGACTATTCAGGAAGAAGCAGAGAAAAATTGGCATACCATGTTTAAGGATTTTACCACCTTAAGCGATCGCTTCACCGACATAGGATATCGCTTCCAAGATGCAGCTAAAGCCGCCTGGGAAGCCTTTCACGCCCCTCGTCCTTAAAATTAAAGTGCGTAACGTGATTTAGGGATACAGCAATGCTGTATCCTTCAGTATTTCTAAAATTATCCAAAAATCGGCTGTAAATCTAAAATAAAACCTAGTAATACATCTTCTCCAGATAAAATTGCAGGAGATTGTAAAATCTCTACTTCTTGATTTTGGCGATAAATTTCTACTTGTTTATCTTTAGGATTAATTAACCAACCTAAACGCAAACCATTATTAATATACTCCCGCATTTTCGCTTGCGTATCTTCTAAATCATCGCTTTCAGAAACTAATTCAATCACAAAATCAGGACACAAAGGCAGAAACTTTTTCTTTTGTTCTGGTGTCAGTGCATTCCATCTTTCTATTTTTATCCAAGACACATCAGGGGAACGAGTACCACCTTTTGGTAATTTAAAACCTGTGGAAGAATCAAAAGCTTTTCCTAAATTATTTTTACGATTCCAAAACCAAACTTGTCCACTTAATTCTAAGTTTCTCTCCCCCGTTTCTCCTCCAGTTGGTGACATAACAATTAATTCCCCTTCCGATGATAATTCCAAACGCAAATCTTTATTAGCATCTACTATTTCTACAAATTCATCATCTGTGAATTTGAATGATTTTGGTATTTGTAAAGTTACAGAAGTCATGATTCATACCTCGTGACCATAGCATTTTTTAGTTGAATTATATACCCGGAACCTCACCCCCAAACCCCTCTCCGTAAACAGAGAGAGGGCTACTGTCACCTAGTTTACCTCGTTCCTAGTCTCCGACTGGGAACGCTCTCCTGGAGGTTCTACCTCCAATCTTAACCGTATTTCTAGAAAGCTAAAAACTAGATTTGAGTGACTTCCAATTTAAAAAATATCCCATTCGTAGGGTGCGTAAAGCACCGTTTGCTATAAATAAAGATGAAAGATGGTGCGTTACGGCTTCTGCCTAACGCACCCTACCGACTACCGACTGCATTTCTACCCTAAACCCAGAAAAGTAGAAATTAAAGGTAAAAGTTTACTACATTCCTCAACCAATTTTGCCGCAGTTGGTAAGTTGCTAAGAACTCCTTTTAACATAGTAATTGCTGTATCTGCTAAATCTTGTTTTTCTTGAGGATTTTGTGCGGCTTCTGCTAAAGATTTGACTTGCTTGAGTGCCTTTTCTTTATCTTTTGGTGTTAAATCACTATCAGCCTCAATCGCTTTTTGCAGTTGTGTCAAAATTTCCTTAATTCCCGGTTTCTCTGGTTCGGGTGCAGATGGTAATTCGTTGATTGTGTTTGTTACTGTACCGCTAATTTCACCTAAATTTAAAGCTTGTCCACTAGCATTAAAATCTCTACCGACACTACCAATTTCAACTTTACGACTGGAATCATTACTGTTAGTCATATTTTTATTCTCTACTTTGTTATCAACTTGAACAGTTATAGGTTTATTGGCTAATAAGCTAGTAATTTCTTTCATATCAGCACTTTGTTGACGATAGATAACTATTTCATTATCTTTTGCTTGTAAAAGTGCTTTATATTTTTCTTCTACTGCTGCTAATGCTAATTGATAATTTTGAGTAAAATCGCTGTGAATCTTTTCTTTATCAGCACCTTCAGGAACAGCAACCTTAAATACAAATATCCCATCACCTTTATCGTCAAAACTCTTTAATTTAGTCTTTTCATCTTCTAGCACTTTTTTTAAAGCCGTAGAAAACGCTTCCCCGTTATCAAGTTTATGACGGAAAATGAAATCAACAGTATTTAAAACCTCCTTAAATAATTTAGTAAAATCTCCTTCCTTAAATTCCCCACTACTAGGACGACGTTCTCGGTCATCTGTTCCTGGTTTGGGATATTCTAAAAGATAGACAAAACGACAATCTACATTATCCAATATAGTTGTAATTTCAATATTCCAAGCTTCCACACAAGCACCTGTCATGTGAGCATTAGTGAAATTAGTACCCACAGCTTGAGAAAGAGTCAGGTTTGCCCATTCTAAACAAGCACCTTGGAAAGTGGCTTCAATAATATCAGCATCTTTTAAATTAGCCTCTTTCAAATCTGCACCAATTAGGTTTGCACCTCTGAGGTTAGCACCAGCATAAGATTTACCCCTACCATTGCCAGTAACCAGCAAGTCTATTACAGCGCGGTTAGTCAATATAGTGCCGTCTACTCTGGCCAAATCTAGTTTTTTAGCTTCATAAAAACGAGTGCGTGTTAGATTGGCATTTCTGAAATCTGTGTTTTTCAGGGTTGCACCAGTAAAATCAGCATCAGTAAAATCAGCGCCACGAAAACTTGTGCCACCTGTAGCAGCAAAAGCCGTACTAAATAAGTCTATCCAAGCATCTTTTTCATGTCTACCTAGAATTATCCACCCAATATAAATACTAAATAATATGAAAGCAAAAGCGAATAATAAAGCAAAGACCAAGGCTAAATCTTTAGGTGATGTTCTAATCACAGTCAAGGCTTTGGGAAAGGCAAAAGTTAAAGTAACAACTAAAAGAGAGGCGACGACATAAAGTACGACTAAAACTCCTAAACCTGCTGTTAAACCTTTACGAATAGCGACAATACAAAAAACCACTACAAAAACTAGGGAAACTGCACCAATTAATATGTTTCCAGGGTTTTGGATGTAAAAAATATTTGCCACTGATAAACCAAGGCTAATTGAGTGAATGAATGCTATTGGTAAAAGCGGAAACCCAGCTAAGAGCAAACCAATTACCCAACGTCGCTGTAGTCCAGCCTTAGCACCACTAAAATCAGCACCTTTAAGAATAGCGTTGGTAAAATTTGCTCCTCTAATATCGGCTTTGCTAAAGTTGGCTTCTGTCAGGTTTTGACCTTTAAAAGATCGCCCTCGGAGATTTTCACCGGAATAGTCTGGCGGCATAATCGCGTCAGCAAGAGTTCATTTATTATATTTTATACATACTTGCTGGTATTTATTCCTATTTTTGCCGAAATTCGCTTAAATTCATCTGTCTGCTGTACTCAAAGCGGCTAATTAACCTTTTCAAAAATGCTGAATTGTTTGATTCGATAAGTCAGGGTTTAGCTGTTACGCAATTATACCTTTTCCAACTTTTCAAACAACCTTTAACATCAAAGTTATGTCCCGCAAAGTGGGTAAGGAAAGCAACTCTGTTATTCTCAATAGCTGGAAATAGATAAACACAGAGTTAACACTATGCTTGTTACTCCGTGTTTTTTATTTTGGTGATTGGGGCATTTGCACCCTTAATTTGTAACGCCCTTTGTTTCTTAATCGTTAATTTAAATATTTTTATATTATCGCTCATCTGTCTTACGACTGGTTTAAATATCTTACTTTAAGATTACGTTTTTGCCTGACAATAGTATTTTAATTAACCTGGAATTTGCGAGATTATTAAAGATACTTGTAAGCAAATTTTATTTTTTTAAATCATTTTTTAAATGTAGATTTAATTACAAATTAATTATACAAACTACCCAATTGTAACCAATTTATTTAATCTGGAATATTGAGTAGTATGATTGTATTTTACACAAGAAATAAACCATCTGACTTTCATCACTAACTGCTAAAAAATCAGTATAAGTTAGCAATTATTAGCTTTTTTCATTATTTCTTATCATTATTGTTGTAATACACAGATTTAAATTCCACTTGATTTGTACCAGGATTATAGAGAGTATAGGTAGCTTGACCGGGAATGCGTCCCACATTCCCCACCCCAATTACTTGACGTGGGGTAACAGTGGTTGTTTGCGGAGACACTTGGTGATCAAGGGTGGTGATTGCACTGGTAATAGAACCAGTTTGCAACTGATACTGAAAAGTTAAACCAGAACGTCCGCAAAATAAATTATTTGCTTGCATCCGCGCCAGTCTATCTAGCATTTGGATAGGAGGCGTTTCTGGGGTAAGTTCTTCATTCACATCTACCGTAGAACCGTGAATTAGCAAGCAATCTAACTCAAAAAAACCAAAATCAAGCGATCGCACCCACTCCACAGTCTGACGAGAAACACTCTCCCACAGCATTTTCACCGTATCCCCCCCATATTTCGCCAACAAATCAGGCGCTTCCCCAGTCGCCCCCAAACCATGCAAAATCAAACACTGTTCCTCCCACCAACCCTTACAAATCATCGGTTCTAACTCACCCCGCAGCGGTGACTTTACCCTTTCCACTAGCGCTTCACATTCCTGTCTTGGGCCAACCAAATCACCCAAAATATACAACGCCTCTAAATAACGTTGGCGCTTAATATCTGCCATCACAGCTTCATAAGCCGCCAAATTCCCTTCAATTCCACTCAAAATAGCCCACATAGTCAATTTTAGATTTTAGATTTTAGATTTTAAATTGGTAATGAGTATTCATATTCCCAGTCCCTAGTCCCCAATCCCTTTACCTTGTGCAAACATGAGTTGGATCATCAGCCCGTTCTGCAAACTCCAACCCATGCGCCAAACGCCAAGCAAAAATTTTCGGTAATCCCTTCTCAATAATTGCTGCACAAGTTTTCTGATAATCATAAACAACTTCTCGCAAAGTCACAGATTGAATATCAGTATCGTAAATCACATAAGTCGCATTTGGTCTACCATGTCGGGGTTCTCCTACTGAACCAACATTCACAATTTGTTTGAGAGGAGATGTAAATCTAATATCCCGTGATTCTTCTTTGCTATCAACCCGCACCTGTAACTGACCAGCATCAAGATTTCGGGAATAAGGAACATGAGTATGACCGCAAAACAACACATCTGCACCTGTCGAAAGCACCCTTTCTAAAGCGACAAAAGCATCAAGTTCCGGTAATAAATACTCATGATTACTATGGGGACTACCGTGAACAAAAGCTAAATTTCCTTCCTTGAAACTGTAGGGTAAATTAGCTAAAAATTCGCGGTTTTCAGAATGAATTTCCTTGTTTGTCCATTGGTGAGCTTCTATTCCTCTTTTTTCGGCTAATAATGAGGGATAACTACAATCACAAGCATTCAAACCTTCCACAATATCTTCATCCCAGCAACCGACACAAGTAGGAATATCTAAAGAGCGAATTTGGCTAACGACAGCATTAGGATGGGGCCCATATCCGACCAAATCACCAACACAAAAGATTTTTTCAGCTTTTTGCTGGTCAATATCTAACAAGACAGCATTTAAAGCTTCAAAATTACCATGAATACATGAAATAACAGCTATTTTCACCCTTGTTTCTCCGCTAATAAAATTTCTTTTACCTGTTGTTGATACTGCACAATCAGAGAATCAGATAAACAGCAATCTGATAATGTTTGTTTTAAAGTTGCTTCATCTAAATTTTTTCCCACCACTTCCAAACCACCAAACCGCTGAGGTCTACCTTCTAAACAGCGTGGTAAATCTAATTCTAGAAAATCGGTTTGGGGAACACCAGCAACAAAATCACAATAAAGAGAACGTCCATCATTGACATCAAAAATTCCCTTAGCACGGCTAACTACACCATAAGCACCATGAGTTATTTCATACCAAAATTCCTCTAAACTGTTTTCATCAATTACTTGACCAGTCGTAGCTACCCGCCATAAGTTTTCTACTGTCGTAGTTTGGGCTGGTGCGCCATAGACAATTTCTTCAGCCCAAGAATTATATTCAGTGTTTTTGGTATTTGGTGGTAAGACTGCTACAGCACGGTATGTCAGATTGTCTAATCCTGACAATATTGATTTTAATTCTAGATAAAAACCCAATTCGACATAAACCGCATCTGCTTTGGGTAGTTGATGAAGAAATTCAATTTCTTGACCATCACCAAAAACTTGAATACCAGGAAAATCGGTAGATATGCGAGTTTGGTCAACAATAACATTCCCTGACCCAGGACTAAAATAAATTAATTTATCAACAGATTTAATATCTCTAATTTGTTGATAAATCCAATTGGTTTTTCCAGCCCCAGATAATCCAGCGACGACAGTAATACTTGGTATAGTCATAATCAGATCATAAAAATGCAATAAATTAGGAGTTAGGCTTCACCGTGAGCGTCAGTCGAACGGAGTCAGAATATTTTTCAAATCCATATATCTAAATTAAAATTTAGTAGGAATAATTTCCACTAACCTAATTAAAAAATCAATAATGTAGAGATAAGAAATTTCCTATCTCTACATAGTACACCTAAATTTACATTTGCATCCAGCCAAGGCTTTTAGTGAAAATTAGGATTGTGTCGAATCAAATTCATAAACTCTTCACGGGTGCGAGCATCTTCTGAGAATACACCACGCATTGCACTAGTCACAGTCCAAGAACCGGGTTTTTGTACACCGCGCATCACCATACACATATGAGTTGCTTCTATAACCACTGCAACCCCTTTGGGTTTAAGTAAACCTTGCAGTGCATCAGCAATTTGTAAAGTTAATCGTTCTTGCACTTGCAAACGTCTTGCATACATTTCACAAATGCGGGCAATTTTTGATAAACCAATGACTTTACCATTAGGAATATAGGCGACATGAGCGCGGCCAATAACTGGTAGAATATGATGTTCGCAGGAACTGAAAATATCAATATCCCGGACTAATACCATTTCATCAGCGTCTTCTGTAAAAACTGCTCCATTTAATAGTTCATCTAAGGATTCATTATATCCTTTGGTGAGAAATTGCAAGGCTTTAACAACCCTTTTAGGAGTATCTTTTAACCCTTCCCGGTCAGGATTTTCGCCTAGTCCAATCAGCAAAGTACTGACAGCCTGCATCATTTCTGCTTCTGTCACAATTGTTTGTTGCTGAGTAGATAAGGATGACACCATCTGAGCAGCAGAATTCAGATCGGGACGAATCGATAAAGTCATTTTCTTTGTTTTAATTGAGATAGATTATGTGTTGATTAATAGTTAAAAACACTTGAATAACTATTAACCAAATCGAGCTATTTCTTAACACTTATTGATTATAACAAACATTTGTTAAGTTGTGTGTGAATTTCCCTAGCATCCAATTTTCTACCAATGAAAACTACTTGATTTTTAGGTGAAGTAGACCATTCATCAGCGTGCAAGTGATAACGAGGTCCACTCAGTTGAAAAATATGGCGTAAATCACTATCACTAAACCATAAAATTCCCTTAGCTCGAAATACGTCCTGGGGCATTTGTTCAGTCAGAAAATCCTCAAATTTATTAACGTCAAATGGTCTATCAGATTGAAAAGAGATTGATACAAAACCATCATTTTCTAAATGATGAGAGTGATGTTCATGATGATGATGGTGGTGGTCATGATTTTCATGGTGTTCAGGTGCGTGAGTATCTTCTTTATCACCAGAAATATATACATCTTTTGGTGTTAAACCTACACCTAAAATTAATGGTAAAGCAACTTCTCCATATTGAGTATGTAAAATTCTCGCTCCATTTTTTACATCATGGATAAAATGTTCTACTTCTTGTAGTTTTTCTGGTGTCACGAGGTCTGTTTTGTTGAGGAGAATAATATCTCCGTAAGTAATCTGTTGTAAAGCTGCTTCACTTTCAAAATGTTCCTCATTAAATGTCTCAGCATCTACTACTGTGAGAATTGAGTCTACATTTGTTAAATCCCTTAGTTCTGTTCCCAAAAAAGTTAAAATTATTGGTAATGGATCAGCCACACCAGTGGTTTCAATGACTAAATAATCAATGCGTTCTTCTCTCTCTAAAACTCGATAAACTGCATCAACTAAACCATCATTAATGGTGCAGCATATACAACCATTACTGAGTTCTACCATATCTTGGTCTACAGAAACTAGCAGTTGGCTATCAATATTAATATCACCAAACTCATTCACGAGTACAGCAACTTTTAAATCTTGTTTATTTTGGAGAATTTGATTTAAAAGTGTGGTTTTTCCACTACCTAAAAATCCTGTGATGATAGTCACAGGCATTCCTTGTTTGGGAATTTCAGGAATTATATTTGAAGTTGGTGCTGTTAATTGAGTCATCATCAGTTCAATAATTCGAGACATATAATGAGAATCGTTATCAGTCTAGCGCAAAAAGCTCTAAATGTTATTGATGTTGAAGTTTATTTTTGGGGAAATACAGTAAGGAGACAGAAGGCAGGAGTTGGGAATTTTGGATTATGTGAGTTTCTTCCAATCCAAAATCTAAAATCTAAAATCCAAAATTGTATTAGCTGGCTTTGATTCCAGTGATGCTATGGGAAAAGGCTACACTGGGTTTAGCGATCGCAGGGACGATTTTTTCACAAGCCATTCTTGCACCAGATAAATTCCTTGCTGTTGGCCCCACTTGTAACGCTGCTAAACCACCCATAATAAATAATTCACAACCAGTCCAACGCAGATACGTATCTAAAACAGGTAAACCGTTGACGATTTGGATGGGGTAAGCGGCTAAAATGTCTTTTAATAAAGGTTCTGTGGTGACATCGAATTTAGTACCAGTGGCTAACCAGATATAATCACACTCGTAAAAGTTATCATCACTACATTCTACCAGCCAATTATTACCCAACCATTCGGCTTTGATAACTTGACAATTTTCATCAATTATGATTTTACCACGATGCTTTTCTTTGCGTAGTTGGGAAGCTATTGCAGGTGTGATAGAACCACCATTTCTAGCTTGTTGAATTAGCGTCCACCGTTGCTGCCAATCTTGATCAAAAAATCCTTTGAGATATTTTGGGCCTAACCAACCCGGTTCAGCATCAAATAGCTTTTCTGATAACTGTCGTCGAAGTATCAAGTGAACTTTTGAACCACGAGAAATAGCACCTACAGCCAAATGTCCACTTGTCAAACCACCACCAACAATCAAGACTCTTTGAGACTTTAACTGTAATTGACGTAAATCTACAGTTTGAGAATGGCAAAGTCTATCTTGAGGATAGGGTGACTGAATCTTGTTTACCCAATCAGGAATGTGTATTTTACCGCTACCCGTTGCCAACACTAACCGCCGTGCAGTTACCGTTTGTCCATCTGACAGCCCTAATTGAAATTGAGGACGAAAATGATTAAATAACGGTTTAATGCTGGTTACAGCCAAAGGGATAACTTGATTTTGTAACTGATGTTCTGCTATTATACCCTCGCAAAAATCCGCAAATAGTTTTGTCCCTGGTAAATCGTAGGGGGGAAAGAGTTCCTGAGAACGAGATTCAGCAAATTTCCGTAAAGCGAAGGGGTTGGGGTGGGGATGATGAACTGCGGGCGATCGCAAATGAGGAATTTCCAAAGCTGCAAATTGCTGTTTCCAACCACTCATCCATGTACCACTGGGGTCAAATACGGCAAAGTTATCTTTCATTGTCTGCCGTTTTTGTAACAGATGGGCAGTCAAAGTTAGGGCATGGGGGCCAGCACCAATAATTCCTAGATCAATTTTTGCAGGGACTGTAATCATAATTCGTAATTGGTTGATTAATCTCTCTCATCCCCAGTTACATCAACATGAGAGCAACTTCTTTGGCGAAGTAGGTTAAAATTAAATCAGCACCAGCCCGCTTCATACTGGTTAAAGTTTCTAAAATCACCTGTTTCTCATCAATCCAGCCATTAGCGGCCGCTGCTTTAATCATTGCGTACTCACCGCTAACGTTGTATGCTGCAACTGGTAAATTTGTTACTTTTTTGACTCGATGTATGATGTCTAGATAAGCTAAAGCTGGTTTGACCATAATGATATCTGCACCTTCGGCAATATCTAATTCCACCTCTTTTAAAGCTTCTTGGCTATTGGCAGCATCCATTTGATAAGTCTTTTTATCACCAAATTTCGGGGCTGATTCTAAAGCATCTCGAAAGGGGCCATAGTAGGCTGATGCATATTTGGCAGAGTATGCCAAAATACATACATTGATATAACCTTCAGCATCTAAAGCCTGGCGAATTGCCCCAACTCTACCATCCATCATGTCAGAAGGAGCAACAAAATCAGCGCCGGCTGCTGCTTGGGAAAGTGCCATTTTTACTAACACTTCTACTGTGGGGTCATTTAAAATAATGCCGTTTTCATCGACTAAACCATCGTGACCATGAGTGGTGAAGGGGTCAAGGGCAACACCGGTAATAACGATGATTTCGGGAACTGCTTTTTTAATAGCTTTGACGGTGGTTTGTACCAAGCCTTCTGGGTTATAGCTTTCTGTACCTGTATCGTCTTTTTTATTTTCTGGGATAACGGGGAAAAGTGCGTAGTTTACCGCCGTAGGCATCGCATTAATTCCCAATTGTGACACTTCGGCTATTTCTTTCAGCAGCAAATCCAGAGAAAAACGATAACATCCCGGCATAGAAGGAATTTCTAC
Organism: Anabaena sp. WFMT; assembly: GCF_051781005.1. Classification (NCBI taxonomy): domain Bacteria; kingdom Bacillati; phylum Cyanobacteriota; class Cyanophyceae; order Nostocales; family Nostocaceae; genus Anabaena; species Anabaena sp. WFMT. The sequence goes on along the minus strand of NZ_JBPWOA010000002.1, from coordinate 175,650 downwards.
TTTTTGTCCTTCCCCTTCCATCACAAACATCGGATAGATCAGGTCATTTACACTTAAAGTCGTTTCCCGCACCATTTTCCGCAAGCTTGCATTCCGACGCAGACGACGGGGACGTTGAGGCAGGTTTAAGGGCTTATCAGTGTTTGAATTTGCAGACGACATAGAGCTTATGTAAAATGATAATCATTATTATATAGCTTGAGTGGCAAAACAGTTATCCGTTATCTATCTCAAAAATGGTGAAATAATTTGTGATCATGAAATTTGAGATTGAAATATCTGATGAAAATTTTCAAGTCAGGTAATTGGAAACACACAGCCTTATTGATTCCGGTAGCCATCATTGTGGGTTTTCTCCCTGGTTCTCCAGAGGAACTTTTCAGCTTTTTTCAATATAGGGATAGGTACTGTTCCCATAATGCAAGTTCTCCATACTGCAATTTTTCAGTTGTTCGCACCATAGAGGGTCATCCTACAGCTTCTGCCATTGTGATCAGTGCGGACGGTCAAACTCTAGTCAGTGGTGGTCAAGATAAAACAATCAAAGTGTGGGAACTGCAAACAGGAAAGTTGAAAAAAACACTACGGAGTGATTCAGGTGCAATTAATGATCTGGCGATCGCTCCTGATGGTAAAACTGTTGTTAGTGGTAGTAGCGATCGCCTAGTACGCATCTGGGATATTACCTCAAATCGACCCCCTCAGTTACTCATAGGTCATTCTGGAAGTGTGACTCATGTTCATATTTCCTCAAATGGCAAGACTATTATGAGTCGTGATCGTGGTGACTCTCCAGAGATTAAAGTCTGGGATATGGTAACAGGTGAGCAAAAAGCAAAATTGCCATATATCCATTTTGATGATATTAGTCCAGATGGTAAAACTGTACTTATTACTTTACCGAGTAGTAAACTTGTGGCGTGGGATGTGGCAACAAACCAACAACAAGTCCTCCAACAATTTTTTAGCCCTTCTTCAAACTCAGGACTCATCAGTTTAGATGGGCAGACACTGGTTAATATCAAACGAGCAAGAAAAGACTATTTGCATCTGCAATTATCTGATTTAAAAACAGGAAAAGTAAAGGCAAAGAAACGCTTTTCTCGTAAAATATTTGAACCATTTAATATTGCCCTCAGCCGTAATTTTATGATTGGTAGTACCTCGAAGGGACTAACAGTGTGGAATCTACAAACAGCCGATCTAGAAGCAGTTCTGGAAAAACAGCAAATGAGTCATTTAGTTGTCAGTCCTGATGGCAAACTCTTAGCCGGAATTACAGGCAATTCAGATGATGCGAATATCATAATTAAAGTGTTGCAGCGTCCGTAAAGTTCCGAGGAAATTAACCCCTCAGCAATTGGTTAAACAAGAGGTATTTCATCTCTTAATCGCTTGATATCTTCCCAAAGCAATTAAAGGAAAATACTGTTGATAAAGGTGATATTTGAGATAGAAATGACAAGGAAAACCTGTTCCTGTAAAGTATGACTCATCCCAAGTACCATTTGATTTTTGAGTTTCTAACAAGTAATTAATCCCTCTTTCAATGCTATCAAAAGGCATTTTACCCGTTGCTTCACCTGCGGCTATGAGTCCAATTAACGCCCAAGCTGTTTGGGATGCGGTGCTGTCTCCTTTGCCTTTGAGATTGGAATCATTGTAACTAAAACAAGTTTCGCCCCAACCACCATCAATGTTTTGAACCTTGACTAACCAAGCTGCACCTTGTTCTATATTGGTGCAATATTTTTGAGGATTTATTAAAGCTAAAGCTGATAAAACGCCACTTGTTCCATAAATGTAATTTACCCCCCAACGTCCGAACCAACAACCTTCTTTTTCTTGTTCATTTAGAATATAAGTGAGCGATTTCTCTAATTTATCAGGTTGAATTGATAAGTTACAAGCCCCCAACATTTCTAATACTCTGGCTGTGACATCGGCTGTATTTGGATCAATCATGGCTTTTAAATCGCCATAGGGTACAGAATTGAGCCACTCTTGATCATTATCAATATCAAAAGCCGCCCAACCGCCTGGTTGACATTGCATTGATGCAATCCAGTTTAAAGCACGATTTATAGCTTGTTTTTTAAGTTCTTCATTCGGTAATTTTGTTTGATGCAAAGCCATGACAACTACAGCAGAATCATCAACATCTGGATAGAAACGATTGTCAAATTCAAACGCCCACGCGCCGGGTTTTCCCTGCTTATTTTTTACGTTCCAATCACCATAATCTAATATCTGTTTTTCTAATAACCATTCTCCAGCTTTTATTATTGCAGGATCATCTGCTGGAAAACCTGAATCAATTAAGGCACGAATTGCCCATGCTGTATCCCATACAGGAGATACACAAGGTTGAACGCAGTAACTATTTTCTGTTTCAATTGCAAAATTATCAACTGCTTTTAAACCTCTATATATAATTGGGTCGTTTGCATCGTAATCTAAACACTTCAAGGCTAACAGAGAATTTAACATGGCAGGAATTATTCCTCCCCAATCACCTGTAGCTTCTTGACGTTCTAAAATCCATTTTTCTGCGGCTTTAATTCCTTCATTTCTGAAGGGGATAAAGTTTAAGCTTTCTGCTAATTTAAAACCATTATCTAAGATGTTAAATATATCCGACCAATCACCATTTTGGGGTAATTCCCAGCGGACGTTATTTACACCTTCTGTATATAATTCATCTAGGTTTATAGGTTGATCAATTTTAAAAATAGGTTTACGATCAAAGACTATTAATAAAGGTACTGTGCTAGAACGCGCCCAACTAGAAAGTTCATAAATATTGAAGGGAAAATTATCGGGTAGCAGCATTACCCAAGGTGGTAAAGAAGGCAGTCCACGCCAGTTGTAGCAACCAATTAAGGCGAGGTGTAATTTGGTGAAAATGCGGGTTTTGCTGATTCCCCCTTTTTCTAAAATCAAAGATTTAGCGCGAATTAGGGCGGGATCTGTTGGGGGTACACCTAACAACCTCAGCGCCATATAAGCTTCAACCGTTGTACTCAGTTCTCCACCATCACCATAAAATAGTTCCCAACCGCCGTTTTCTCGTTGTTGCGATCGCAAATATGTTTCAATTTTATGCAAAGGTCGAGTTTTGTCTGTTCCCCAAATCTTATGCAGCAGAACGGTTTCAGCCGTGATGGTAACGTTGGATTCTAATTCCGCCCACCAATAGCCATCTGGCTTTTGAATCGCAAGCAGATGTTTTTGACTGGCTTTAATTGCTTCTGCTATTTGCTTGACTTGCACTCTGTTTTGTGTTTGCATTAATTACTTTCCTCTGCACTACATGATATTTAATCACATATCTTCTTACCTAAAATAATATGGATTAAATGAACCGCGAAGGCGCGAAGAGCGCGAAGGAAGAGGGAAGAAGGAAGAGGGAAGAAGGAAGAAGATAGATAATCTTTCCTAAAATCGCTTGACACTGTATTCTGTCTGAGTCACTGACAATTTGCAAGAGATATGACGGAAATTGTATTGGGGTTGGTGGTTTTATCTTTGGTAATTTGGTTATTTTTGCTTTTGTTTTGGGGGCAGTTTTGGCGGGTAGATCAGCAATTAGAAACAAGTGAAGACATCTACACACAACAAGGCTTACCTACAGTCTGTGTGGTGATTCCAGCGCGGAATGAAGCTGATGTGATTTCCATTAGTGTGCGATCGCTCCTCCTACAAGACTACCCTGGTGATTACAACATCTTTTTAGTAGACGATCATAGTACAGATAATACAGCACATTTTGCCCAAGAAGTAGCCCAAGCCGTAGATAAACCCCAACAATTACATATTGTCTCTAGTCAAGAATTACCCGCTGGTTGGACTGGTAAACTATGGGCAATGGAACAGGGTATACAAAAAGCCAATCAATTACAACCTGATTATTTTTTACTTACTGATGCAGATATAGAACATAATCCCAGCAATCTGCGGCGATTAATTGCCAAAGCTGAAGAAGAGAATTTAGACTTAGTCTCAATTATGGTCAAACTGCGTTGTCAAAGCCTTTGGGAACAACTACTAATTCCTGCCTTCGTATTTTTCTTCCAAAAACTCTATCCTTTTCGCTGGGTAAATAACCCCAAAAAAACTATAGCAGCAGCAGCAGGCGGTTGTATGTTAATCCGTCCAACAGCCCTAAATCGCATTGGGGGAATACAAGTAATTCGCCAAGCTTTAATTGATGATTGTTCTTTAGCAAAAGCCGTCAAATCCAATCAAGGACGGATTTGGTTAGGATTAAGCAATTTAACTTATAGCTTGCGTCCTTATGATTCTCTAAAAACAATTTGGGATATGGTAGCGCGTAGTGCTTACACCCAATTAAATTATTCTCCCTGGCTACTAATAGGAAGTGTGTTGGGAATGATATTAGTTTATCTAGTGCCACCTGTGGGAATGATTTTGGGTTTAGTTTTGGAAAACTTTCCTATTACTTTCACTGGTTTAATCACATGGTTATTGATGACTTTAGCTTATTTCCCCATCATCCGTTTTTATAAATGTTCCCCTTGGTTAGCCTTTTGTTTACCTATAATTGCTCTTTTCTATACTTTAATGACTATAGATTCTGCTATCCGTCACTGGCAAGGGCGTGGTGGTGAATGGAAAGGTAGAGTTTATTAAAAAATGCAGAAAAAAGGAAATTTTATCAGCCTTTTAAAATTAATTTTGAAATTTGTATTCCTTTAGATATAGTTTCCCTAATCATTATCTATTGTTTTTGCATCTATCGGATGATTGTCAAGAGGAATATGTTTGTTAAAATACGGGTATAAATGATGATTAATTGATATAGCGGTATGTATTTCACTCAACCGAGAACCGCTATAAAACAAATTTCATCATTTCACATGATGTATTTATTGCAGGTAAGCTTATGACAATGCAGAATGACAAAAGACAAGTCTATCAAGATAAAGTCAAAGCACAATTAGATAAATTCAATGCTCAGATTGATGAAATGAAAGCCAAGGCAAATCAAGCAAAAGCAGATACAGCCTTGGAATATAACAATAAATTGGAAGAAATATATACCAAGCGTGATGCTGCTCAAGCTAAATTAGAAGAATTGCAGCAAGCTGGTGAACAAGCTTGGGAAGAGATGCAAGTTGGCTTTGAAAAAGCTTGGAAAGAACTAAATACGGCTTTTGAAAGCGCTGTTGCTAAACTCAAATAAACCAAACCCACCAATTCCTTCCTCTAGTAGATATCTCCAATAAAGATTGTAGAACCGAGAATCCCTACCTATAGAACGTCTCTACAAGGGTTCTTGAAGACGCATATTTAATTTTCCCCAGATATCTAGTATGCGAGGTTAAGTCAAAGTCTCTGCCTTAGCAGGAGATACAGCAGAATTCAGGAGTCAGGATACAGAATGTTTGATATAGCAAGAAACAGAAGAGAAAAATATTCTTCTTCCTTCTTCCTTCTTTATCCTGACTCCTTGCCCTGAGCGAAGCCGAAGGGCTGACTCCTAACTTCTTACAAATCAGCATCTTCAGTAATTGTGTAATTAGTTAAATCGCTGTCGTAGTAACGCAATTCCCATCTATCATGACTCTGATTGTGATAACTAAATTCCTCTACATTAGGCGTTGCCGTACTCATATCACCAACAGATAAAACAACAGATTCTAATGGGATAGTTGATTGTGCTTCTAGGGGAAATAATGAACCTATATTATCGAAGGGAAATAGTGAGCCGATATTGATGAGACTGAAGGGTAACTCAATAGGAAATGGAAATGGTAAAGAAGGCGTTGGATTTGAAGGCTGAGTAGGTTCTGGAGTTTGTGTCCCATTTTCTGCTGTACGGGTAATAATATCCCGGATTTGGCTATCAGTCAGATTGGGGTTAGCACTAAGCATAAGGGCAACTACCCCAGCAACGTGAGGGGCTGCCATAGAAGTGCCACTGTAAGTGGCATATTGATTATTGGGAACTGTAGAGTAAATATCCTGACCAGGTGCTGTGACGTATTTGATTTCTTGAGAACCAGAACGGTTAGAGAAGTCAGTGAGGTTATTATTTTTATCTACTGCACCAACAGCAATTCCTAAATTATCAGCATAACGGGCGGGATAGGATGGTGTAGACTCGCTATTATTACCTGCCGCCATAACCACAATTACGCCTTTACTGCTGGCATATTCAAGGGCTGATTTGAGAGTATTATTACCAGAATTACCTCCCAGGCTGAGGTTAATCACATTAGCACCATTATCTACAGCATAATAGATGCCTTTGGCAATATTTGAATAAGAACCTGAACCATTTTCATCTAAAACCTTGACTGCCATAATTTTGGCATTATAAGCAATACCAGTCACACCACTACCGTTATTTTCCCCGGCGATAGTTCCTGAAACATGAGTTCCGTGTCCGTTGTCGTCTAAAACATTATTGTTAGTACTATTAAAGTTCCAACCTTGAATATCATCAATATAGCCATTACCGTCATCATCTATACCATTGCCCGCGATTTCTTTACTGTTCGTCCAGATATTATCATTCAAATCGGTATGGTTGTAGTCAACTCCAGTATCTAGAACGGCTACAACAATACCCTGGCCTGTATGTCCACGCTCCCACGCTGCCGGAGCATTCACCAAATCTGCACCCCAATTATTTCCACCCAAGTCAGGAGCATCTGGATAGGGACTCTCACCAGCAGCCTCACTAACTGCTTTTCCAGCATTGATTAAGCCATAGCCATTCTTGGAGTTATAGGTGCTAGTGGAGACAACAGACTCTTTTGTTTCCTGCTCTGGAGAGCTACTACGATTACCCCAACTCAAGCTATTGTCAGCCTGATTATTAAAGATATTAACTGGGGAAATAGGAGTAATATTCAGTTCCTTTTGGGAGGAAAAATTGTTAGTAATATCCAGTGTCATCAGACTTTTATCCTCAAAAATAGTAATCTTTTTGTAACAGCCTGATCTTTTCAAACCTTTATCTAGCAAAAGCTTGAAAGCGTTATTTATTAGTCATGGTCAAAAATTACTATAAATTGCTAACTATAAAAAGCTAATTTGATTACGAATTAAGGATTTAAAAAACAAGCAATCATGACAATTACAAAGTCATGATTTAATGACTTGATTAAAATTAAAATATGAGCAATTAATAACAATTAAAATAATTCATAATTCGTATCTTGCCTAGAAAAGTAGAATGCACCAATGACCGCAGTTGTAAATCTTCAAACAGATTGCCGCCAACTCTCCGGGGTTTCGATATAATCAGGTAGACGAGTAGTGCGATCGCCCAAAGCCATATTTATCTGCTCTAATTCCAGGTTTTTCGCCCCCGTCAGAATCGCTCCAGTCAATTTAACATCACAAAGATGAGCGCCAGCTAAGTTAGCTCCCATCAAATTTGCCCAAGAAAGATCAGCTTCATCAAGAATAGCCTTACAAAGATTAGCTCCCATCAGATTAGCTTGTTGCAAATCTGCTTCCGTCAAACTAGCTTCGCTGAGATTAGCAAAATAAATATCTGTTTGCTGCAATTTAGCCGCATTCAAATTTGCGCCTTGGAGATTTGCGCCATTGAGATTTGCACCTTGCAAATTCGCCGCAGTCAAACCCGCTAACTGTAAATTAGTTTTACCCAATTTTGCCCCTTGCAAATTAGCCAAAAATAACTTAGCACCAGACAGGTTAGCCGCTTTCAGAGTTGCTTGTTGCAAATTAGCTTTATACAAATTAGCTGCTTGTAAATTAGCTGCACGCAAACTTGCACCAGATAGGTTAGCTGAACGCAAGTTGACCCCGTATAAATTAGCAAGATTCAAATTCGCCCGACTTAAATTAGCTCCCCGCAAACTAGCTTTAAACAAATTAGCTTCATAGAGAATCGACCCGATGAGTTTAACCCCATCTAAATCTGCTCCACTTAAATCTATCTCCCGCAAATCAGATCCACACAAATCAGATCCCCGCAAATCAACCCCTTGCAGTTTAGCCCCTGCTAAATCTACCCGTCTGATGTCAATATTCCGTAAATCCAGTTTTTGATTTTCTCGATCTTGCTGAAAATTGCGTCTACCAATCACAGTTAGTGCCGCTTGAATATCGGTGCGAAGTTTGAGAGACTCTAATGGTATAGAATAATCTGCTGGCTGTTGACGGCGCGATCGTTCTCGCTGTTGACCCAAATCAATCGCCATAAAATCTTCCGGCTTGGGTAGTTTCCGCTCTAGTTGTATGGCTGCATTCTCTCGTATAAAAGCGGTGAGAATTTCCATAATTGTCCAATGTTCTTGGGGGAAATCCTGGGCAATTCTTTCTAACGCATAAATTGCACCAATGCGCGTTTCTACCTTGTCATGTCCTAACTGAGCAATTCCGCCAAGAAAGCGTTCTGCAATCAATCTTTCTTGAGTCAGTTTAGTATTTTCTATGCCAATTGCTAGGCTTTTCTCCGCTGTAATCGCATTTTTTTGCATTGCTTGAGTCCGCTTTGCCGCGTAGTAAGCATTAAGCATGACAGCTAAACCTAGAAAAACTATGGCAGTAGTAGTTAATGCTTGATTTCTATCAGTTATTCGCTGCTGAAGTGATAACTTCTCAATATTAGTAGATGCGAAGACAATCAGTATTAAGGACATAGCAACAATAACTATGATGGTAATAAACCAATTCAAAGTTGCGTCTGTCTTTTTAGCAGACATACCAGAAAGATGCTTCACAATAATGAGTTATTACTGAGATGATTAAGAACAACAGTATAGCATTTAGCTTCAAAGTTAGATATGCAAGAACTTACTTAATTAAGTGTTGTATTAATTAGTTAGAATGAAAATAAATATACTTTTCAGAAAAAATCTTACTGTCTGTAGAGCGATCGCATTGCTCAGTAGGTGAAGATATACACAGATCACAAAAATCAGACATAGAAAGACTTTCAACCCTGTTTCTTCTTCCCTGTTAAGATTTCCCTACCATACAATTTACTTCTATATCTACCCCTACACAGGAGTAGATGTCAATACCTGGAAAGCAAAAATTTCAGTTGCAACTTGATCAGTGATCAGCATTATACACTCGGTATATATTTTTTCTTACAACTTAAACTGAGCTTCCCTCAGGTTTGCTTCATCCAGGATAGCATCATTCAAAATTGCATCCTGTAAACTAGCTAAATATAGATTAGCTCGATGTAAGTTAGCACCAGAGAGATTTGCACCTCTGAGATTTGCTGCACTCAGGATAGCTTGGGAGAGATTAGCAAAATTGAGATTAGCACCAGAAAGATTTGCCGCACTGAGAATCGCTCCCTGTAGGTTTGCACCAACAAGATTTGCCTCTGATAGATTAGCTTGATAAAGGTTAGTTTGTTCCAGATTTGCACCTTGCAAGTTTACTCCCCTTAAGTCCGTGTAACTTAAGTCAATCTGCTCATTCTCCGGGTCATGTTTTGTATCTCTCCTAGCAATCACAGTAATAGCTGCTTGAATGACTGCCTTAGTGTTTTCTGAAGAATTATTCGTTACTTCTTCTGGGGATCTACTGGGAGCTTTATTTCGCACAAAATTAGTGAGCATATCCATAATTATCCAGTGGTATTGTGGATTAACTTCAGCGATATGCTCTAAATCATTAATTGCATCTAAACTGATTACCATTGAATTATTTTCCAGTCGGCTTACAACTTTCATTAAGTAATCCTGATGGTGTTTATTGTGTTGATCATGCTTTAGTTTTTCATTGATTACCAGCATCCACCGGATGATTTTTATGCTAGTAATTTTATCGAAAAAACCAGTATTTTGAACATCTTTAGATGTAATAGAAAATATTTTTGGCACTCTCATAATACTTGTATTGTTTTTTATTGAGTATTTTTTTGCAACTGTTTGTACATAAATAACCTTTAATTATTAGTTAGCATAACTACCAAGTAATTTAGAATCCCCAATTCAAAAGATACTAGAGGAACTATTAGCAGGTTAATAAATCATATCTATGATCTACAGCTATTTGGGATCAGCCCAATTCTACTCTGCACTAAAAAAAGAAAACATAATCATTTGAGGTATAGACACCAAGAAAAATATATGTTAAACATATGGTTCAAAATTTAGTTGTAAATACTACTGTTTACTATTCATAAACAACTGATCAGAATCATGATCATATTGATATTTAATGATTAACCATATTTACTTAAATCTGACAATGCAGCAAAATTCCCGACCAATACTGAAACAGCTAGTGCTGATCGGTGGAGGTCATAGTCATGCCATTATCTTGAGACTTTTGGGTAAAAAACCTTTACCTGGATTGTATTTGACCTTAATTACTCCAGATAAATATACGCCCTACTCTGGGATGTTACCAGGACATCTTGCTGGATTTTACAGTTATGCTGAGTGTCATATTAACTTGCAAAATTTAAGCAACTTTGCTCATGTAAATTTGTATTTTGACAGAGTAGTTGGGCTAGATTTGCAAAATAACAAAGTGATTTGTGCTAACCGACCTGCGGTAGATTTTGATCTACTGTCTATTGATATTGGCAGCACTCCTGCTAAATTGTCTGTATCAGGTGCAGCAGAATATGCTATTAGTGCTAAACCAGTAGCACAACTTTTAGAACATTGGTATAAATTACAAAAAAGTGTAGCTGTAAAACCCCAAAAACCGCTAAGTATTAGTATTGTGGGTGGTGGTGCTGGGGGTGTGGAATTGGCGTTATCAATGCAAGCAGGTTTACAAAAATTAGAGATTGAAAATTTAGAAGTGCATTTATTTCAACGAGGTAGGGAATTAATGCCAAATCATCATCTATCAGTACGGCGAATCATGGAAGAAGTTTTAACTAAAAAAGATGTAAAACTGCATTTAGGGGAAACAGTGTGTCAACTTGTACCGATAAACGAAAATTTTGATGTGAAATGTGAATCTGGGTTAATAGTTGAATGTAATAAAGTTTTTTGGGTGACACAAGCATCAGCACCAAATTGGGTAAAAGCATCAGGAATTGGTACTGATGAACAAGGGTTTATTTTAGTAGATGATCATTTGCAATCTCTCACCCATTCCCATATTTTTGCAGCGGGTGATATTGCGACTATGGCAAGTTATCACCTACCAAAAGCAGGTGTGTTTGCGGTGCGTCAAGGTAAACCGTTGTATGAAAATTTGTGCAGGATGGTTTTGGGTAAATCACTCAAACCCTACAAACCACAAAAAGCATATTTGAGTTTGATTAGTACAGGGGACAAAAGAGCATTAGCTACTAGGGGAAATTTCACTTTACCTCCCCATCAATTATTGTGGCACTGGAAAGACTGTATTGATCGCCGTTTCATGGAACAATTCCAAAATCTACCAAAAACCTGATAAATTGCACTATCAGCCTCAAGATAGATTAAAAAATAATGAAACGTAGACAAATTATCAATACTGGTGTAATTGCAACAGCAACAGCCACACTTACCGCAGCTTGTGCAAAAACAGTTACATCTAGCAACGCACAAGGTAGTTTACCCAGTGTCAGATGGCGCATGGCCACTAGCTGGACAAAGACTTTAGGGACTTATATCGGTGCGGAAACCATCTCCAGACGTGTCAAAGAAATGACCAATGGCCGTTTCACCATTACTCCTTTTGCGGCTGGGGAATTAGTTCCAGGATTACAAGTATTAGATGCTGTTCAAGCGGGAACTGTGGAATGTGGACACACTGCTAGTTATTATTACATTGGTAAAAATCCAGCATTAGCTTTCGCTACTACTGTACCCTTTGGCTTAAATGCCCAACAGCAAAATGCTTGGTTGTATCATGGTGGTGGACTGGAAGCCATACAAAAAATATATGCTAATTTCAATATCATCAACTTTCCTGCTGGTAATACTGGGGCGCAAATGGGAGGATGGTTTAAGAAAGAAATCAAATCTGTTGCTGATTTGAATGGGTTAAAAATGCGGATTCCTGGCTTAGGTGGACAAGTTATGTCTCGCTTGGGGGTGAATGTGCAAGTGTTACCCGGAGGAGAAATATATTTAGCATTAGATAGGGGTGCAATTGATGCGGCTGAGTGGGTGGGACCCTATGATGATGAGAAGTTGGGTTTAAATAAAGCCGCGCAATTTTATTATTATCCTGGTTGGTGGGAACCGGGTCCAACTTTAGATGTTTTGGTGAGTCGTAAGGCTTGGGATAAATTACCTAAAGAATACCAAGAAATTTTTAGATCAGCAACTGTTGAAGCTAACGTGAATATGTTGACTGAGTACGATGCTTTGAATGGGGAAGCGCTGACAAGATTGCTCGCTGGTGGGACTAAATTAACTCCTTACAGCGAAGAGATTATGCAAGCTGCAAAAAAAGCGGCTTTTGATATATATGAGGAAAATGCTAGTAAGGATGCAAGTTTTAAACAGCTTTATGAACAGTGGAAAACCTTTAGACAGCAGATTTTTAACTGGAATCGTGTCAATGAATTAAGCTATGCCAATTTTGTGACGGCTGATAGTAAATAATATCTCATTTGAGTTCAATGTAAGTTATGTTGGGGTCAGGCGATCGCTTGACTCACATTTTTTGCAAATTTCGTTTTTAGTGGAAGTAAATTTACCAAACTCAGTACTCGGAACTCGTAACTCTTCATACTTGGCTACTTTTGCCCCTAATTCGGGCTGGCTTCATTTAACCAGATATAAGACCGAACCTATGTTCCAACTCATCCCTAGGAGACAAATGATCCCCACTGCGTACATAATACTTCGCCAGGGCTGAAAACCGAAAAGATACATCAATGTATGAAGTATTCGCGCAATTGTGAAAGTGGGAAACAGCCAAGTTGCAGCCCTTGGTGATGCTCCAGTCAGCAGATACGCTATGCCTAGACCCAGAAATATGGGAATGTTCTCTAAGTCATTAAGCCAAGCTTTGGCCGCACGTTGAACTTGTGGTATCTCCTCTGCTGCGGGCGGTTTATTGAATACTGCTGCGTCCTCAGGGTTCACAAATATACGTTTGCTAATACGATAAAACCCCTGATAGGCTGAAAGTGCAAACATTTTCAAAAAGAGGACTATAACGCACAACGAATACCATTGAAGAGCGGTTTCCATATTTTTGATCATAAAGATCACCCGTGATTTTGAATTTGTATTTAACCCAATTAAAAACTGTTGTAATACTCCATATTCCTACATAGTCTTGTGTTTTATTAACCTCCCAAAGAAGGTAAAAAACTCACAATTCCTGGGAAGGTAATAATTAAAAGCACTACCAACAATTGCAACAAAATAAAGGGAATTACACCACGATAAATATCACCAGTTGTGACTTCTGGTGGTGCAACACCGCGCAGGTAAAATAACGCAAAACCAAAAGGTGGGGTGAGGAAAGAAGTTTGCAGATTTGCCCCTAAGATGACACCATACCAAACTAAATCAATGCCTAAAGTTTGGGCAACTGGGACAAATAAAGGCACGATGATAAAGGCGATTTCAAAGAAGTCGATGAAAAAGCCGAGAAAGAAAACTACTGTCATGCTGAGGGCTAAAAAGCCGATTTTGCCACCGGGGAGATTGGAGAGGACATCAAACATAAAGCGATCGCCATTTAATCCCCGAAAGACTAAACTAAAGGCTGTAGAACCCAGCAAAACGAAAATTACCATGCTGGTAATTCGCAAAGTGTTATCACAAACTTGACGCAGAGATGCTAAAGTTAGTTGACCGTTAGCAGCAGCAAGTGCGATCGCTCCCCCACATCCTACCGCACCCGCTTCCGTTGGTGTAGCAATGCCAAAAAATATACTTCCTAAAACTAAAGAAATCAAAATCAACGGCGGTAGCATCACCTGAACTACCCGCTTTCTCAAAGCCTTTCCACCAATTTCCCGCACTTCCGCAGGTAAAGCTGGCGCTACCTCTGGCTTCAAAAATGCCACAATTAGTACATGGAGAGCAAAAGCCCCCGCCATCATCAAACCAGGAATGACTGAACCAATAAACAAATCACCGACAGACACACCCAATTGGTCGCCTAAAACCACCAAAACCACACTAGGGGGAATAATTTGTCCCAAAGTTCCCGAAGCCGCAATTACCCCAGTAGCTAATTCTTTGTTATAACCATAACGCAGCATAATCGGTAGAGAAATCAAACCCATTGCTACCACAGTCGCTGCTACCACACCAGTAGTCGCTGCAAGTAATGCACCTACCAAAATCACAGCTAAAGCCAGTCCACCCCGCAAGCGTCCTAGCAAAATCCCCATCGTTTCTAACAACCTTTCCGCAATGCCAGATTTCTCCAACATTGACCCCATGAAAATGAAATAAGGGATAGCTAACAGGGTATAATTGGACATAATGCCAAAAATCCGCTGTGGCATCGCAGTCAGAAATACCGGGTCAAAAACACCCAAAGAAATTCCCACAATTCCGAATAAAATCGCCACACCACCCAGAGAAAAAGCAACTGGATACCCCAAAGACAGCAGCACTAAAGCACCCGCAAACATAAACGGGCCAAGCCATTCATAATCCAGCGTCATGGTTTTCCTCCTGAAGTTCTATTCTGTTTTGGAGAATTGCCAAATTTTTAATCGCTTGGGAAATTCCCTGAAAAATCAGCAGCACAAAAGCAACAATAATCATCGCTTTAATGGGGTAGCGTGGTAAACCACCAGGATCAGGTGATGTTTCCAGAATTTGCCAAGACGCAATAATGCTATCCCAGGAAAAAATAATCACCATAATACAGAAGGGAATTAGAAAAAATACTGTTCCCACTAAGTCTGCAAGTGCTTTGCGTTTACCTTGCCAATTACTGTAAAAAATATCAACACGGACGTGTTCGTCATGCTTGAGAGTGTAAGCTGCACCTAATAGAAAAACTAAGTCAAAAATATACCATTGAGCTTCTATATAGGCGTTGGATGTAAGATTACTACCAATCAAGCGCCCAATGTATCTACCTGCAACATTCCACACACCCAGTATAACCATAACTAGGACTAGCCAACTAGTTAATCTGCCAATGCGTTCAGTACAAGCATCAATAAAGTTTGATATTTTTAATAACGTGTCCAATGCTTTTCTTCTCTCCTCTTAGAATACTACACCCTAGATAGTAACATCACCCGCTTGAAGTATCTGTACACCATAGTTCTCTCAAATCGTACTTTAACTTTGAGATCAGGGGTATAGTTCAACAAATGAGCATCTAACCGATTAGTATAAAATAATTAAAGCCCAAATTATTGACGAGGTTAGTGAAGCATGAATAATTCCTTAATTGGGATTGAAAAGTTATTAGATACAGATTTAGAAGAACTCAGAAAAGTTAGTCTAGATATTTGGTATAGTCACTATTCCCAAATTATCAGCATTGAGCAGATAGATTATATGCTAAATCTGATGTACGGTGTAGGAGTAATTGAAAATGAAATTTTAAATCAAGGTATATTCTACGATAAAGTCTTAAAAGATAATCAATTCGTTGGTTATTTATCCTATGGCTCAGAAACCAAAAATAATATTACTTATTTAAAACTACATAAATGTTACTTATTATCCTTCCTACATGGTTTAGGATATGGGCAAATCATGTTATCTCATGTTTGCAAAAAAGCACAAGAAATGAACTTGAAACAAATAATTCTCAATGTCAATAAAAGGAATGAAAAAGGAATTAAAGCTTACACTAAATTTGGCTTTAAAATTATTGCCAGTGAAATTAAAAATTTTGGGAATGGATTTGTAATGAATGACTATATAATGGGTTATGATATTTAAGAGATAGGATACCAATATTTATTAATAAATTTATTAAGTTAATTGTTGAGGTAATATTAAACTAAGGAAATCTGTTGCATTTATAATTGCAATACCTTCATAACTACCTAAAGGTAACAATGTGAGTTGCATTGGACAAAACTGCACATTCTAAAATCATATTATCATCTGGGTCAGTGGTGAGAAAATTTAAAGTGTTGGTAATTGTTACTAATCGGAGAAAGCTGAGTAAATCAGATATTGTATCAATTACTTGAGTATCTGAAAATTTTAGCTTTAGTTGTAATTTTTCTGTGACTTCCTCAAGTATTTCTGGACATATTACACCTTCTATTATTTCCTTACGTGCCAATTCAAGACAGCGAAAAGGGTTGCTTCTCCAGCCAATACCAGAGAGCAAAACATTTGTATCAAATACCACTACTAGGCGCACCGTCTGTCCTCATGCACCAAATCATCTATAAATGATTCATGTTCATCTTCTGACATAGTATCCCAATTTAAACCACGTTCAGCACATAAGTTATGTAGTTGTTTTTCCGCATATTCCATGCGAGACTCACGCTTACTTTCACTTTCCTTAGCTAGTGCTAACAAGACTACTCGTTTACTTTCAGGGGGTAGTTGCTTGACTAATTCAATTACCTGTTGATCGCTTAATGTGAGATTTGGCATGATTATTACCTCCACTTCTATTTTGCACTCAAAAATGAAAAAACCCTCCGCGTACCTCTGCGCTAACCTCCGTGTCCCTCTGCGTTAAAAAAAAGAGAGATAGAAAACTCTACCTCTCCCAAGAATAAATTATTTAAACCAAATCAGAATTTAGTATCTGCTGGGTTTGTGAACGATAAAGCTGAGAACTTGACACTGCTTGATGTTGTCAAAACCAACAACACGAACATAGCAGTTACCGAACTGAGAACGGCAACCTTGAACTTCACTCAATACTTCTTGAGTGGTTTTAGCACCAAACAAAGGTAGCTTCCACATTGTCCAGAACAATTCGGTTGGTTCAGATGTTTCATTGAACTCGATTGCTGGAATGTAGCCTTGGCTCAGAATGTACTGAACTTGCTTGGCAATTTGAGCATCAGACAAGGGGGGAAGATAAGAGAGAGTTTCGTAACGACGCTCTTTTGATAAAGTTTGCATAGCTGTTGGTAATGGGTTGTTTTTACTACTACGTTGACCGACTAACCGGATAAATTATCCAAATCAGGGTCTGAGATTGTGTGCTGTTCAGTTATTGGGCTGGGACTTGATAAATTTAGTTGCGTGATGCGTTCGAGATGCTGGCGACGCTGTTCCATGTTGGCTTGCTGAATGCCAGTACGCACCATTTCTGGTAAGAAATCTGTCACTTCCGCCGCAATGTGTTCCCTGACAGTCATAATTCGCAAAGCCAAATCTGACTTGACCAGAAACAATTCCTCAATATACGCTTCTCCGTCTTGGATTTTCCCCGCAGAAAAGTTTTGCAACCAATATGCTAAAGGAGGATTTGTTTCGCCTAGCTGTGCCAAAACAGTCATAAGTGCCTGATAAGTCAGATAACTTTGGAGAGTTTTGGCTGTGTCTTTCGCAATTTGCTTTAAATTCATGCTTGACCCCAGCCCCATAGATTTTAGATTTTGGACTTCGTCGTGAGCGTTCAGTCGAACGATTTTGGATTTTAAATTTATCCAATAGTCCAAAATCCCAAATCCTAAATGATCAGACGGTATCCATTGCTTCAAACTCGAACTTGATTTCTTTCCACAGTTCGCAAGCAACAGCTAGTTCAGGAGACCACTTAGCCGCTTCGCGGATAATGTCGTTACCTTCACGAGCCAAGCTACGTCCTTCGTTACGAGCTTGAACGCAAGCTTCTAGAGCTACGCGGTTAGCGGTTGCACCAGGAGCATTACCCCAGGGGTGACCAAGTGTACCACCACCAAACTGTAGTACGGAGTCATCACCAAAGATTTCTAGGAGTGCGGGCATATGCCATACGTGGATACCACCGGAAGCAACTGCCATTACACCAGGCATAGAAGCCCAATCTTGGGTGAAGTAGATACCGCGAGACTTGTCTTGCTCAACGTAGTTTTCACGTAGTAGGTCAACGAAGCCCATTGTGATGCCGCGTTCGCCTTCCAATTTACCAACAACTGTACCGGTGTGAATGTGGTCACCACCAGACATCCGCAAGGTTTTAGCCAATACGCGGAAGTGGATACCGTGGTTCTTTTGACGGTCAATTACAGCGTGCATAGCACGGTGAATGTGCAGCAAAATACCGTTCTTACGACACCAATGAGCCAAGGTGGTGTTAGCTGTGAAACCTGCGGTCAGGTAGTCATGCATGATGATGGGCATTTTGAGTTCTTTAGCGTACTCAGCCCGTTCCAGCATTTGTTCACAGGTAGGAGCGGTTACGTTCAAGTAGTGACCCTTGATTTCGCCGGTTTCTGCTTGTGCTTTGTGGATTGCTTCTGCTACAAACAAGAAGCGATCGCGCCATCTTTGGAATGGAGCGGAGTTGATGTTTTCGTCGTCTTTGGTGAAGTCCAAACCACCACGTAAACATTCGTATACAGCGCGTCCGTAGTTCTTAGCAGACAAGCCTAATTTGGGCTTAATGGTACAACCCAACAAAGGACGACCATATTTGTTCAACTTGTCGCGTTCAACTTGAATACCGTGAGGAGGACCTTGGAAGGTCTTCAAGTAAGCAACGGGAATCCGCAAGTCTTCCAAACGCAATGCGCGTAATGCTTTGAAACCAAATACGTTACCTACAATAGAGGTCAACATATTGGTTACGGAACCTTCCTCAAACAAGTCTAGAGGATAAGCAACGTAAGCGATGTATTGGTTGTCTTCACCAGCAACTGGTTCGATGTCGTAGCAACGACCTTTGTAGCGATCTAGGTCGGTGAGCAAGTCTGTCCATACAGTTGTCCAAGTACCTGTAGAAGACTCAGCAGCTACCGCAGCACCAGCTTCTTCAGGTGGAACTCCAGGTTGAGGAGTCATCCGGAATGCTGCAAGAATATCTGTATCTTTAGGTGTGTAATCGGGAGTGTAATAAGTTAGTCTGTAATCTTTAACCCCAGCTTGATACCCAGCTTTCGCCTGAGTCTTCGTTTGCGCGTAAGACATATTTTCCTTCCAAGAAGTCATTCTTTTTACTATCAAATCACGTTATGTGCAATTTCTTATCACCCTTTATCTTTCTCCTTTTCTCATTGTAGATATAAAGAGAACTTATATTTGGGGGTTGACTGTTGGTTGAGGGCAGCGTTATTTGTGCGACAAACATTTGGCAGCGGTGGTAAATTCCCGCACCTTTATGATTATCTCTATATAGAAGCGCACATCTAGGCGCTCTGCTTTTTCCCTCGTCCCACAAACACAAAGTTGTTTCTATCTCTTTTGCTTGCCTTACTAAACCTGCTTAATTTCAGAGAAAATTCGGTGCTTTACGGGCATTTATGCCTTAAAAGTAGGAAAAATTAGGGTTTTAAGCTGTCTAGCTCATTTTCCCGTTTTTTCTCCTGATATCTTTATCCTGATTGGGTAAAAAGATATAAAGGAAACTTCACTAACTGCGGTTTAGCTCAGGAGTGAGCTAAAGATAAAAAACTGCACACGACGTAATTTGTAACTTGTCTCACAATATATCAATAATTCAATAAGTTATTCTTTGAAAATTTTGAACTCATATATTTAAATTTCTTATTAAAGAAATTTTTAAACATTTTGTTAAGACTACTGTACAAAGGGTGACTATTAGTTGTATTAACTACCTGCGATAGATTGCTCTGCCAGATACAAAAGGATTTCTAGTCTACTGAGTGCTGTGTCACCCCATAGTTAAAATTAGGGGACGGTTAGAGACTTCCAACTAAAAAAATATCCCGTCGTTGTGACGGCAGGGGGGCAGGGAGCAGGGAGCAGGGAGCAGGGGGAAGAAAAGTCGCTTTGATTTGGTGAAATTGGATCATCTTTTTTGTGGAGTTCTCTTAGCGATCGCACCAAAGTCTTGTCAAATTAGTTTACTGACTCCCGATCGTGCAGCATAATCTATCAGCAAAGTGCTAGATTGAGGAAAAAAATTGCTCTTGATGCTAAAAAAATACCAACTCAGGGAAGACTATTAATTAATCTCAAGTCATTTTAGTTAATAGTTCTTAGGTACTGTCTCGAAAGGATATACAACCGTGGTATTATTTAATAGTCGTACTCGTTTATTGATGATTTCTATTTTGCTGGGGCTAATAAGTCTGCCCAGCACAGGAGAGCGAGTAGAAGCGCAAACAAAACCTGATATCAATCCAAATAATTCCACTACTACTTACCCAGCCGCACCTCCACCAAGGCGAGTAGATCCCTTACCCGATGACCGGGATGTGCAAGAAAGAGAAGCAGAAACTGATTACCGCATTAGTAATTTGTTAGGAGATTTTGCTGGTAATTTGTGGGTAGGTTCTTGGCGGGGTTTATCGCGGATTGACCCGAATACAGGTAAGGTTATTGCTCGTGTCAGTTTACCGAATATTACTATTGGTGCATTAGCCCAGGATAAAGTCGGTCGTTTGTGGGTGGGAAATTATGAGGGTTTGACACGAGTAGATCCTCGCACTAATGAAATTACAGCACAAAATTTATTACTACCTTCCAAACGGGTATTGTCGCTGTTAATAGATAAACGTGGTTATTTGTGGACAGGTACTGATAGCGGTTTAGCCTTGATTAGTCCTGACCAAGGCTTGATTATGACAACAATCAAAAATTTGCCTGGTGTTAGTGCCAATGCAATGACTTTAGATGCTGAAGGTCAGCTTTGGGTTGGGACTTTGGATGGACTGGTCAGGGTGAATACTGCCAATGCCTTGATTATGAAGAGGATAAATAATTTACCAGGGACGACTGTGCAATCTTTAGCTATCAGTCCTGAAGGGTTAATTTGGGCAGGAATGCCAAATCAATTGTTAGTGGTTAACCCAAAAAATGGGATTGTGTTAAGGTCTGTTACTCCTCTACGAGGACGGAATGTAACTTCAGTCCGTTTTGCTCAAGATGGTAGTGTTTGGGTTGGTACAACTAATGGTTTGTTACGATTAAATCCCAATACAGGCGCTTTATTAGACCGAGTTGCGGGGCTTCCTTCTAGTCGAGTGCTGACTGTTGCACCTGATCTTGGTAATAAGTTGTGGGTGGGAACCAGCGAGGGGTTGGCTTGGTTAATGCCTACAATGGATAAAGCACAAACTCATTTTGGGTTCGGTCGGGCTGTGAAGTAGGGTTTGGTAATGGGTAATTGCAAAAAACTATTGCCCATTCCAAAATCTAAAATTTAAAATCTAAAATCGCTTATGGCAGTTACTACCCAGCAATTAATTCAATGGAAACAGCAGGGGCGGGCAATTGTCGCTTTGACTGGCTGGGATTATGCGATCGCTCAACTGCTAGATGCAGCTGGTGTAGACTTAATCCTGGTAGGAGATTCTTTGGCAGCAATTCTTGGGTATGAGACAACGCTGCCAATTACTCTAGATGAAATGATCCATCATGCTAAAGCTGTGCGTCGTGCTGTGAAACGCGCTCTTGTTGTTGTCGATTTACCATTTTTAACTTATCAAGAAAGTATTTCTCAAGCTATGCAGTCTGCCGGCAGGGTGCTGAAGGAAACTGGCGCACAAGCGGTAAAATTAGAAGGTGGACATCCGGCAATGGTGGAAACTGTAGCCAGGTTGGTGCAAGCTGGAATTCCGGTGATGGGTCATGTCGGGTTGACACCACAATCTGTACATCAACTCGGTTTGCGACAACAGGGAAAAAGCCCAGAAGCGGGTGAGAAAATTTTAAATGAAGCGATCGCTCTCGAACAAGCTGGTGTATTTTCCATAGTATTGGAACATATCCCTGCTCATTTAGCATTACAAATTACTCAGAAATTACGTATTCCTACTATTGGCATCGGTGCAGGTTCGGACTGTGATGGTCAGGTATTGGTTACTTCTGACATTCTCGGACTTTCAGAAAAACAACCACCCTTTGCCAAAGTTTATACAAATTTACGAGAACATATTACTCAGGCTGTGCAAAAATATGCTGTGGAAGTGCGCGATCGCCAATTTCCGTAATTAGAATTAAATATATAAACCTGCATAGGCAGGTTTATGTTTATCTTATTGAATTTGATCAGGATCGATTCCTAAATCTTGCAATTTTGCAGCTAACTTTTGCGATCGCACTTCTGCCAACTGAGCGCGTTTTTCTGCCTCTTTAACCTGTTCTTGTGGTGTCAAATACCGCTTACCTTCGCTATCGTACCAATACAACCATTCCCGGTTCAAACCGCCATAATTTCCCTGTTCAGAACCAATTCCTAAACCAATTTCTGGTAGCCACACAGGGTTTCCTGTTTGTAACTCATATTTTCCATTAACCAACTTATGTACTTCCAAACGTGGTTTGCGACGACGACGAGAAGAATAAATCACATAATATCGCACACCTAAATCCGCATATTCGTCCAGTTTAATGCTATACTCCTTGCGATAATTTGGAGAAACCACTTCTAGGACTAAAATAGGGACAACATTTTCATCCCACAACACATAACTAGGGCGTAATTCCTCATCATAACAACGTTCTACTCCCAAGCTCAGAAACCCATCTGGCACTATTGGCAGTTCATCAGGGTGATAATAAATCCCCATATTTACCCCAAAAAACCAGTCCATGCGTTCTGCCCAAAGTATGAGCAGTATAGATTTCAGCAATCCTGGAATTAATTCTTGTAGTTCGTTATCCACAGGTGTTTCATCAGAATCGGGTAACTCTTCAGCCGAGGGTAAGTACCTTGGTAGGTGGAAATTTAACATCACTACTTCTCCCAACACTCACCACAATTAATTATAGAATTATTATTTTGTTCAGGCGATATGGCAGGAGTCAGGAGTCAGGAGTCAGGAGTCAGGAGTCAGGAGTCAGGAGTCAGGAGTTAGGAGTCAGGAGTTAGGAGTCAGGAGTTAGGAGGAAGAAGGAGGAAGAAGTAAAACTTATGATGTGATTGGAGTGTCATCAATACGCTTGATGTCCTAACTGCTTTGTCCGTTGCGATGCGATCGCACCAAAATCAGGTTTATGGGTTTGAAACAGGTAAATTAGATATAAGACTCCTATTTGATTTTTGATAACTTGCGTGGCGTAGCCATAAAAAACTCAGTACACATATTTGTGCCTTGTTTCCCTTGTTTGCTGTTAAGAGTTCCCTGCCTGCTATATATAGAAACGCATAATTCTTGCTGAATTGTTACAGATAAAGACTAAACTTAAAAGTCTTGTGCAGCAAAACCTGTAAATTTAAATGAAGTAATCATGTCTAAGGTTCTTGTCTCCGATCCGATTGACCAGGCTGGTATTGACATCCTTTCCCAAGTTGCTACGGTTGATGTCAAAACAGGTCTTAAACCAGCAGAACTGATAGAAATTATTGGTGAGTACGATGCGTTGATGATCCGTTCTGGAACTCGCGTCACTCAAGAAATTATTGAAGCTGGCACACAATTAAAAATTATTGGTCGTGCTGGTGTGGGAGTGGATAATGTTGATGTTCCTGCTGCTACCCGCAAAGGTATTGTAGTAGTCAATTCTCCAGAAGGAAATACCATTGCCGCAGCCGAACACGCACTAGCGATGATGTTATCTTTATCCCGTCATATCCCAGATGCCAATGCTTCCGTAAAAAGGGGTGAATGGGATCGTAAAACTTTTGTAGGTGCAGAAGTATACAAAAAAACTCTCGGCGTTGTCGGGCTAGGTAAAATTGGCTCTCATGTTGCGGCTGTAGCCAAAGCTATGGGGATGAAACTTTTAGCTTATGATCCCTTTATTTCTACAGAAAGGGCTGAACAGATGGGCTGTCAGTTGGTAGAGTTAGATTTACTGATGCAGCAAGCAGATTATATCACCTTGCATATCCCCAAAACCCCAGAAACTACCCACTTAATTAATGCCAAAACTTTGGCGAAGATGAAACCAACAGCGAGAATTATTAACTGCGCTCGTGGTGGCATCATTGATGAAGCAGCTTTAGCAGCGGCAATTAAAGAAGGTAAAATTGGTGGTGCAGCTTTAGATGTGTTCGAGTCAGAACCTCTGGGTGAATCTGATTTGCGATCGCTCGGCAAAGATATCGTCCTCACCCCCCACTTAGGAGCATCTACCACCGAAGCCCAAGTTAATGTCGCTATAGACGTAGCTGAACAAATCCGCGATGTTCTCTTAGGTCTACCTGCTCGTTCTGCTGTTAACATCCCCGGATTCGGCCCCGATGTCTTAGAAGAACTCAAGCCTTATATGCAGTTGGCAGAAACCCTTGGTAATTTGGTAGGACAACTAGTAGGTGGCAGAGTAGAAACACTCAATATCACACTCCAAGGGGAACTCGCAACTAACAAAAGTCAGCCGTTGGTAGTAGCAGCCCTCAAAGGACTACTTTATCAAGCCTTGCGGGAACGGGTTAATTATGTCAACGCCAGCATAGAAGCCAAAGAAAGAGGAATTCGCGTGATTGAAACACGGGATGCCTCAGCCAGAGATTATGCCGGTTCACTGCATCTAGAAGCTACAGGTACTTTAGGTACTCATTCAGTTACAGGTGCATTATTAGGTGATAAAGAAATTCACCTCACTGATGTTGATGGTTTCCCCATTAACGTTCCACCTAGCAAATATATGCTGTTCACTCTGCACCGTGATATGCCAGGAATTATCGGCAAACTCGGTTCTCTACTTGGTAGTTTTAATGTCAATATTGCCAGTATGCAGGTAGGTCGTAAAATCGTCCGTGGTGATGCAGTCATGGCACTGAGTATTGATGATCCTCTACCAGAAGGCATCTTAGATGAAATTACGAAAGTACCAGGAATTCGAGATGCGTATACAGTAACACTTTAATTTTGGATTTTGGATTTTGGATTTTGGATTAAAAACAGGTAACAAGTAATTGTTTTTTCCAATTACCCATCACCAATTACCCATTACCAATCTAAAATCTAAAATCTAAAATCTAAAATCTAAAATTCTATGGCAAACACCTGGTGGGAACTGAAAATTTTATGTGAACCAGACCTGGAAGATTCTATCTTTTGGCGACTGGAGGGTTTTGGCTGTCGTGGTACAGCTAGTGAAAGCAAAGGTAATTCCTCATTATTAAAGGCTTACTTACCCAGCTTTCAAGCACAGCTACTGGATTTATCTGCTCTATCACTATGGTTGCGGCAAGATGCTATGTGTATAGGGTTGCCATCTCCCATACTCCATTGGCAATTGATTGATGAGGAAGATTGGGCTAGTAGCTGGAAACAATATTGGCAACCTCAAGAAATAGGCGATCGCTTTTTGATTAACCCCGCATGGCTACCACTACCAGACTCATTAGAACGGTTGGTCATTCGTCTTGATCCAGGTGTTGCATTTGGTACGGGTAATCATGCTACAACCCAATTGTGTTTAGAATCGCTAGAAATGCGCCTCAGTCAAGTTCCTGAAGCTTTCGTTAGTAAAAATGATAAAAAACAACCCCTCATCATTGCGGACGTTGGCTGCGGTTCTGGCATTCTTTCCATTGGTGCAGTATTACTGGGAGCAGAAAAAGTTTATGCAGTAGATACTGATCCTTTGGCAGTACAATCCACTTTCAGCAATCGCGCCCTGAATGATATTAATTCAGAACGCTTAATCCCAACAGAGGGCAGTGTAGAAATTCTCACCAAAATAATTACTCAACCAGTTGATGGTATTGTCTGCAATATTTTAGCCGATGTAATTATTGAGTTAATTCCAGAAATGGGAGCTATTGTTAAACCCACAACCTGGGGTATCTTTAGCGGTATTTTACTAGAACAATCCAAAGCCGTTGCTGATGTCTTAGAACAAAATGGCTGGGTTGTGGCTACTCTCTGGAAAAGAAAAGAATGGTGTTGCTTAAATGCCCGTCGTTCCTAACAGAAGGGACTGGGGGCTAGGTATTGGTGATTGGGAAATTGATATTTTTCCCCTGCGTCCTGCCCCCTACTTCCAATTTTTAACTAAATGAGAGATTTAAGACGTTGAACTAACTGCGGTGCTTGTACTACACCCTCAATTCTCTCCACTGGCTGACCTTGCTTAAATAATACTAGAGTTGGTAAGGCCGCAATTTGATATTGGCTGGCTAACTCTGTATATTTCTCTGTGTCAATTTTGACAATTCTTAAACGATTGTTCAATTGGGCATTGACTTGTTCTAAAATTGGCACCATCATCTGGCAGGGGCCACACCAATCAGCATAAAAATCTACCAATACAGGGACATCTGAACCAGACAGCATTTCTTCAAAGCTGTTAAATTGCTTTTTAGTAGTCATATGACACACACCAATTTTCTATCGTTTGTTTCAATGGTAGTTCTTACATTATGGAAACGGTATATCTTCATATTTTTTTTGGAAAGCTAATAAATCTACAAAATTAGCTGAATTTATTTAACAGAAAAATATTTAAGATAATTCGTAATATTAAGTTTTGTGACAAAAATTGACCGTAAAATCGAAACGGAGAATTACTCCGATGAAATATTTTACTTTGGTGCTTTACTCCAACCATTTGCCACAGCTTCTGACTCTGTACAAAACCATTTCTCTCCCTTTGTAGGATCAATTACTGTTGATTGATAATCTTCTGCACCAGGAACATGATAAAACTTTCTCCCGGTGTTTATGGAAATATTTCCTTTGATTTTGCATCCTGGTTTTGTGAAAGATGTGATTAAAGATGGAGAACGACTACCGCTAAATTGCGTTTGCAAAATAAAAAAACCAAAAATAATAGGAATACCGATAAGATTTTTCATTAAACTCCGTTTTTTTGCCTTTTGCTGTTTTCTGACAGGTAGAGGTGCAACACCTTGAATTGAAGCGTTGGTAGCACGAACTTTTCCATCTGCTGCGATCGTAGTTGGTCGTAGTTGGTGATTTGGGCTTCGGCTAGTTGTCCGACAGGGAGGTCGGTTATTTGGAGGGTGAGGTTGAAGGTGGGGTCAACTAGGGTAGACCAGGAAGGGAGCAGGGTAGAGTTAAGGGTATTAAAGGATGTGGGTGTGGGTTTAGTGTTATGGACGAATTTGAAGAAATTCTCAGACTGAACGCCTTGCGAGAAGAAATTATTCAGCGTTATGAGGCTGGGGAAAGAAACTTTGCTGGTGCTGATTTGAGAAATATCTGGTTTAACTATCCCTGTTTGATAGATATCGACTTTAGTGCTGCCAATTTGGAAGGTGCTTCTTTCGGTGGTACCTACTTCGTTAATGCCAATTTTAGTGGTACTAATTTGGAAGGGAGCCATTTGTGTACTTGTTTTATTAATTCCGACTTGAGTTACGCCAATCTGCGAGGAGCCAAATTCATCGGTGCTGAATTGACTGGTGCTAACTTGACTGGGGCTGACTTGACTGGTGCTGACTTGACTGGTGCTACTTTGAGAAGTACCAAATTGATTGGTTGTAACTTGAGGGATGCTAATTTGACTAATATCAAAATTGATGAACGCACTATTTTTGTTTCCACCGTCATACCCGATGGCAGCAGAAGAACTGACTCTACCAAACAAATCATTGATGCTCAAAAATTGCGTCAGTGCTTCTATGGAGAGGGGCAGGATAGCTTTCAAGGTATTATCATGCATGATGTCGATTTGTCGGGAATCGACTTGCATGGCACCTGGATGTACCCTGTCAATATGTCCGGAGCTTATTTCAATAACGTTAATTTCAGGGATGCTAATTTGAGTCGCGTTGATTTTAATAGAAGTAGTTTCATCGGTTGTGATTTCAGGGGAGCTAACTTGGAAGGCGCTAACTTGGAAGGGGCTGAGTTGATTTGTACTGATTTTAGAGGGGCTAGCTTGGAAGCTGCTGGTACTTATTATGTTCGGTGTATAGGGGTTAACTTCCAAGGGGCTAACGCTAGCATTTACGGGCATATCTATATTAAAACTACTTTGCCCGATGGAAGATATATTTCTAGCATAATTGACTGTTATACTGAAAACGGATGATTGCTAGTGGAATCGCAATTCCTCGTAGTGCGATCGCTGATCTTGTAGGTTGGGTTGAGGCACGAAACCCAACATTAACAATATTTAAAATAAATAAATAAATAAACCTTAAGCGCGATGCCTGCGGCGTTCGCGGAGCGTCTCGAAGAGAGCGTAGTGCGATCGCACAACTAAAACTCTACAATCACTGGTGTATGGTCACTAGGCTGGGTTAACTTCCTTGGTGCAACGTCAATAATACAACTTTGAGCGCGATCGCACAAAACCGGTGTGAGATAATGATGGTCAATCCGCCAACCTAAATTACGCTTGAAAGCAGCAGTACGATAATCCCACCAGCTATAATTTCCTCCTTCTTTGTTAAATTTGCGAAAAGCATCCGCAAAACCCAGTGAAATAACACCTCGTAAAGCTTGGCGTTCTGGCTCAGATGCCATAATGTGATTTTCTATCTTCGCTTTATTGTGAATATCTATATCTTCCAAAGCAATATTAAAATCACCGCACATACAAATATCAGGTTGAGACAACAACACCACCTGCAAATATTTTCGCAATACCGTTAACCAGCGCAGCTTATATTCATATTTATCGCTTCCCACCGAGGAACCATTGGGAACATAAAGATTGACAATGCGAACTCCATCAATAACACCCGTAATGACTCGCTTTTGCTCGTCCCATTGTGGTTCTATCTCTGGCAAAATCGCACAGAACCCCATACTCACATCTTCCAGGGGTTTACGGCTAATGAGTGCAACGCCGTTATAACTCTTCTGTCCGAAAATATAAAGGTGATAGCCTAATGTTTCAAAAGGTAAACGCGGAAAATCAGCATCTACAACTTTTGTTTCTTGCAAACACAGGACATCAATAGGATTTTGATTTAACCAATCAATAACCTGTTCTAAACGTGTGCGAATCGAGTTGACATTCCAAGTGGCAATTTTCATGAGTTATTTATCAGTAATGATGGTAGATTAAGAATTATAAAATATGTAAATTTTTCGTGACTATTTACTCTCGATAATTTTTCTATTTTGTTGCTATTTACTCTAAAAAAAGCAGTAAGTAATTGATCCCTAGCCCTAATTTAGTATTGTCAGCTACAAAATATGCGAATTTGTAAATTCAGCTACAGAATATTCTAATTGTTTATGATCCCCAAGACAGATGAAAATACTAAATCCTCGGTTATAGTTTAAGAGTGCTGCTGGTAGTTAGCTATTGCTGATGAGATGACATGATGATTTTGTAGGGAATTGATCGTATATTTAGCTGAAATTTTGCTTTTGGGTGGGAAAAAGTTAATTTAAATTTCGGAAGAATATATACAAATGCTTTGTCCTCATAAAATAATGTCAGTTATTAAATCAGTATTGGTAAAATACAACCTTAAATCAATATTATGTTGATGCTGTTAATTGCGGTATGGAATAAACAAATTTTTCTTGTATATAACAACCGTAATATCCACAGAATTTAGCATTTTTAGATTACTATTCACCAGTAAAAAGAGCAAAATATGTAGTTTTTGTCGCCAAGCAGAATTTTTGGCATTTGAACGTACATATTGATTAGGTTTTAATCAAAAATTTTTTGCCTGTTTTCAACAACAATTTTTTTAGGAGGACATTGGTATGAATAAGAGAGCCAACATCTGCCCCTGCTGCGGTGGTTCTATCCTGCGTCATGTCCGTCATGGTGAACTGTATTGGTTTTGTCTGTCGTGCCGGCAAGAAGTTCCACTTTTAAGCATTAATCGTTTGTCTAATTTGGACAGTCGTAACACTGGAGTGCTGACTCAGAAAGCGGTTGATTTAACATCGTCTTGATTTGCATCTGGGATAAAAACACAATTAGCCCGAATTTATTAAGCGCAAGCGTCAGTCCATAAATGATGCTTGCGTCTTGTTTTAGTTACATTTCACCCTTCTTTTACAGTTGCAGCTAAAAACTTTGTAATTAAGATAGCTGATAACATCATCCGTATATGGTTATGATATAAAAGTAGATAAAACTTAAAGAATATTTATCAAATGCTGATTGACTCTTCTGGCTTGTCCAAGGTCAAAGACTCAGTAACCAAACAAATTCTCTTAGGTAACGAACCTAAGCCGGAGTTAATTGCAATACTTGCTGTTTACTTTGTCCAAGGCATATTAGGGTTAGCTCGTCTAGCCGTCAGTTTCTTCCTGAAAGATGAATTACATCTGAGTCCAGTTGAGGTGTCAGCACTGTTGGGAATAGTCGCCCTACCGTGGATGATTAAGCCCGTATTTGGCTTTATATCCGATGGTTTGCCTATCTTTGGCTATCGTCGTCGCCCGTATTTGGTGTTATCAGGAATATTGGGATCTGCGGCTTGGGTGAGTTTGTCCACATTAGTTCATACTAGCTTGGGAGCAACAATAGCGATCGCACTCAGTTCCCTCTCCGTTGCCTTCAGTGATGTCATAGTTGACTCCCTCGTTGTCGAACGTGCCAGAGTTGAATCTAAAGCACAAGTTGGCTCCCTCCAATCTATCTGCTGGGGTGCTACCGCCCTTGGAGGCTTGATTACAGCTTACTTTAGCGGGCTACTCTTAGAATACTTCACCACCCGCACAGTATTTTTAGTTACCGCATTATTCCCCCTCATTATCTCAGCAGCAGCTTGGTTAATTACTGAAACACCCATTCACAAAAATACCCCAGAAAACCATCAAACTAATTCCTTCAACGTCTCAACTCAACTCAAACAACTACGTCAAGCCTTCACTCAGAAAGCAATTTGGCTACCCACATTATTTATCTTTCTGTGGCAATCTACCCCTAGTGGGGACGCAGCCTTTTTCTTCTTCTTCACCAACGAACTACACTTTGAACCAGAATTCTTAGGAAGAGTTCATTTAGTCACCAGTTTAGCCTCATTAATTGGCATCTGGATCTTTCAACGCTTCCTTAAAAGCGTTCCTTTCCGTGTAATTTGTGGTTGGAGTATCGTCATCTCAACAGCACTAAGAATGACAATATTAGTGTTAGTAACTCACACAAATAGAGCATTAGGAATAGATGACCACTGGTTTAGTTTAGGCGATAGCTTAATTCTCGCCGTCATGGGACAAATTGCATTCATGCCCGTGATGGTATTAGCAGCTAGAATTTGTCCATTAGGAATAGAAGCCACATTATTTGCACTCCTCATGTCAATATTTAACTTAGGAGGAGCTATTTCTAAAGAATTTGGTGCATTAATCATGCACTGGTTAGGTATTACAGACACCAGCTTTGATGCCCTATGGCTATTAGTAATTATCACTAACTTGAGTGCTTTATTACCTCTGCTATTTATCAACTTATTACCAGAAGAACAAGAAACAGAAGTCACAACATTGATAACAACCTCAGTTAATAATTAATCGCACATAAAAGCAAAAGCAAAAGCAAATTTTTTACGTCTATATTTATAGTGGTATGCACTTGAATGAGGTACATTATAGCCCCCTCCTCGCTTGCGGGGAGGGGGTTGGGGGTGGGGTTCTTGTATCTCACTCAACGGAGAATCACCATATAGCACTAGGTAACAAATAACAACTTAACACATATCCAAAAATATGCAGATATTAGAAACTCAAGAAAACCAAAATTCAGCAAAATCCTATACTCTGGAAGATTGGCAAGGAGGATATGAATCTCTCTCCCAAGAATTTGATTATTGGATTGATGACATAGAAGGACAAATTCCCCCAGAATTGCAAGGAACACTATTTAGAAATGGACCCGGTTTATTAGATATAAACGGAAAACGCTTACATCATCCTTTTGATGGTGATGGCATGATTAGCCGCATCACCTTCACCAAAGGTCGCGCCCATTTTCGCAACCGCTTTGTGCAAACTAGTGGTTATTTAGCAGAAAAAAAAGCTAAAAAAATCCTTTATCGTGGTGTTTTTGGTACTCAAAAGCCAGGTGGTTGGCTGACAAATGCCTTTGATTTCAAAATCAAAAATATTGCTAATACAAACGTTATTTACTGGGGTGGTAAACTCTTGGCATTATGGGAAGCAGCAGAACCCCATCGCCTTGACCCCCATACACTCGAAACATTAGAACAAGAATATTTTAATGGTATTTTATCAGCAGGTGAAGCCTTTAGCGCCCATCCTCGTTTTGACCCCACTTGCCAACAAGATCATGACACACCTTGTCTAGTTAATTTTTCTATTAAGCCAGGATTATCCACAACAATTACCATTTTTGAGTTAAATCCAGCAGGAGAAATTATTAGAAAACAATCCCACAAAGTTCCTGGTTTTTGCTTCATTCACGATTTTGTTATTACCCCAAATTACTGCATCTTTTTTCAAAATCCTGTTGAATTTAACCCTTTACCTTTTGCATTGGGAATATGCAGTGCAGGACAATGTATTAAGTTAATTAAAAATAAACCAACTCAGATAATAATTATCCCCCGTATATCCAAAGAAGAAACACCAAATTTTAAAATTCTAGAAGCTCAGTCAGGTTTTATCTTTCACCACGTCAATGCTTTTGAAGTTGAGGATGAAATAGTGATTGATTCAATTTGCTATGAGTCTTTATCGGAAGTTGAACCAAATAGCGATTATCGAAAAACTAATTTTGATGCAAATGCACCTTCACAACTGTGGCGTTTTCATCTAAATTTAAAAGAAAATAAAGTCCAGCGTCAATTGATAGACAGTCGTGCTTGTGAATTTCCCTCTATCCACCCTAATAATATGGGTAGAAAATATCGTTATTTATACATTGGTGCCGCTCATAATGAAACTGGAAATGCCCCTTTACAAGCAATTCTCAAAGTTGATTTAGAGTCAGGAGACAGACAATTATGGAGTGCTGCACCTCGTGGTTTTGTGGGTGAGCCAATTTTTGTTCCTCGTCCCAATTCTCAACAAGAAGATGATGGTTGGATAATAGCTTTAGTTTATGATGCCGAATATCATCGTTCAGATGTAGTAATTTTAGATGCTCAAGATTTCCAAAAAGGTGCAGTAGCAAAACTACACCTGAAGCACCATATCCCCTATGGTTTACATGGGAGTTTTACCTCTGAGATATTCATGTAATGTAGGTTAGGTTGTAGCTTGCTTCCCGAAGGATACAACGTGAAACCCAACAAAATATCAAAAATGTTGAATATTAAACTTGAACAGAAATATTCAATTATTTCTAAATCCAGAACGAAAAATTACTTTCAAACCGTCACGGGGTTGGGGTGTGGGTATCATTGCTAAATCTAAATTTTGCCCCGCGACAAGTTCCCATTCATAACCACGTAATAACAAAGCTGCAAATATTTTCATTTCCAACCTAGCAAATTCCTTACCTATACATTCTCTCATCCCACCTCCAAAAGCCACATAACTAAAAGGCTTAGATTTATCCTCATATCTATCTGTAGCAAACCTTTCTGGGTCAAAATTTTGAGCATCTCTGTATATAGTTTCATCTTGATGTGTTTTCCCAATTTGATATAACACACTCCAACCTTGAGGAATGCGATATCCATTAAACTCACAACTTTGAATTACTTCACGAAAACCACCACCAACAGGGGGAATAACTCGCAAAACTTCCTTGAGTATTTGATCTAAGTAAGTCATTTGTTTAAGATTTTCAGATGTTAGCTCACTTGTACAAATTATTTGCTGCTGTTCCTTCCTTGCTGCTGCTAAAATTTCCGGCTTCTGTGCTAATAGTAAACAGAAAGAAGATATTGCAGATGTTAATGTTTCATGTCCAGCAAATAATAAGGTGAGAATTTGGTCTTTGAGTTCATCTATACTCAAACTATTACCATCTTCATCTTTTGCATTTAACAATAAACCTAAAGCATCTTGTTCAGAACTTGGTTGTTGTTGACGTTGCAATATAATCTCTTCAATTTTTGCCAATAACTGATCTCGGCATTTCAAAGCTTTACCAAACTTAGTCCAAGGTAAACGAATAGGAAGAGTAAATAAACCAAGACACCATTCTTCAAATAATTCAGCGAAATGACTATCATTAGTAGCATCTGTTCCTACTAATAATTTACAAGCTACATCAAAAGTATATTGTCTTAATTCAGGATACCAGGTTAATTGCCCCGCACCTTCCCATTTCTGTAAATAGGTATTAGTAATTTCTACCATTGCAGGTAAATAACTTGCCAAAGCTCTCGGTTGAAATGCTTGCGATAACAATTTACGTCTGGTTTGATGAATACTACCAGTTTGCATTGATAAAGACGCAGGGCCAAGTAAGACAGAAACGCTCTCAGGCCATTTAATCGTAAAATTCTGATTTTCGCTGCTAAATATAAAGCGATTGGCTTCTGCTCCTATCATCATGATTGTGGGAGAGCCAAATATATTAGTTTTAAAAACGTTACCGTATTTATTTTGTCGTTTTGTTGCAAAATCTGGGTCACTCAAAAAACTAATTGTTTCGCCAATTAAAGGTAAACCTAAGTTTCCTGGTGGTAAAGGTAGTTGATTATGAGGAGAAATATTTTGATTTTGTGATTTGTTCTCTTGGTTTATCATAATTAATTATTAATTAATAATTTATATGTATTATATGACGGTTTTAATATGAGGTACAGTGATCGTCATCAAGCCGCGCCATTTGCTAAATGCTTCAGTGCAGATGTAAAAGCCTCTGTGCCGACCATTTTTGATTGGCTCAGAGCAGTTTCAGCATTTTGAACTAACATCATATCTTCTAATTTTTGCAGCCTGTCAAGTAATTTTTGGTAGCTATCTGCGGAAATAATTACATGACTAGGACGTGATTGTTTAGTAAGCAAAACTGGTTCAACAGTAGCTTTATCAAAAACCTCACCATGTTTGTTGCGAGCATCTGTGAGAGCTTGGTGGTGCAGAAAACTCCTGAAACACCTATAAATAAAGGATTATCACCGAAACAATGGATTTGGGATTTTTCAAGAAATCGAACGAAGGCATTGGGTTTCAGCTTCTATTTTGACCCTTCAGGCTTTTCATTATGAAACCCAAAAAAGTTTTCTGCACCACTAAGCAATTTATCTGGAGTTTTAAGAATTCTCAAGCATTTAGGTTGTATTATTACGGAATCTTAGTTTTTAACTCCAGCAGCTTAACCCTCTTGTCCCACATTGAGACAATCCCATCGATCTCAGTT
This sequence comes from Anabaena sp. WFMT, assembly GCF_051781005.1. Lineage (NCBI taxonomy): Bacteria > Bacillati > Cyanobacteriota > Cyanophyceae > Nostocales > Nostocaceae > Anabaena > Anabaena sp. WFMT. The sequence continues at coordinate 140,593 of NZ_JBPWOA010000002.1, read as the reverse complement.
TCAGAATCAAGCCTTGATAATGGTTGTTTAAAAGTGACACAAAAGAATTAATTACCAACATTTTTAGTTGATTCTACAACTTGCAGCAAGTTCTACATTTAAGAAAGTTCCTGATTTGGGTGTAATTGAACGTAACTGCTGGATAAAAGCTTTAAATTTGGCATCAGTTACGCCGAACCCAACTTCAGCGCAAGCAGATAACCCACCTTCTTTCGGAATAGGACCACCTTCTTTTGGGCTATATACAATAAATTCATCAACAGTACCAGTCCCAACCGCAAACCCGATCACTTGGCGAACTGTTCGCAAAGCAGCATTATCTAATGCACCACCAATACTGCCAACACTGATATTAACTGCACGGCTTTCAGCTAATGCCGGCGCACTCATCGACAATATTGCTCCGACAATCATCAAACTGCTAAATTTCTTCATTTTATCTTCTCTAAAAAATTGAAAAACTAATACAGAGATTTCTTTGCTTACTAGTTAACACACGGGCATTATCTAAAGATAATGATTTATTAAAGCAGGGTTTAAAAAACAGCTTTTTAAAGAAAAATGTAACTGCAAAAGTATTATTCACACACAAAAAATATTTTCAAGTGCTTCAAGGATGCGCGAACCAATAGGTCTTCTTGCTTTACGTTACCTTTAGAATTTCTCTAGTAGCAATTCTCATTTTAAGGTTTCATGACATTGAAACCCTTACAGTCATAGGATTTTACAATTCTTGACGAATCTGGAGATAGCGAAGCGCTGCTGCAAGCAGTTCGCTGAAATGGCGCAAAATCGTTTCAAAATGAGAATTGCTGATTTTGGATCATATAAAGAAAAATAAAATTGTAACAAAAACTACAAAATTGCCATCTTTTTCAAAAAAAAGGGTAAGCTAATCCATATAAATCCGGCTCGCGAAGACACCGCGACGAGGGGAAAATCTTATGGTTTCAACATCGCTACCATCACTAGCAAGTCACTCTCCTGCTTACATTTGCCCTTATGACCAAGCTTGTAGCTACTTAGAATGGGCAGGTAAAGAATTAAAACTAGATCCAGGTCTATTAGAAATCCTCAGCCATCCTCGTAAGGTGGTGACAGTTTCCATTCCCGTGAAAATGGATAATGGTGATATCAGAGTTCTCCCCGGTCATCGGGTGCAGCATTCTGATATTTTAGGCCCCTATAAAGGGGGGATTCGTTATCATCCGGCTGTGACGCTGCGGGAAGTTTCAGCTTTAGCCATGCTCATGACTTGGAAATGTGCCTTGCTGGGTATTCCCTACGGTGGCGCTAAAGGCGGAATTCCCATAGATCCCAAACAGTACAGTGTTGGAGAATTAGAACGAATTAGCCGTCGTTATATCAGTGAATTAATTAAGGATATTGGCCCCTCTGTAGACATTCCTGCACCTGATATGGGTACTTCTGCCCGTGAAATGGCGTGGATGATGGATACTTATTCTGTTAACGTTGGTCATTCTGTACCGGGTGTGGTGACTGGTAAACCTATTTCCATTGGTGGCTCACTAGGTCGGGAAATGGCTACTGGCAGGGGTGTAATGATTATTGTCCGTGAAGCGCTGGCAGATCAAGGTAAATCTCTTGCGGGTGTGCGAGTTGCTATTCAAGGTTTCGGTAATGTTGGCGGTGCTGCTGCTGAATTATTACACCAAGAAGGAGCAAAAATTATTGCTGTTTCTAGTGGTGCTGGGGGTGTATTTTCGGAAACTGGTCTTGATATTCCGGCTTTAAAAGCCTACGCTGCTGAAAACCGTAGGAGTGTGGTAGGTTTCCCCCACGCTACACCAATTAGTAATGCAGATTTACTAACTTTACCTTGTGATGTCTTGATTCCCGCAGCTTTGGAAAACCAAATCACTGAGGAAAATGTTCATCAGATACAAGCTCAGTTTATCGCTGAAGCTGCTAATGGCCCAGTAACCCTGGAAGCTAACCGAGTTCTAGAAGCGCAGGGTGTGACGGTTTTACCGGATATTCTGGCCAATGCTGGTGGTGTGGTAGTCAGTTATTTGGAATGGGTGCAAGGACTTTCTTACCTATTCTGGGATGAGGAACGTGTTAACCGAGAAATGGAATATCTGATGGTAAATGCTTATCGTCGTGTGGTTAAACAGTCACAATCCCAAGGGGTAAATTTACGGTTAGCAGCTTACACTTTGGGCGTTGGTAGGGTGGCTCAAGCTTTGACTGATAGGGGTTTATATCCTTAGATTTTATCAAGGACTTACGCAACTAGAATATTAATAGGGCGCGTCAGATTTTTAAAATCTGTTGATACTAACTAATTTATAAGTCTGACGCAGCTTACAAGAGACATTGAGTGTGACACGCTCATAGCACACAATTTTTTAACCGAAGAGGTAAAAATATTTACTTTTATTTTTACCTCTTTATTTTCTGAGGACACGTTACCTCAAAGGTTATTTATCAGTAAGTAGTAAACTGTCTGACATTACTAACTTCAGTTATCTCTCTATAGTTTCTGACCTCTTCAAATACCAAGCTTTCTTCGCGTCTGCTGGTTGAATCATAGCGGATTTGAGTGACAAATTTTAGGTCTGATCTCGACAAGTCAAGATTACCTAGTCGCAGTTTATTGAATTCTATTACTTCTGGTTGTAAAGAAAACCTTCCGGATTTTTTTTCAATCAGTCTTGAGCCTGTACTGCTGTAAAATTGCACCCAACGATTGTTTTGTAGAGCATATACAGTGTAGACTACATTTGCATATCTAGTAATTGGTTTTTCTAGAATATTTAGCTGCAAAACTAAGCCTCTTTGGTTGGAATTAACTAGTCTTCCAAATTGTAGTAAGCCGCTCCAGTCTTTGTTCCGAAAAGCTTTTGATGAGTTACGATTTTGTTCTCTGCCATATCCTTGTTGGCGGCGATAATCATCATCGTCATCACGTCTGCGATTATTATTCTGACGATCATAGATTGTTTGATTGTTAGTATTAGTTGATGTGCTGATATTGGTAAACTGCCTGATACTACTAATTTCAGTAACATCTCTGTAGTTTCTGATATCTTCAAATACTAAACTTTCTTCGCGTCTGCTGGCGGAATCATAGCGAATTTGAGTGACAAATCTCAGTTCTGATCTCGACAAGTCAAGATTGCCTAGCCGCAGTTTATTGAATTCTATTACTTCTGGTTGTAAAGAGTATCTTCCTGCTCTTTGCTCAATCAATCTTGCGCCTTTACTGCTGTAAAATTGCACCCAACGATTGTTCTGACGAGCGTAGACAGTGTAGACTACATTTGCATATCTAGTAATTGGTTTTTCTAGAATATCTAGCTGCAAAACCAAGGCTCTTTGGTTAGAATTAACTAGCTTTCCTGATTTCAGTAAGCAACTCCAGTCTTTGTTCCGAAAAGCTTTTGATGACTGATAACGTTGTTCGTCTCTTCGATAGTTATTCTTACGATCATCATCGTCATCGTCATCGTCATCACGTCCACGACGGTTATTCCTACGATCATCATCGTCGTCATCGTCATCTCCAGCAATCAAAAAAGTTGACTTTTTCATTCCGCTCAACTGATTTGAGAATGAATTAGTTCCTTGTTCTGTTAGTTCAAGATGTTGACTTTGTAAATTCTGTTCTACTTGGGTTGTTAAGGAGAAAACTGGGGAGGGGAGAGCAACGGTAGCTAAGACAGAGATACTAGTAACTGTCAAAGCACCTTGACGAAAAAACTTGAATGGAGACTGAGGTAACATGGAAATCCTTCTGTGACTTGACTTTTCAAATGGTCTACTGAGTCTTTATTAGAACGACAGGAGGTAAAAGATATAAGTTCCCAAGATTGTGTAATTTTGTACAATTGCTATCAGTCGCAAATTGTTCTATGCTCGCCATCCGAGTTGAATTGTGAGAAGATATGGCGATTCTCGGTTGAATGCGATACGATTAAGGGCGGGAAAACCCACCTCTACAGGCTTTGCGATTGAAAACTATACCTCACTGATCTGAAAGCCTTTATAGTGACGTTTAACGCCGATTGAAAAACTAAGTTTTATAACCCGTTATAGCGGTTCTCGGTTGAGTGAGATACAAGAACCCCACCCCCAACCCCCTCCTCCTTCGGATGATGCCTCCGGCACGCCTAACGGCGAACACCAGTCGTCTACGGTGGGAAACCCGCCTACAGCGCTGGTTCACCGCAAGCGATGAGGGGACTATAATGTATCTCATTCACGTGCATACCGCTATAAAATAAGCAAAACTCCGCCGTAACTGTTGTGAGTTTGCTACGACGGAGAAAGAAGAAATTGGAACATCAAGATGAAATGCTTAAGCTACAAGGGTAGAGAAAAGTAAAAATGAAGACCTAATTTACCTTTTACCTTTGCTTTCTCCCTCGATGTTTCCTACTGTGCTAGATGTACTAAATATATCGGTTTTTAGTTGGAGGGAAAGTATTAAAATTAGCAATTTTGATGTATCAAAATGCACAAATATGTAAAATAAATCATCCATTGGTGTGATTTTGTGCCTATTTACAAGGCTTTTACAAGATTATATATAAAATATTAAATTTATTTAAATACCATTGAATGACTAAATTATGCAAGTGGATTTATTATTTTTACAAGACTTATGGGTGGGTATCGGTTGTCAAAAAGGAATTTCCTACCAATTAATTAATGCTGCAATTAAGAAAGTTTTTCGAGAGAATCAAATTGCTTATACTGGCGTAGTAGGTATTGCTACTATTGAATTTAAAGCCTCAGAAGTAGGTTTAAGAGAATTTTGTCAAGTACATAATTTCCCTTTAAAAACTTTTACCGCAGAAGTTTTATCTAGTGTCTGTGTTCCTAACCCTGGCAAAATCATTAAAGCGGCAGTAGGAACACCAAGTGTTGCGGAAGCATCTGCTATTCTGGCTGCTACAGAAATTATTTCTGTAGATGTGAGGTTATTAGTCCCCAAGCAAATTTTTCGCTTACCAGGAGAATCAGGTAGTATCACTGTAGCTGTTGCCCAAGGTATCAGGGGTTTTGTTTAGAATTTATACCAATTTGAATAAAGTTGCGCCAAATAAATAACGTAGAGACGTTCCATCGGTAGGGATTCTCGTCTCTACATCGGCAATTCAATCAACTACTCTCAGCAAATAGTTAATGAGACTAGAAACAATGGAAAGTACGATAGAACCGAGAAAAGCAGGTACAAAACCCTGAATCTCGAAACCGGAACCTGGAGTGATAGCGCTTGCCAGCCAAAGAGTTAAAGCGTTGATGACAAATGTAAATAAGCCAAATGTAATTAAGGTAATGGGAAATGCTAACAAACCCAAAATTGGACGGATAATGGCATTCACTAAACCGATGACAATAGCGGCCAACAGGGCTGCTACGAAAGTTTTGATAATGAATCCAGGCACGATTCTAGCGGTAACTAATAATGCTACCGCAGTACCAAGCCAAGTAAATAGAAAGTTTTTCATATCAATGTAAGTAGCCGTGCAGAATAAATTATCTAGTTAGGGGAGGTAACGGGGAAAGAATGGAGCGATTTCATTTGTGTTTATACTGCAACCGGGTGAAACCTGAACTTATGTCATACTGTATCCCTGACGGGAGCGTTAGCCATACGTAACGTAGTGCAGGGAAGTATCTCGGAGATTCTTCACTTCGTTCAGAATGACATTTTTAAACCGTTTTTAGTATAAATGACATTTTCGATTCGGTCTAAGGTTGTTGGGGCAATCGTCGCACGAAAGCTTCCCAAGTAGCGCCACCAGCTATCCCATCTGGTTGTAAACCATAGCGGGTTTGAGCGGCTTTGACTGCTGCTTCAGTTGTGACACCAAAGTCTCCATCTATACGACCTTTCAAAAATCCCAGGTTTTGGAGTAGTTTTTGCAACTTTACTACTTCTGAACCACTGTTACCTAAACGCAAAATCGGCCATCCTTCTGCGGTGTATTGAATGCTAGGATTTTGCTGTTTGCTGGGAGTGGGCTGAAAGGGTGTGTTGGGCTTGTTGCGGATGATTGTGCTTTGTTTTGGGGGAGTTAGTTTCAGTACAGGGGTGTTATTAATTTTGGGGATTCTATTGGGTTGGGTAGGAACTGTAAAACTGTTGACTGAGGTGGGTTGGGTAGGGGCTAATGGGATATTGGCAGCAACGGTTGATACATTAGGAAAAAGTTTTTGCCAGGTGATAGCATCGACAATTCCATCTGGATTTAAGCCAGCTGCTTGCTTAAACTGGGAAACAGAGCTGGCTGTCCCTGCTTGATAAATGCCATCTACTGCACCTGTGTAAAAGCCTAAAAGTTTGAGTGCTGCTTGGAGTTCAGAAACACGTTCACCTTGGCTACCAAGTTTTAGGGTGGGACGGTTAATAGTGTTTGTGCTTAATTGGGCAATTTTTGCTGGTACTGCGATCGCTCTCATAGCAGAGGAGCCAATCAGTAAAGGTATTGCGGTACACAAAAACAAGTAATACAAATGATTTGGTTTCAAGTAGTTAGAGATACTTGCTGTGAGACTGCCGTTCATAAAATTTACGTGCAATATTCTGTTGTTCATCTTACAGCTATGCGATCGCTCTCGTACATGAAACCATTCCCCATAGCCCGCTAAATAACTGATTTAATTGCCTCTTCTTGACCTACTAAAGACAAATATGGTTCCTGTAAATACTGTTTCGCCGCTGTCATCGCTAACTTAGCACTGACTTTGTTAATCATTTCGGCAAATTCCTGGTCAAATGCTATTCCTAAGCCGAGAATTTCATACCAGCCATATATTTGAGCAATTTGTCCGTTAGTTTGCTTACCCAATGCATACTGACCGAGTATTTTATTTTTAGCTGTTTGCAGTGCATCTGCGGATAGTTCATTAGTGCAGAGTAGTTCTACTTCTTGGCGTAGTCCTTGGAGGGCAACACCAGTATTTTCAGGTGCAGTCCCCATATAAACGATAAATGAGGCTGGAAATAGGCGTGTGGAGTAAATGGCAGAGACTTCGTAGGCTAAACCCCGCTTTTCCCGTAATTCTACAAACAAGCGGCTAGAAAGACCATTTCCCAAGTAGGTAGACAGCAATTTGAGGGCGGCATATCCTGGGGCGCTCACTGATGGCCCCATATAACCTAACATGACGATTGATTGCTGTGTATTTAAGGGTTTGAGGCAAGATTTTGGTGTGACAGAAATGCCAGGTAAGTCCAGTATATGGCGTGGTTGCGCTGGAGGCTGCCAATCACCAAAGACTGCTGTGACTAACTCTAAAGCTTCTGAGGGTGTAATCCGTCCAGCAATACTAATTACCACATTATCTGGACGAAAGTGAGTTTGGTGAAACTGTACCAAGTCTGCACGGGTGATACTATTGAGAGTTGTTTCATGTCCTAAAACCGACATGGAATATGGATGCTCTTGGTACATTGCTTGCCGTATTTGCTCAAAAGCGAGGCTAAAAGGTTGTTCTTTTTGAGAGCGAATATCTTGTAATGCTAACCGGCGTTCTAGTTCGACTTGGGTTTCGGGAAATGTGGGCGATCGCAATAACAACCCCGATAATGCTAAAATTTCGGCAAAATCCGCACTCACCGTTTTTAACGATAGTAAAAAATAATCCGTACCCGCATCTGTACTTAAACTTGCCCCTACAGACTCGACTTTTTCGGCAATTTCTAAACTAGATAAACCATCACAACCCTTGGTCATCACCGCTGATAGCAAATGTGCTAACCCAGATTGCTCTCTGCTTTCGTAACAACTACCAGCACGCACAAAAATTCGTCCGGCAATAATATCCGCAGCTTGATTTTCTGCCACCAAGACAACAATGCCGTTGGGTAATACGGTGCGATGGATAGAGGAGTTAGAATTATTTATAGTTTGCATTCTTTAGTCAAAAGGTTGATGGTTAATGGTCAATAATCAAAAGTCACAAGCTTTTAACTCATGACTAAGTGATTAATGACTAATAGGGTTTAATAACAGTAACTGCGTAATTCTGTAGTGAAAGGTACTGCCGTGCTAATTGTTGTAGTTCTTGAGCATCAAAGGACTGAATTGCCTGAGGATAAGTAACGGCTAATTCAGCTTTGGCAATGGTATTGTAATAACCATAGAGTGAAGAAAGCTGATTAGGCGCTTCTGTAGAAAAAGCATATTCATTACACAATGATCTACAGGTGCGGTTAACTTCTTGTTCACTAATACCTATAGTTTGCAAGTCATGCAAATGGTTACAAATTAAAGACTCCACGCGTTCCAAATATTCAGGCTCTAACCAAGCAGTAATTGTAAATAAACTTGATTCCCTTTGCAGAGAAAAATTACTGCAAATTGCCTGTACCAATTGCTTTTCTTCCCGTAAATCATGAACTAAGCGGGAAGTTCTTCCTTCTGCCAGTAACACCGAAAGAAATTCTAAACCATGATTTGTCCGGAGTTGTTCTACCCCAGGTGCTATCCACGCCATCATTAACCTAGCTTGCTCTAGCCTTGGTAAAATCAACTCTTGACGGCGAATTCCTGTAATTACTGGTTGTATTATTTTCTGAGATGGGGGACAATTAGAGCCACCACTAAAATCTGAAAAGTTGCGATTTACAAGTTCCCAAGCTGGTTCTTGAGCAATTCCCCCCACAATTACCACCGTCATATTTTCCGGTTGGTAGTGAGAACGATGAAAACAGCGCATTGCTTCTGGTGAATGCTGCATCAGTTCTTGCTCAGTACCTAACACAGAACGTCCATAAGGATGGTCTTGATAGACGTTTTTGAGCAGCGATTCAAATCCTATCCAATCAGGGTCATCAGCACAAGAGCGAATTTCCTCTAGAACTACATCCCGTTCGCGAACAAATTCATTGTCGGGAATGGCCGCATTTAGTAGGAGTTCGCCTAAGTGTGGTAAGGTGTCTGCTAAGTAAGAGGTAGCTGTGGTCAGAGAGTAATGAGCATAATCATGACTTGTCGCCGCATTACTCACACCACCCATCTTTTCGATGTTATAATCAAACTCCCCAGGAGGTAAGGTGGCTGTACCTTTAAAAATCATGTGTTCTAAAAAGTGAGCCATTCCGAACCAAGGTTCAGGCTCTAAAGTAGCTCCAGCACGAACCCAAACATCAGACACCACTACAGGGGTAGTAGGAATCTCCTGATGAATAAAAGTCAAACCATTGTCTAGGTGAAGAACCGAGGCTGGAAACACTGTTTTAGTTAGGTATTTTGTCAATTTTTTGTAGCTTCAACCACAATTTAGCCCAATTTTGCCATCTTAACTCTGAATTTTACTCCAATTAGAATCAAATTATACAGATTTTTGGCCTCAATAAAATAAATAACTTGATAAATTGTAGGATTTACACACTGTACAAATTGAGCGTAATATGTATTAACGAAATTGGGTTATTTCAGGCTTTTGGCATAGCATAATTAGTAGAGTGCCTTAGATATCTAAAGTCTGTTAATTTTTGCCAAATTATTGAGTCTGACGTGGTTGGTGAGCTTGCCGAACCACACCCTACAAGACGACACAACGCATACACCATTTTTGGTGGATTCTGTCAATGCGTAAGTCCTAATTTCTAGAAATCGCATCATCAAATCTAGCTAAACCTCGTCCAAGTTGAGAATTAGAGTTTTTCAAAAGGGAACAGGGAAGAGTATAGGATTTGGGAATAAAACCCGATTAAGAAAAAACTATGGGTTTCAAAGTAGACGCGGTTTAATACTAAGTTTTGAAATAATTAAAACTCCCAGGTTGTTGCAACTTGGGAGCTAAAATTTTTGAGTTCACCGCAACGCCGTCTTGCCTAAGTTTATGACCTGGTTAAACCAGGGGGGAACGGCTGTTTCTCGTTTAAAGTTTCCGGGTACAAGCCCGGTATACTGCCACAAGAACTCTTTTGCTCCCTTTTCTTTAAAGACATAGATCAAAAAACTTGGGGGCAGTCACCAACGTCGTAGTGCAACTAGTTCATTATAACTTTCAAAATCAGTTTGTGTGTTGAATATTCAAAAGTTGGAGAAAATTTTTATTGCGGATACCAGATAGATTCTATGGTATTGATGATAGCCTTGATGGCATCTGGGTTTTGCTGCTCTAGCAAAACGGTGATATGTCCCAGTTTACGTCCTGGACGAGATGCAGTTTTCCCGTACCAGTGCAGGTAAGCTTGGGGAATATTTGCTAGTTTTTGGCGTTGGTTTTGATAGTCGCTGTGTGAATTTTCATACCCTAGCAAGTTAACCATAACTGCACCAGCACAATTTAAAGCTGGATGAACCAAAGGTAAACCACAAACGGCTCTTAGGTGTTGTTCAAATTGGGAAATTTTACAAGCATCTAAGGAAAAATGCCCAGAATTATGGGTACGGGGGGCAATTTCATTTACTAGTATTTTGCCTTTAGCGGTGATAAATAGCTCTATGCCAAAGATGCCTACAGCTTGTAGGTTATTTAATAGTGTATGAGCGATCGCTTGAATTTCTGATTCTTGTTGGGGTGTAATATCCGCTGGTGCAATTACCCGACGACAAACCTGTTGTTCTTGTTGGGTTTCTACAACCGGATAGGTGACAATTTCCCCATGCACAGAACGTGCCGCAATTATAGCTAATTCTCTGGTAAAGGGAACAAATTCTTCTACTAAAAACTGTGTATTATTTTGACTTACTACTGTTGACAAAGCAGCTAAATCATGAATAATAAAAGTCCCTTGACCATCATAACCATGTCGTCTAGCTTTGAGAACAATGGGAAAACTCAAATATTCTTTTTTAGCTTGAATATCTTCTGGCTTTTCTAAAGCGAAAAACTGGGGAACAGGTAAACCTAAATCCCGTAAATAGCAACGTTGCTCATATTTATCTAATAGCGGAGATAAAGCTGCTAATCTGGGACGGAAACAAACACCTTGTTTCTCTAAAAAAGATAAAGCATTTAAATTAACAAACTCATTCTCAAAGGTGATCACATCACATTTTGCAGCTAAAATTTCCGTAGCTGCGGCATCATCAACTGCGGCAAAAACGGCTTCTTGAGCAATAGATACAGCGGGATCATCTTGACTAGAAGTTTGTATGACTAATTCTACTCCCAGCTTCTTTGCTGCATCTCCCATCATCCAGGCAAGTTGTCCGCCACCAATTATACCAACACGTTGCATCAGCATCCTAAAGAATCACGAGTTTCGACACCAGTCTGGGAATTTACACCACTGGCTTTTTGACATAGCTCTTTAATTTGCGCTCTATCCAAAATTGCATTTGTGAAATCTGCACCTGCAATATTGACATCAGTAAAAATGGAACGCAGTAAAAGAGTTTCTAATAAAATGGCATCACTTAAATCAGCCCCGTTTAATTTTACCTGATCAACCATTGCATTTGTTAAATTGGCTCCATGTAAATTTGCTTGAGTCATAACTGAAGCGCTTAACACTGCTCCCCGTAAATCAGCATCTGTAAAATTAGCCATTTCTAAATTAGCGTTAGAAAACTCCGCAGCTTGCAAACTTTGTCCCGAAAAATCGTGTCTTCCTAACTCTGCATTACTAAATGATAGGGGGTGAGTCCAATCTACTGCTAGTGCGGGAAATGGTACACACCATATAATAATTCCTAAAAGTAATACTAATCCTTGCCGCAAATACATATTTAATCACCCACAAGTGTGTTTAACGTATTTCAGCTTACCTCATTCTGTTGGCGTGAGCGGCTGCTTTTGCTTAAAAATTCGTAATCATCTGCTTGGTGCTTCTGCAAAATATCAGCTAAGTTCTAACTTTGGTAAACTTGACGATTTTTCAAACATCCTCTAAGCCATTATGAGCAGCAGCAACCTATTTTTAGAATTACTTAAGAATTTAGCAGTGACCCACGCATTTATTTACATTAATTTACAGAGTAAAGTTTATTATCGTTTGCTGGAAACCTTCAGTTGATGCTGTTATTCTTCTAATTAAGGGCAGCAATCTGTGAGCATGATTTATATATATGTCTCAAATGCTGAACTCAATATTTACGATTATGGAATTAGCGTTAATCTTACTAAGCATTATTTAGCTTGTCAGGAATCTTCGATAAATCTATATTCACTAACTAAACAAATTGAAACCTGGAATTATTATCCCCATGATGAATCATTACTCTATTCAATGGATCGAAGCATGGTGCATGGAAAATGGTTGGACAGATTTATTTATCGAACGTCGTGATAACTTTTGGGCGTTTCCTCCTGGGGGAGTAATGCCAGAACCAATTCCAGTTCATGTTTTGAGAGTTATTAAAGAAGAGAATGGACTCACCAATCAGGAACTATTATGGTCGATGTCCGCTGTGGTAATTAGCATTTTAGCCATTATTTATACTTTCGTTTTAAAGTGTCCCATGCCGTTAGTTTTTGCTTTCGCATTTAATGCGGTGACAGTGGCACAATTAGAATTAGAAGATGTCTAAATTATTGATTTGGACATTAGTTAAAAACTGCTCTCTCTGAATACAGATGAGGGTATTTTTGTATTTATGATTTTCTACATCCAGTGAAAAATAAGCTCATGTTTTAGCCTCCCATTGTCCAACCGAGAAATTGAGCAATTTGTTCAGAGAGGAAGATGGGATTAAAAGGTTTCGTAATCGTTCCCACCACATCTAAATCTAGCAACCGAATATGTTGAGTTAAACTAATACTGCCAGTCACTAAAACTACTGGTAAAGACTGTACCTCTGGACTTTTTCTCAGCTCCTTTAAAAAGGTTAAACTATCCATTCCCGGCATGATCCCATCGAGAATAATGGCATCTGGCTTTTCAGCCATGACTTTAATTAATGCTTCGTATCCTGAACTGGCTATCATGACATCCCACCCACCGATGTCTTGCAAAGAATACTGCATTAACGTCAGAATATCAAGATTATCATCAATCACCAAAATTTTTTTCTTTGCTATTTTATGAGGATCGCAGGATTGTAAATTATTGTTCATACAGCTATTTTCACCTCAACTTTCTTTAAACTTAGACAATAATAGTGAAGAATTTTTGAAGATGGCAGAAATTTAAAGAAGGTAGCTATGCTGGAGAGAGAAAGAAATCAAGAAAGGTTTTTCAGCTTTTGGCACTGGATAGTTATTTTCGCCATACTGCACTAGTTTTGATCAAACTTCCCACGCAAATAGATCAGCTACTTGATTCACAAGATTCATGGGATTAAAGGGCTTAACGAGTATACCCAAAATTCCTAACTGAGAAAATAGCTGCCTATCTTCAGATTGCACTTTTGCTGTCAAAAATACAACTGGAATATGTTGAGTAATAACATTGGCTTGCAGTTTTTTTAATGTTTCAATTCCACTCATTTGGGGCATAGAAACATCTAAAAGAATACCATCTATTTTTTCAGTTTCAGCTAATTTTAATCCTTCTTGACCTGAACTAGCAAGCAAAACTTCCCAGCCAGCAATGTCTTCTAAGCAACTCTGAATTACAATTTGAATTGTATTTTCATCATCGACTACCAGGACTCGTTTTTTAGGCATAAATTCCCAATTTTACTAATTTTTACTTGTTTGTTACTAAAGGCAATGTAAAGAAAAATGTACTGCCTTGACCTAATCCGCTTTCTGCCCAAATTTGTCCCCCATGTTGGTGTATGATGCGCTGGCAAATTGCTAGTCCCAGACCCGTACCACCTTTTTCTCGTGCATTGGAAGCATCAACTTGTTGAAACCAACCAAATATACTCTCTAATTTATCTGTAGGAATTCCCTGTCCTTGGTCTTGTACCTGAAACAAAATATAAGGTGGTGTGAGGGAGTTGAAAACAGAAAGATTACCAAAATGAGAAGATATTTTTGCTTCAGTTTCTTTGCTATCAATTAATGTATTACTTACTAAAATAGATGTATGAGGTGAAGAAAACTTGATAGCATTGCTCAACAGATTTGTTAAAGTCTGAATAATGGCATCAGAGTTAGCCCAAACTTCCATAGGTAAAGCTTTGATATTAAGAGTGATGTGCTGTTTTTCTGCTTCTACCTGCATTGTATCTGCCGAATATGTAATTAATTGAGCCGCATCACAGGCTTGTTTGATTAGTGTTGTATGACCAGATTCTAACTTTTCTAGTACTAATATATCATTAACTAACCTGACTAAACGCTCTGTTTGAGAGTTAGCAATATCAAGCATCTGGTTACGTTTGTCTGGGTTTTTGTCATAGACCTTACCTGCTAATAGTCCCAAAGAACCATGTATTGCTGTTAATGGTGTTCGCAATTCATGACTGACAATAGAAATAAAATCTCGTTTCATTTTTTCAACTGCGCGAATTTCTGTTATATCTTCTACAGTGCCAATATAACCACTTAATTTCACACCGTTTATCAACATAGGAGCAAGCTGAACTCGTGCATAACAAGTTTTACCATTTTTGTGTAAATAACAAATTTCTTGATTAAAATCTTTTTGCGTATATGTTAACATTTTTAACCATTGATTATACAAATCATTTTCATGTTCTGCATGAATAATTTCTAACCAATTTTTTCCTATGACTTCTGCCATCGTCACTTCAAAAATATTTTCATAGCAGGGATTAATATAAGTGTATTTGCCCTGATTATCAGTTAAAAATACGCCAATAGGTAAACATTCACTAAGAGAACGAAACTTACTTTCACTGTCTTGCAAAGCTTGTTTTCTTTGCTTTTGTTGGGTGATATCATTATTAATTTCCAGGATTTTAATCTGTTTTCTACACTCGTCTTTTTGTAGCACCCAACGACTAGCTACATTCACAAGAATACCATTTTTATCAATGTGAATTAACTCACCTTCCCAATATCCATTATTTATTAATTGGGCGTGAATTTCTGAGATAGGAATGGGAAATTGAGTTTGCAAAAGTACGTGAGCTACTTTTCCTATAGCTTCGGCTTTTGTCCAGCCATACATCTGCTCTCCTCCATTGTTCCAAAAGGTAATTACCGAGTTTAAATCTTGGGTCAAAATCGTATCGTGAGCTAGATCTAAAAGTTGTGATTGTTCCCAGAGAATTTCTTGATTTTGTTCTAATTTATCTAGGGTAAGAGACAGATTTTTATTGAGGTTAGTAAGTTCAGCAGTCCTTTCGGCAACGCGAATTTCTAATTCCAACTTAGCTTGGTGCAATTCTGCTTCCTGGCGTTTACGCTCTGTAATATCTGTAAGATTAATAATTGCTCCAGTGATTTCCCCCATTGAGTTTAACAAGGGACAAGCATTCAGTAGTAAATCAAAATATTCACCATCATTCCGTTGATAATAAACCTCTACTCCCCGATAACTCTTTCCTTGTAAAACTGTATTAATAGAAAAACGATTTTCTATGATTATTTCTGCACTTACTGGATTTATATTTATATCTAATTTAGAGTAAAATAATGATAACAAATCATCAAAGTTTTCAAAAGGATAATTATTACCACATAAATTATTAAAAACTTGACTAGTGCGAATAATTTTTCCTAGTTTGCTACAAACAGCTATGGAATCGCCTGCTTGTTCTAAAATTGATCTAGCAAACTTTTCTGAAGCTATAACTTCTTCATTCTGTTTTTTTTCTGTTAAATCAGTAACAATAATAGAATTAATGTAGTGATTATCTATTTTGAACTTATTAGTAGCTAAATAAACAGGTAGTTGATGTTTATTACTATCGAGTAGTGATAACTCACCTATTGAAGATGATTCTTGATCTTGTTTTTTCATCAAACCTTGAAAAATATTAACATCCTGATTTAACACAAATTTGTGAAATGGAGAGCCGATAACTTTCTCTAAAGGATACTTGACTAAGTTAGCGAATGCTTTATTAGCATATAAAATCCATCCATCTGATGTAATAATAACTGCTCCCTCACACATCTCTTCAATAAGCAAACGATAGGTATAATCTCCGCTTTGCAGCGTAAATACCTGATCACCATCTGAAGTCGCAATAACAAAAGCATCTACTTCCCCTTGATGAATAGCCTGTAGTGTATCTTCAGCTATAGTTAGTTTTGCTCGTAGAGATTTAATTTCCTGGGACAGTTCTTCTGGTGAATAATTGAATTGAGTCATATTTTTATTATGAAAATACATACCTTCGTTTTCACAATGCTTGTACAGAAATCATGAATTTGTTGATTCATAATTTTAGAAAAATATTCAAACGTGATAATAGTAGAAGTATTATTTCTTCGCTAGGAGGTAAGAAAGCTTACTTGATCAGCTTTTTCAACTGGATATTTATTTTCGCTATGCTGTACTTGATTCTTAGTAGGTTTGAGGGTTTAAGTAAGGAGCAACTACTAACAAGTGACAAATTTTGTGGTAGTGATAAATCTCAGTTACGAATTATTTCAAGTTTGGTTTTGCTCTAGCACAAGATTTAAACCTAAAAGCACTTTTGATGTATTTGATAAATCACCAATTACTTTTTTGAGAGGGAGAGGTAACTCTTTTACTAATGTAGGAATAGCTACTACATTTTCTACTACAACCAACCCTGGCTGTTGATAAATATCAATTACTTCCAGGTTATACTGTCCAGGTAAATATTCTTCACATATCTGCTTGATGTTTTTTAAAGCCTTGAGTGAATGCAAATTAGCACCAGCCACGTAAAGTCGTAAACAATAAACTGCATTTTTTGTTTCTGTAATTATCTTGTTAAATTCATCACTCACATCTTCTTTTTTATTTTTATCACTTTGAGTATTCATCTGCTTGTACCTAATTTATTACTTAAAATCTGGTTGAATGTCTAAGCCTAATAACACTTTTTCTTTGTTTGATAGATCTCCTATAATTTGTTTAATAGGAGTAGGTAACTGCCGGATTAAAGTGGGAATAGCAAAAATCTGATTTTCTTTAGCTAAGTGAGGAGATAGAAGTAAATCCACTACTTCAACTTGATATTGTCCCTGAAGATTTTGTTCACAAATTTTTGTTAAATTTGTAATTGCAGCCACTGATTTTGGTGTTTGTCCAGCGACATAAAGCTTTAATCTCCAAATGATTGATTCTTCTTTTAAGTTACTAATTTGTTCCATAATATAATCTCCTGGGGTTCATGATTAGTGGAAGAAGGAAGCAGGAGGGAAGAAAGCTAGTTATTTTTACTATAGCGGTTATCGATTGAGTGAGATAGAAGAACCCCACCCCCAACACCCTCATCGCAAGCGATGAGGGGGCTATAATGTATCTCATTCACGTGCATACCGCTATATGCTGTCATAGTGCTAGAGGCTAATCTGCTTTTCGTAATTGAGATAGGGCTTGACTGCCTTGTTTTAAATTGCTTTGAAGTAAAGATTCTTGTTCAAACAGAATGTGGATTTCTTCCTTTTCTGCGGCTAATTCTGCCTGTAGTGCAGAAATTTGAGAGGAAACTAGCATTTCTTTGCTTTCCAATTCTCGTTGCTTTTGCTTTAACAATAGTTGACGTTGATTGGCTGCTAATTGTTCTTGTGCTTCTTGAATAATCCTAGCACTACCTGTTAAGACATTTTCCTGTCCTAAATAGACATCTAACAGTTGAATACCTTGTTTAGTTAGTAAAAATTCCCGGACTTGGTTAGAGTGTTCCATGCCACGAGATTTGAGAACATACAAAAGTCGGTTACGCTCACCGTTGCTTTCCTGGGTGCGTAGTTCAATCCAAGTATCCATGATGGAAGAAACTCCTATTTCAGTCTGTCCATATGGATAACCACCAGAAATTAGGTTAGTAGCTAAGAGTGTAATCTGTTGGGACTTGAGACAATCAATGAGTCGAATAAAGAAAATCTTAGTTTGATTGATAGTACCACTTAAGACAAGGTTGCTCATGGGATCAATAACCACCGTAGAGGGGTTAAATTTCTGTAAGAGGTGATTTAAATTCACTAGGTGCATTTCTAACCCATAAGTGGTGGGACGAACTGCCTGAAAATTGAGTAAACCTTGGTGTACATAAGGTTCTAAATCTAAGCCGACTGAGCGCATATTTCTGATAATTTGTTGCGGTGCTTCTTCTGATGCTAGATATAAACACCGTTCTCCTTGACGGCAAGTTTCCGCAGCAAAATAGCAAGCTAATGTACTTTTACCTGTTCCGGCTGTACCTGTAACCAGAATGCTGCTACCTTTGAAGTATCCTTTCCCAGCCAACATGGTATCTAAACGAGGAATACCAGAGGAAATTTGCTCTGTTGAAACTTGATGATCTAAACCAACGGAGGTAATGGGTAGAACGGAAATGCCATCTTCAGTAATTAAGAAGGGATATTCATTAGAACCATGTTGAGAACCTCGATATTTAATAATTTGCAGTCGTCGTGTTGATAACTCTTCATGAGTTCGTTGATCTAGTCTAATTACACAGTCGGAAACGTATTCTTCTAAACCGTGGCGTGTGAGGGTATTATCTCCCCTTTCTCCAGTAATAATTGCTGTTAAGCCTTTTTCTTTAAGCCAGCGAAATAGACGGTGTAATTCAGCGCGAACGATAGCTATGTTGCTTAATCCGACAAATAATACTTCGATGGTATCTAATACAATTCTTTTTGCACCAATTGCATCCACAATCAGAGCAATACGAATAAATAATCCTTCTAAATCATAATCTCCTGCTTCTGCAATTTCTTGTGGGTCGATGTGGATGTAGTCAATAGCTAATTTTTTTTGTTCTATCAGTTGTTCTAAATCCCACCCAAAAGAAGTAACATTTTGTAGTAGTTCTGATGGATTTTCTTCAAAACAAACAAATGCTCCTGGTTCTCCATATTCGGTAGCACCCCGGAATAAAAACTCCATACCCATTAAGGTTTTGCCGCAACCGGCAGCACCACAAATTAATGTAGGACGACCTAATGGTAATCCTCCATATGTAATTTTATCTAAGCCTTGAATGCCAGTTGGACACTTAGGGAGCAATTTTTTTTGATTTGTTATAGTTGTCTCTTGTTGAAGCATAATATCTAAATTATCTAAGAAAAACTAACTACATTTTGTTGTTATATTTGTTTCTTTTCTGCTTCGATATACAGTACTAATTCTTAATTGAGAATTTATAAAATTGCCTCTAAGTTTCATTTACCTACTAGTTAACATCCTAGCTTTAAAATATGAGGATTTTGTGAACTTAGAAAAATCATTTTTTAATCAATTGTCTAATATCAGGATAGGAAAAATAACTATCCAGTCTATGTAAAGCTTTCAGAGTTAGCGCTCATATATAAATAAATATGTAGTAATAAGTACTATTTTTTTAAACCCTAGTTAATTCCATATAAAGATACAAATACGCAATTAATCCTTGTTTTGTCATCTCAAAAATCGCAATTCATACTCTAATTCAGCAATGCCAATGATTAAATATGCATCATGTATAACTTTTGTAGAGACTTTCTATGTAATGTCTCTACATTCTTTGTCACTATAGCGGTTCTCGGTTGAGTGAGATACAAGAACCCCACCCCCAACCCCCTCCCCCTTCGGGTTCACCAGTCGCCTACGGAGGGAAACCCGCCTACAGCGCTGGTTCACCGCAAGCGATGAGGGGGCTATGATGTATTGCATTCAAATGCATACCGCTATCAATACTGCTTGGTTAAGGAAAATAGGGAGTAAAACCAAGAGAAAAGTGTTCGCGGGTGATGTACGAGAATAATTAAAATTGAGAGACTTACTTTTTCTCTTTGAGACTATCGTACAAGTCAACCCAGTTTTGTCGAAGAGAATCAATGCATGATTGTAAGTAATCTACTTGGGTTCTTCTAGATACTTGCATGACTGCATCAACGTGAGCCGGACTTCCAGCCTTGCCTAAATGCTTGTATTTAGTCAATTTGTCGGGTTGAGCGGTGGGAAAAATCGGGTGAGTAGCGTGTAACTTGTAGTACCAATAAACCCGTTGTTTACCTCGTGCTTGGTAACGGTAAACACAGCAGCCAGGAAGAATATTTCTCCATTAAGGTTAAGCTTTGTTGGCAGTCTACGAGTGATTCGCCGGGCAATTCCTGAGTTTCAGCGTCAGATAAATAATCAACTTGATATCACCACATATTATAGTTGGTTAATTGCCGAAATTTCAGATTTGGAAATTCCTTTACGAAAACATAGAAGTAATCCCAGAGTAGTCAAGAAAGCCCGCTCTAAGTTTAAGAGTAAAAAACGAAGTCATCGAAACTTTACTCCTCGACAACAACTATCTTTTCAAATTGTTAAACAGGCAAGCTAAATATATCCATTTTAAGGCTCTAATTTTCTCATTTTCAATTGTCAAATGTCTGTTAATTGTTGGTAAATTATCGAGTCTGACGTGGTTGGTGAGCTTGCCGAACCACACCCTACAAAGTAAGCCAATTGGCTAAGTTTTGAATCGGTCAAAATGTCTTTGACAAACTACCAGATACCTACTGAAGATAATAATCAAATCGTTCTCGTAGTTGTTCGGTTGTTAAGTTTTGAGTCCAATACTCTATCAAGGCATGACCAAATGCCCAGGCGTTACGGTCTGGAGTGGTAGAATTTTCTAATAACAATGGCCATAGGGATAGTAAATCAAAATTACGTGATGGGGAATTGTCTGTATTTAACAGGGGAAATAGTTCATAAGCCATTTGCAATTTACCAATAACTATGGGTAATTGTTCGACGGGAATTTGTTGTGCGAGGAGATAGGCAAGGGTAGGAGTACCTGTTGAGAGAGTAGAAATAAATTGCAAAACAGGACTTTTTAGAAGTGTGGTTAGTCCTTGGGTTGTGGCCATCTGAAATGTATAATGGTCGATGATTTTCGCTGCTGCTAGGGTGCGTGTTTCTAGGTTACGTAAAAAGCGGGTGAGACGTAATTGTTTTGCGGGAGATATGGTTTCTACTAATCCCCAAGATAATTCTTCTATTCCCCAAGCGGTGCGATCGCTCTTTATATCACTGGTAACAATTGGTAAAACTAAATTTGCGGAATTTCCTAATAGTTGTTTTCTGTATTCTGTGGCTTCTCGAATGGAAATTTCTTTTGGCTTTTCTCCGGTTTCCCAATTGTATGGGGGTTGCCATTCACGGAGAGGACGCAAACGATCTACTTGGGTAACAATGGTAATGATGGGTAAATCTGCAACTTCGGCTTTTATCTCTTGGAGAAAGTCTACATCCATCTGCAAGGCGGGATCAAGTGCGGGGGTAATTAATAATAGTAGGTCGGCATTTCTGGCATAATCAAGAACTAAATCCCGTAAATCGTCGCGTTTTACTTGTTCATAACCGGGAGTATCCAAGAGGTTGAGGGTTTCACCACTTGCGGTTTCCCAATGGTAGTTCTGAATTTTATCTGTACTGGGTAATACATCAACTGCGGCAAGTTCGGCTTGAAAGAGTGTGTTAATTAAACTACTTTTACCTGCTCCTGTGCGTCCTACGAGGAGAATATTAACGGGTTTTTGGGCGACTATTTCTGGGGGTTCTGCTTGGGTGAGGATGTCGCGCAGGGTTTGGGTTTTGTCTGGGGATAGGGTGGGGGTAGATAATTCAATTGTAGTACCGGCGTAGAGTGCGATCGCTTGTTTGCATAAATTTCGCAAAGCTGCTTCTCTTAATAATTGGCTCAAATTTATCAGCAGTTCTTGAGAAGCGCGGTTACTTGTACCTTGACTGGCACGTTTTGCGACTGCTGCAACTGGATTTAATACCCACTGCGCCCAATTCCAAGCTTGCCAGAATTTACGGGCTGATGGTTCTAACTTGCGGTAGATTTGGTATGCTTGGTAAGCCTGTCCGACGGTAACTTGATTGAGAACAGGGGATAATTTTTGCATCCATTGATCCATATCATCTACGGTGCCGCGAATTAAACCGTATACTTGGGGAATGTAGATGTTTAATAGGGGATATTTTACTTCAGGATTGTAAATGTGTGCGATCGCTACTACTAAATCTTGACACCTTTGCCAAAAGCTTTGCCAGTCTTCCCAAATCAGAGAATCATTTTGTGCTGCGGTGAGAATTTTTTGTAATTCTGCTTCTGCTTGTTGGGTGTTGTCTTTTGTTGTTGACACATCTAGATTATTATTAGTGGTATCAGATGCCAATTCTTCCCGCATCTCTGCAAAAACAGCTTCAATCTGATTAACAGCCGGTTTAGTCCAGCGTACCAGCAACCAACGCCAACCGACAAACACAACAGTAAATACACCCCAAATCCAACTTAGTCCCCAAGTGTGAATTTGCGTTCCTGCGGATATGAGTAGGAATGAGATAATCAGCGCAATTGGTGAAACTATAATTATCCATTGCCATATTTTTAAGCGTACCATTGTTTAATACCTGCCTTGGTTAGAGTTGTTAGGGACTACTAAATACAAAAATATCTAAAAATTTATTACTGAAAAAATATCCCCTCTTTATATTTCTGATATTGAATTAGTACAAGTTTATAACATAGAGATTTTTCTTGGGTTTTCTCTATTTTCCCTAATTGTATAGGGGTTACTATTCGCGGAGAGAAGGCAAACAAATGCCTGGTTTAAATATTTTACTCAAAGGTCAAATTGTGCCAAAATTAACAATAAATAAACTAGGATAATTTTTGAGTAGGGGTGAGTCTGAGGATGAAAATAGATGAATGTTATGAAATTGTTCAACCCTTGGGAAAAGGTGGGTTTGGGACTACTTTTTTGGCTAGAGACACCAAACGACCGGGAAATCCTGAATGCGTTTGATTTTTAGCGGTAAAAGAAATTAGGACGGTATTGACGAGAGGAAATTTCTAAAGAATATTCTTCTTCAATACGGATTTTTTGAAGTTCCTTAAAAGTATCAGCTAAAGTCTTTCTTTGGTTATTTTGTACTAAATATTTTATGGGATAATCTAGAGAAATCTGAGATTGTTTTAAAAAATGTTCAGTTTCTTCAAGTGAATCAAATTTTAGTAATTGTTGAATTTGTACAGCAGACATCTCCAAAATAGTAACATTCTGTGATAAAAGAACATCAGAAAGATTTTTTAACACAGAAAAATGAGCAACATACTAAATCATATTCAAGAGCATCCAAAAGAAACACAGCGTTTAATTGGTTTGGAGTATGAACAGTTACAACAGTTAATTGAAAATGCCGAACGATTAAATCATGAAAAACAAGCTTTACTAGAATCAAAAAAAGTTAGAATTATTGCTGGCGGGGGAGGTCGAAAACCAAAACTATCTGCGAGAGAACAAATAATCTTAACCTTAGTTTATCTCAGACACATGACGACATTTCAACTTCTTGGTATCCAATTTGGAGTGAGTGAATCGACAGCGAATGACATATTTAATTATTGGTTGCCAATCCTGAGAGAATTACTACCATCAAGTTTAATGGAACAAGTAAAAAAAAACGAATCTGACTATGAGATAGTTAAAGAAATACTCACGGAGTATGAATTAATTGTAGACAGCTATGAACAAGTCAGAGAAAGACCTAGCGATAATGAAGAACAAGAAAAATATTTTTCAGGTAAGAAGAGTGATCATACATTTAAAAGCCAAATAATTATCATGCCAGATGGTAGAGATATCGTTGATGTTGTAGCAGGAGAACCAGGACCAAAAAGCGATATAATTTTATTCAGAGAAAATCGTGATAACTTTGACCCAAAACAAAGTTTTAAGGGAGATTTAGGTTATCTAGGAGAAGACTTAATTGATACTCCAATTAAGAAACCAAGAAATAAAGAGTTAACAACTGACCAGAAAAAATCAAACAAGGAGTTTTCCTCTAAACGAATATTTGTTGAACATCGCATCCGCTCGGTAAAAATATTTCGAGTTGTTCAAGACAGATTTAGGTTGCATCCGAAAAAGTATGAACAAGTTATTTTGACAATTTGTGGATTAGTCAGATTACGAATTAGAGCGCTAATATTACCATCAGAAATATCGACTATATGATCATGTTAAAATTAACGCATATAACTAAATATTTTTGCCTAATTATCAACAACAAATATCTCAAAGCCTTATTTTTTCGTACAGACTAGCTAATTTAGGATGATTGCATTTACGTCCTATAGCCTAGCCACATAAAAGCTTTGAGCGTTTTCGGAGATGTCTAGCAGTCATGATTCCACTTATATAAGCTTCTATTGCTAAATATTCTAAAAATTTTTGTGGTAAGTCTTGCCAGTTTTTTTTGTAGTTGGTTGCCAATATCTTCAGGAATTTCGATAGTGATTTGCATATTCTTAACATTTTTTAGATTAGATAGGATTTATTATACATGATATTAATTGTCTGAACCAGGATTGACAGGATGATATTTTTAGTTTGAATTAGGATTTATAGAATCAAACTCACATCCTATCTATTTTTTCTTGTATGCTATGTTTTGCATATTGCATTTTCCCGATCTGACAAAAGAGGGATAGTATATGAAATTACTATAAAAATATAATTTTATTTAAGTAAACTTATTTGGGTATTTTATTAATTAAAAAATTACAAGATTAAAGTTACAAGCCTACTCATGATTTATTCCCTGACAGAGCCAGGGAATGAGAATATAGATTATGCTGTTATCTCACAGAAAAAGCCTCGCTAAACCTGCGCGTAATTGGCTCAACAATAAATGTCAAAACTGACTTTTTCCGAGTGACAATTTCTGCATTTGCAGCCATACCTGGTGTAAATTCTACATCTTGTCCTCGGAAATTGATTGAGTGTTTGCTCAACTTAATTTGAGTCGGAAAAATTAATCCCAAATCCTTATCAACAACTGCGTTGGGACTTATTTGCATAACTTCACCATCAACAACTCCAAATTCTTGAAAAGGGAAAGTTGCTAATTTTACCTTTGCTTTCATGTTCTGACGAATAAAACCAATATCACGATTGAGAACTTTTACCTCTAATAGCATTTCTTCCCCTTCAGGAACAATTGATAATAATTCTTCACCAGATTGAACTGGCCCTTTAGTAGCTTTGATTTTGTAGATTGTCCCTGCTACAGGTGCTTTAATAGTTTCTCCATCTTTTTGCTTTCTTGCTTGTTCTAATTGACCGGCAACATTGGTTAATTCTTCTTTGCGTTTATTAATCTGGGTTAAAATTTCACTTTGTCTTTCTGAAGATAAACGTAAAACTTGATTAAGTGCAGATTGATAAGCTTGTTCAACTTGTTTAATTTCTTGACTTTGAGCAGCAATATCTTGTTCTAAAGATGAAACTTTATCTTTTGCTTCTGTTAATCTGTTTTTGGCGTTAGTTACTTCATCCGCACTTCTAATAATTTCTGTATTGGCACGATTTAATCTTTCTTGTGCTTCTAAATAATCAACTCGGGGAACTGCACCGGGATTTAATAAAGTGCGGAGATTTTTTTCTCTTTGTTGAGCAATACTTAAATTATTTTCAACTTTAATACGGATATTTTCAGCATTAACTATATTAGTTTGAGCATTAATAACACTGGTTTTAGCGCTGGCTAAATTTTCTTGTAACCGAGTCAACCGGACTTTTGCTTGATTGATAATCGAAAGTTGACGTTGTGCTTCAGCTTCTGCTGCTGCTTGTTTAGCTTTGTAATCTGACAAACGCGAGTTTAACAATTCATCTTGCAGTTTTGTTCCCGCAGTTTTTCCCCCAGTCCGTTCTGCTTGTAAACGCTGTAAGTCTTCCTCAATTAATTTACTAGCTTTAGCCAAGCGATTCACATCTGTTTGTTGTAAATTGGGGTCACGTTCAATTAAAATCTGATCTTTGGTAACGCGATCGCCTTCTTTCACCTTTACGGCTAGAATAGAACCATTACCCAAAGATGTCACTGGTCTGACTTGGGTAGATGCAATTAACTCTCCTGGTGCTGTGGCTACTTCATCAATTTCGGAAAAATGCGCCCAGGAAATTGCTCCAAATATAACGATGCTAATTGTTCCGGCTAATAATCTTGTATAAAGTGGTGGTAATTCTTGTACAGCTTTACCCAATTCATAAGATAATTGTTCTTCTGGTTGAGCAAATCTCTCTTTTGTCTGACGTGCTTGAGCAGCATTTGCAGCTAGGGAATATTTCATAGATTTTGGTAATGGGTAATGGGTAATGGGTAATGGGTAATGGGTAATGGGTAATGGGTAATGGGTAATGGGTAATGGGTAATGGGTAATGGGTAATGGGTAGAAGTCTTTCCAATCACCAATCACCAATCACCAATCACCAATTACCTAATTTAAATAGCTAAATAACGGTGCAAAAAATTTTCCAAAGTTTCCAATTGAAAGTTAAAAATTCTTTCTACATTTGCGGTTTCTTCTGCTGTGCAGAAAAATTCATTAGCCAGTAAAGTGCGAAGGGTTCCTAAAGCTGTTTGTGCTTGGAAATTTAATAAACCCAATGCACTTCGTAACCCGTCAATAGCAAACAAAGGAACGTTAATTACTATCGGTTCTTTGTTAAAGATGCGACTAAAAATCTTAGGAATATCCTCTCGCAATAGAATTTCCGCGCCTCCTATTGGTAAAATTTGATTACGAGCATCTGCAACGGTCAAAGAATCTACAATTATTCTGGCTAAATCATCGGTGCTAACAATAGATGTACGGTTTTTAGGATCACCGATAAGTAAATACAAACCAGTTTCTCGAAAGCGTTCTGCCAGTGGTAGCAAGTTTGATGCTAGTCCAGCCGGGCGTAAAATAGTGTAATCTAAGCCACTACTTTGCAGATATCTCTCTACGGCTCGTTTTGCTTTGAACACGGGTGCATCTTCATATCCTCTATCAGCACCTAAAACGGATATGAAAACAAAATGTTCAACACCTTGGACTTTAGCTTGGTCAATGAGTTCAATATTAGCGCGGTAATCCAAGGAGAGTGCATCATTACCCGAACCGTGAGTGCTGATTATATGTTTAATGCCTCGACAAGCTTTTTCAATGTCCTGTTCTCGTTGCAAATCCCCAATGAAGATATCAGAACCCCGATGTTCTAACTCGCTGTAATGGGATGTGAGACGGACAAACGATCGCACAGGCTGCTGTTGTTGGCGCAATAGTCGCACGACGCGACGACCAATTCCTCCAGTTGCTCCAGTGACTAGAATCATAGCTTTTGGATTTGAGTATGGGGCTATTCCTCTAGTTCAGTTTAATCACTATTTTCCGTTGAGAAAATTCTCAGAATCCGAAGTTGTGCCATTTTGCCTACAATGGAAATCTTAGGCTGCGATTTATACTGTCTTGACTCCGATAATGTTGCGCCGTTACACCCTTTAAAGATTTACTTATAAATGGTCTGTTTGATATTGAGGAAAATTAAATGACACTATTAAAAGATCAAGTTGCGATTGTCACGGGAGCATCACGGGGAATTGGGAGAGCGATCGCACTCCAACTAGCATCTCAAGGCGCTAAAGTAGTTGTCAACTATGCCAGTTCTAGCGCAGCAGCAGACGAAGTAGTAGCAGAAATTATCGCTAATGGGGGAGATGCGTTCGCACTCAAAGCAGACGTTTCTCAACCAGATCAAGTAGAGACACTCATTAACACCACCATTGACAAGTTTAAGCGTGTCGATATTTTGGTTAATAATGCAGGCATTACCCGCGACACCTTACTATTACGAATGAAATTAGAAGATTGGCAAGCAGTTATAGACCTAAATTTAACTGGTGTATTTTTATGTACAAAACTTGTCAGCAAAATTATGCTTAAACAACGTTCTGGGCGAATTATTAATATTGCCTCCGTCGCTGGACAAATGGGCAACCCAGGACAAGCCAACTACAGCGCCGCCAAAGCAGGTGTGATTGGTTTTACCAAAACAGTTGCTAAAGAACTAGCTTCCCGTGGCATCACCGTTAACGCCGTCGCTCCTGGCTTTATCACCACCGACATGACCAGCGATGTCAAAGCCGAAAATATTCTCCAATTCATCCCCCTGGGTCGCTACGGTCAACCTGAAGAAATTGCTGGTATGGTGCGCTTTCTTGCAGCTGATCCCGCAGCAGCTTACATCACTGGTCAAGTCTTGAATGTAGACGGGGGAATGGTCATGTAACTCGTAATTCGTAATTCGTAATTTACCGCCATGTAAAGGAAGAAATACATTAATTAAGACCGTGGTATAAATGCGCGGAATGTGCGTACTTGCACAACCTTAGTATTATTAATTCAATTACGAATTACGAATTATCAATTACGAATTACTACGTATTCTTTGCCAGATAGTAAAACCCAAAAGCAAAATAATACTAGCGGCAGATGTAGCCATAACTGGTAAAGTCATACCTTGTATTCTCATAGCCAGCAAATTAAAAAACAAAGTAATTGACCACAGAGTCAAAGCTGCGTGGCGTTGGGATAACCCCCAAGCCAACAAACGGTGATGTAAATGGTCTTTACCGGGAGTACTCAGGGGGTTTTTTCCTGCTAGAAGTCGCCGTACAAAAACCTGAGTGGTATCTAATACTGGCAACATCAGAAATAAAACCGTGGGTACAAGAGCATAAACGGTGTTTTGTTGGAGTTTTCCTAAAATACTAGTTGCTGCTAATACGTAGCCGAAAAAATATGCCCCGGCATCACCCATAATGATCCGTGAGGGATAGAAATTGTGCCTCAAAAATCCCAGTGCAGCACCTGCTAAAGCGGCTAAAACTAAGGTTGCTGCGGCTCGATTATTAAACTGAGCCGAAACCCCTAACAAACTCATGGCGGTAATAAAACTGATTCCTCCCGCCAAACCATCCATACCGTCCATCAGGTTGATGGCATTGGTAATACCTACTACCCACAACACTGTCAACGCCATCGACAATAGCGAGTCTATGGGTGTACCAAAAGTAACTTTAATACTAATGCCATTTGCTACCAGCAAGAGTGCCGTGATCATCTGCGCCCACAAACGCACAGAAGGAGGTAAGCCAAATTGATCATCAATAAAGCCAACCAGGACTAAGATAGATCCTCCCAAAAGGATTGTTAGTACCTGAGCTAACACCCCTTGGAGTTCAATAGGTCGTAAGAGACTAGCCAACACCAAAGCGGCAATAACACCGGCATAGATAGCCAAACCTCCGGCATTAGGTAAAGGTTCTTGGTTAAGTCGTCGGGCATTGGGTTGGTCTGCCCAACCGACCCGCAAGGCAAATTGACGTATTGCCGGAATTAAACGCCAAGTCACAAACCAAGCCAAAATAAAAGTAAATACTACCGCTAACCAGCCGGTGCCGCTAGGGTTAGCAATGCCAAGAGACTTAAGGGAGTTGTCTAGGTTCATCTCCCACTTTAACCATTACTGCTAGTATTGAAAATCAGCATCAATTGTAATATTAATCAATTTTTTATTAGAATTTCTTAATTTGAGTGGCTAAGGGACTTAGCACTCTTTGCCTGTGAGTGCTAAATTGTCTAATGGAAGCGCTAGAGAAATTAAACATGGCGAAAATTATTGCATTTGATGAAGAATCACGGCGGGCATTAGAAAAGGGTATTAACGCTCTGGCTGATGCGGTGAAAATCACCTTGGGGCCAAAAGGTCGCAACGTCCTTTTAGAAAAAAAATTTGGTATACCTCAAATTGTCAACGATGGTATCACTGTTGCCAAGGAAATTGAATTAGAAGATCCTTTGGAAAACACTGGAGCTAGACTAATCCAAGAAGTGGCATCCAAAACCAAGGATGTGGCTGGGGATGGAACTACTACTGCTACGGTTCTAGCACAAGCTTTAGTTCGAGAAGGACTCAAGAACGTTGCCGCAGGTACTAACCCTATTAGCTTGAAGCGGGGAATTGATAAAACCGTTGAGGCACTCGTGCAAGAAATTGCTAAAATTGCCAAACCAGTAGAAGGAAGTGCGATCGCTCAAGTAGCTACCGTTTCGGCTGGTAATGACGAAGAAGTCGGCAATATGATTGCTGAAGCTATGGAAAAAGTCACCAAAGATGGCGTAATCACCGTAGAAGAATCCAAATCCCTCACTACCGAATTAGAAGTAGTGGAAGGGATGCAAATTGACCGGGGTTACATTTCTCCATACTTCATCACCAACAACGAACGGATGACGGTGGAATTTGAAAACGCCCGTATCCTGATTACCGACAAAAAAATCAGCAGCATTCAGGATTTAGTACCTGTCTTAGAAAAAGTTGCCCGGTTAGGTCAACCTTTACTGATAATTGCCGAAGATGTAGATGGCGACGCTTTGGCGACTTTAGTTGTCAACAAAGCGCGGGGTGTATTGGCAGTTGCTGCTATCAAAGCTCCTGGCTTTGGTGAACGCCGCAAAGCTTTATTACAAGATATCGCGATCCTCACCGATGGACAGATGATTTCTGAAGAAATCGGTTTAAGTTTGGATACCGCAACTTTAGAAATGCTGGGAACTGCCCGCCAAATCACCATTGACAAAGAAAACACCACAATTGTATCTGCTAGTGACATCAAGCCAGAGGTACAAAAGCGGATTGCTCAAATTCGTAAACAGTTGGAAGAAACTGATTCCGACTACGATAGCGAAAAACTACAAGAACGCATTGCCAAACTAGCTGGTGGTGTGGCAGTCATTAAAGTGGGTGCAGCTACAGAAACCGAACTCAAAGACCGCAAACTGCGGATTGAAGACGCACTCAACGCCACCAAAGCCGCAGTCGAAGAAGGCATTGTTCCCGGTGGTGGTACAACCTTAATTCACCTGTCTTTGCAAATAGATGCAATCAAGAACACCCTTGATCCTGAAGAAAGAATTGGCGCAGAAATTGTCCAAAGAGCCTTAGAAGCTCCCCTACGGCAAATTGCAGATAACGCTGGTGTTGAAGGTACTGTGATTGTTTCTAAAGTCAAGGAAACAGACATTAACATCGGCTATAACGCTGCTACTGGAATATTTGAAGATTTAATCGCCGCAGGTATTATTGATCCTGCCAAAGTTGTCCGTTCCGCTTTGCAAAACGCCGCTTCTATTGCGGGAATGGTTTTAACAACCGAAGCCATCATTGTTGAGAAACCTGAAAAACAAGCTGCTGCTGCCCCTGATATGGGTGGTATGGGCGGTATGGGCGGTATGGGCGGTATGGGCGGCATGGGCGGTATGGGCGGCATGGGCGGTATGGGTATGTTCTAAGTACCGAGTACCGAGTACCGAGTACCGAGTACTGAGTATTGAGTGCTGAGTAAAAAAACAGGAGGCATTCGCCAGTTTTATGGAGTTCCTCCTGACTCCTGTACGGGCGTTCGCGTAGCGTGCCGGAGGCATCAGCATTCGGAAAATAGCCTTGGCCAAAAACTGATAATTGATCGCCCGAATGCTTCGCCCCTACTACTCCTGTATTCTGTTTGATAAATTTTGATTTTTTATACAGTTTGTCTTCACAAAAGGGCAAACTGTTTTTTTGTGTCTTGAGAAAATTATGATTTTTTCTTGATTACGGTCGTAATTTCCATGCAGATAAAAGCATAATAGAAGTGTGAGTGATATGTTAGCCCCTTTACAATCCCTGCAACAGGGTCACTGGTTCAAGTTGATTTGTGGAGCCAGTTTCCAACATTTACCTGCGGTCAGAAGTTTAACATTAGCCTACACTTTGGCGGGCGCTGACTGCATAGATGTGGCAGCTGATCCGGCGGTGATTGCGGCTGCCCAAGCAGGTTTACAAGCAGCGAAGGATCTGGTTAGGGATGCCCAGAAGCGAGGCTTTGGTTTTCAAGGTAATTTACCTTTGTTAATGGTCAGTCTCAATGATGGAGAAGACCCCCATTTTAGAAAAGCAGAGTTTAATTCTAGAAATTGTCCAACAGATTGCCCTAGACCCTGTGAAAAAATTTGTCCTGCACAAGCGATTGTGTTTAATAATCTCAAAGATAGCTATTCAGGAATTGTGGCTGAAAAATGTTATGGCTGTGGTCGTTGCATTCCAGCCTGTCCTTATGAGATGATTGATACAGCATCATATGTGTCAACGCCGGGAGCGATCGCACCATTGATCATGTCAACGGGAATAGATGCCATAGAAATTCATACACAAATAGGGCGTTTGGCAGAATTCCAGCGTTTGTGGGCAGCAATTGCCACACCTTGGGCAGTTAATTTAAAGGTAATAGCCATCAGTTGTAACGATGGTGAGGGATTAATTGACTACCTCCAAGCAATTTATAATCTTATGTCCCCCCGTCCCCAAGTTGTAATTTGGCAAACAGACGGGCGCTCTATGAGTGGTGATATTGGAGATGGAACCACCATTGCCGCAGTAAAATTAGGGCAAAAAGTTTTGGCAGCAAACCTACCGGGATATGTGCAGTTAGCAGGAGGCACAAATAGTTACACCGTTCCTAAGTTGAAGGAACTGGGACTGCTGCAAGAGGCAAGGGAGCAGGGAGCAGGGAGCAAGGGGGAAAATTCATCTCCACTGCACCCTGCACCCCGCCCCTCTGCCTCCATAGCCGGGGTTGCCTACGGTAGCTACGCTCGCGTATTGCTGTCACCCATTCTTGAAAAGTTAGAAAATAAGGAGGTGAGTAACACTAGTATTAAGACCTCTATCCGCCTGGAAGAAGAACCGGAATTACTCTGGCAGGCTGTAGAGCTTGCCCATACTCTCGTTTCCCAACTCAAGTCACAGCGATCGCTGCAACTAGCGGAGCGATCGCCCTAATCGCTCATTCCGGTCACTTTCCCCAACTGTGGGAACTCCCGCAAAAAAGTGTCCTAATTATCTCTCAAAACGTCAGTCACCATAGAAAGCATGACGATTACAGAAGATCTCCAAAAGTTATTAGACATTTTGCCCCAGGACTTGCGACAAGTACTAGAGAATCATCCCAAACGAGATAGTTTAGTTGAAGTGGTCTTGGATCTAGGTCGTCGTCCAGAAGCTCGGTTTCCCCATGAAGCTGAGTATCTGAGCGAAACAACCGTTACTCAAGCACAGATAGATGATTGCATTCAAAGAGTAGGAACCTTTGGCGGAGATAATCGGGCAGGAATTGAGCAAACTTTACATCGAATCAGTGCTATCCGTAACCGCACTGGTAAGATTATTGGCTTGACTTGTCGTGTCGGTCGGGCAGTATTCGGCACAATTGGCATGATCCGCGATTTGGTAGAAACTGGTAAATCAATTCTCATGCTGGGTCGTCCAGGTGTGGGAAAAACTACCGCTTTACGGGAAATTGCCCGTGTGTTGGCGGATGATTTAAATAAACGGGTGGTGATTATTGACACCTCCAATGAAATCGCTGGAGATGGTGATATTGCCCACCCGGCCATCGGTCGTGCTAGACGAATGCAAGTAGCTAAACCAGAATTACAACATCAGGTGATGATTGAGGCGGTGGAAAACCATATGCCAGAAGTCATTGTCATTGATGAAATTGGCACGGAATTGGAAGCTTTAGCAGCTCGTACCATTGCCGAAAGGGGGGTGCAATTGGTAGGAACTGCTCACGGAAACCAAATCGAAAACCTGATCAAAAACCCCACTCTCTGTGATTTGGTTGGGGGTATTCAAGCGGTGACGCTAGGAGATGACGAAGCAAGAAGGCGAGGTTCTCAAAAGACAGTTTTGGAACGTAAAGCTCCTCCTACTTTTGAGATTGCTGTGGAAATGTTGGAGAGACAGCGCTGGGTAGTACACGAAAGTGTTGCTGATACTGTAGATACTCTGTTAAGGGGTCGTCAACCTAACCCGCAAACGCGAACTGTGGACGAAAAGGGTAAAGTGGCGATTAGCAGACAGTTATCTGTGGTTAATGGTCGTGGGGGTAGTTTACCTAGTGATGAAGAATCTTTCCCAGCGGTGAAGCAGGCTAATGGCTGGCGTTCTTCTGGTCAAATGGTCGCTCTACCACCTTTGTCTCTGGAACGTGAACGGGTAACTGGGCGCAGTGAATTTGACCGCTTGTTAGATGAATCTTTCAATTATTCTGAAAGTATTGATTTTAGTACTTCTACTAAGCAAGCGGGGCCAAATGGGGAAGATTTGCCATTACACATTTACCCCTATGGAGTAAGTCGTCACCAATTGGAACAGGTGATTAGTGTGCTAAGTTTACCTGTGATTTTGACAAAAGATATAGATAATGCTGATGCTATTTTGGCATTGCGATCGCACGTCAAAAATCACGCTAAATTAAGGCAAATGGCTAAGGCTCGTCATGTCCCAATTCATGTCATCAAGTCCAGCACCATTCCTCAAATTACTCGCGGTTTACGTCGATTGCTGAACATTGATGATCCAGAAATGGGCGATGACCGAGAATTACAATTGTTACTGCATAGGGGTGGTGATGATGAGATGGACGCTTTGGAAGAAGCAAGACTTGCTGTGGAGCAAATTGTGATCCCCAAAGGTCAGCCAGTCGAGTTATTACCCCGTTCTTCTCAAGTTAGGAAGATGCAACATGAGTTGGTAGAACATTATCGGCTCAAGTCAGACAGTTTTGGGGAAGAACCAAATCGGCGGTTAAGAATTTATCCAGCTTAACCCTGTTCAAAACCTTGACAAAACCCCTCTTTTTCATCAAGAGGGGTTAATTTGTGGGTTCAATTAATTTAAAGCCCCAAGGTTTCATAGCTGCGATCGCAAGTTCTCTATCTACACCTACATAAGCTTCCCATTCAGACTGCTTATCTTTAGGATGTCCTTCACCCACATGACCTGCAACTTTGATCACTGGCACACCTACCAAAGAATCGCGTTCCAACCCTTTTGGCAGGGCTAGTCGCATCTTGTGACCTACAAATTTTGATGCACTGGAATTAGCTACAGATTCACGAACTAAACAAATATCACCCGCAGTCCCCCAAGTAGTTGGATAAATGTGGAGAAAACATATATAAGTTTCTGGTTTAATGGATCTTTTTAGAACTTGCATTATCTGTAATCCTTAATCAACAATTTTATCTTAACCTCCCAGGAGACCCCCACCATAACCGTTTGCAGAGTGTTCCGTAAAGTCCTACGGGCATCGTCGCTGCGTTTACCGTATAGCATTCCCAAAGAAGGGAAATGGCTGGTGGTGGGAGGAATTAGGAGGTTAAGGTGAAACCAGTCTATCTTGCAATTTTGCCACCATTTCTGCCCGCGCTGATACCCCAAGTTTGCGGAACATTCTTTTCAAAGCTTGTTTAACAGAATTTTGGGTAATCCAAAGTTTAGCCGCAATTTCACCATTGGTTAAACCTTGAGCAACTAATTCCGCAATTTCTAACTCCCTGGCTGTCAAGGGACAACTGACAGCAGACAATAATGGTTTTGGTTTCGCCCGTAGGGTAGCCAGTTTAGTGGATAAATGAATACAAACAGCACTTAAATCAGCTAAATCACTACCATTAAAAGGCGGACTTCCTTCGTCACGGGCAAAATTTAACGTCCCCACCAAACGACCATCACAAACTATAGGCCCAGTCATCACATGATCATGACGTGAGCAAAAACGCTTCCAATCCCCAGGAGACAAGATTAATTGCTCATGGGCTGGGGCGTGACGTTCCACCACATAACGCCCTACGGGATTGCTTTCTAAACAGGCTGCGGGCATTTCTGGCAGGTCTATGTCGGTTGTAGAATAGTCATCTAAGAAATAAATACCCCAATGTTGCACGCCAAAATGGTCGCCAATAGCATCCATGAGAGCTAATTTTAATTCTTGCTCATTCTGGATATTAGCGATCGCTTGAAAAATGGCATGGAGAGTTTTAGCCATAAGAGTACCCACTTGGGGACTATACGAACCTCGATAATTACCTCTATGCTAATACCAACAGCCATAAAACTCTATTAATCACCAATAAACACATGACAGTTACTCAAATTTCAGCCCAAGAATTTTTCCAGGCTGCTTATGAAAACCGCTACACCTGGGATCAAAATTTCCCTGGTTATACCGCAGATATCACTTATAAGTATGACGGACAAGTATTAACTGGAAAAGTTAAAATTGACGCTAATCTCAAAGCAGAAGTTTTAGACGTAGAAGACGAAGCCGCAAAAAAAGCAATTCACGGACAAGCTTGGGAAATCGCTGTTCACCGTGTTCGTCGTGCCTTTGCAGATACCCACGGCGCAAATACCTTTAGCTATGGTAAAACTGACGAAACCGGTGCAATAGAAATTTTAATGGGTGGTAAAGCCGAAGGTGACAAATACAAAATTCGTAATAATGAAGTTTGCCACGTTCATCGTTTAATTCATGGCACTTACGTGACAATTGACACTTTCAGCAGTCATGATACAGGTGCAGGTTATCTGTCTCACACCTATGACTCTGTATATCATGACCCCCAAACCGGCGCACAAAAAGGTGGAAGAAGTTTCTTCACTGACGAATATGAAAAAGTTGGTGAGTATTCCATTTTAAATCGTCGAGAAATTCGCACTGAAACAGAAGGTAATCTTTCAGTTCAAGAATTTATCTTCTCTAACATAGAGTTGTTAGGCTAGATTTGGGAATAGCAACTAATCTAAATCAATAGAGTCTGTTGGTAATTTATTTATATCAGCAGAATCATCTGTAGGGGCGGGGAGACCCCGCCCTCTCAACTATATTACATCCAACCAAAAACAAAAAAAACGTAAGTTCTAGCTTTCAATCAACTTATGAATATTATCCTCCCAATTGGCACCATCAAAAGGTACAACTTCAAAATCACCAATCACATCTCCATCTAAACACCTGACATTCACATCAATACAATCAGGATGACTACGGGGAATATAAAAAGAATGAATTCCACAAATATTACAAAATTTATGTTTTGCAACTCCCGTATTAAATTGATAACTCGTTAAAACATCCTCCCCTTGCAGCAAAGTAAACTTATCTTTAGGAACAATTAAATGTAAAAATCCTTTTTTTCTACAAATTGAACAATTACAATCATCAACTTTATATTTATTAACCATCACCCGAAAGCGCACCGCACCACAGTGACATCCACCTTCATAAGTAACAGCTTTATTAATATTTGTTATCATTTTGAATTACCTAAACTAGTTGTAGGGTGGGTTAGGTGCTAAGAAAAACCATAATTTTAGAGTCTAGATATATGCACCGTAACCCACCTTTTTTACAGATATATTAAACCACAAATAGAAGTCAACCACACCTGAAGATTGATTTTGTAAATAACCTCTTGGTATAGTCGAGAATTAAAGATATTTGTATAATAAACCAATCACAACTTCTGGTGTTTCTAGATGTGGTAATATACCAGTATTTGCAATTTCTTGAAAATCTCTAATCACATTTTTATTTAAACTGGCTAACCTCCGTCCTAATTCGATATTAGTAAATTGTGCCTCCTCACCCCAGAAAAACACAGTAGGAATTTTCAATTGCTGAATATATAAACTCAAATCAAAATAAAGATCACCTCGTAAAAATGCCAAAGCCGAAAACTTTGCATTTGACTTTTGTGCAGATGTCAAATAAGCCTCTACCATTTCTTGAGTAAGAAGTTCTGGTTTAGCAAACAAAAAACTTCTTAAAAAATTACTAACTGCAACTTCATTCTCCGCACCCAAACCATAAATTAGATTATCCAAAAAAGGCATATTAATCACCGAAAGTGGTAATCTTCGTCCCGCACCTTGTCCAAAATCATCAAATCCAGAAGGAGAAACTAAAAACAAATCTTTAAATAAATCAGGTTCAGCAATAGCCAAACGAATAGTAAATGCAGCAGTTAAAGAAGACGCAACCACAGTCACAGGTTGATTACAAGTTTGATTAATAAACTCACTAATAGTCGCCAAATAATCTTGAATTTGATAATCTCTTACAGGATGATCAGATTCTCCCCAACCAATTAAATCTGGTGCTAAAATACGGTATTGATTTGCAAAAGCTGGATAGACTTTAGACCATTCATAACTAGAAGCACCACCACCAAAATTGTGTAAAAATAATAAAGGTGGTAATTCTTCAATTTTAGAAATATCCCAAGGTTCACTAATTTGGGTATAATATACCATTGAACCCAAGAATGTATTAATAACCTTATGACCAAAACCAGGGGGTTGAAATTTCAGCATATATAATTAGGAATTAGGAAATATTATCTTTAGTAATTTGTACAAGTTGATTGAGATTATCACCATTAATATTGTAAGCTGCACCAAACCCAATTACAAAACGTCCCTCCGTTGGAGTAAGTTGAAAAATTCTAAAATCTGGCAAACTGCGTAACATTTCAATAATTTCCCCAAAACGGTCTTGAAATTGTTCAACAATTTGATTCCATTTTTCAGTTTCCCTTGTAATTAAAGTCGCCGTACAGTCAAAACTCAAACGACGACGAGCAAAAATATTAGGAGTCTTAGATTCATCTTCAATAAATAAAATACCAACATGAGGATGAGCATGAATATTAGTAGTATGACTAGCTAACCCACTCACA
Organism: Anabaena sp. WFMT; assembly: GCF_051781005.1. Taxonomy (NCBI): domain Bacteria; kingdom Bacillati; phylum Cyanobacteriota; class Cyanophyceae; order Nostocales; family Nostocaceae; genus Anabaena; species Anabaena sp. WFMT. The sequence goes on along the minus strand of NZ_JBPWOA010000002.1, from coordinate 102,209 downwards.
TAAATGTAGATATTTTTAGATTCATCAATTACAAAAGGAGTATAACTTGCATTAGGAATACCCTTTTCATTGACTGTACTCATAATGATGCTGGAAAATCCTTGAGGAAATTTCTCATATTCAGCTTGAACTTTTTCAAATTGGCTCATAAACAAAATTGCACTCATTCTACCTGATTATAATAGAAAATCCGATACTTATCTTCCATGCTAATCATAAATAATTTATCATAAATTTCCTTAATTACCTCTGTGTCGCGCCAGTTGCTACAAGTTGGAAAACCCGCCCAACGCACTGGCTTCTCTGCGCCTCTGCGCTTAGTTCCAAAAAATTTATAATTGATGTAAATGTAAAACTTAAAATTGATACAATTAAAGTACAGTAGAGTAGCGAAAATAATTGTGACTGAAAAAAATCGTTCTCAATGGGACTTATGCAGATTCATCAAAACCCTCACCTACTTTGAGGTATTTCCTGTCCTCAACTGGGTAGAAAAGTTATTTCAAAGTCGTCCTCAAAACAATCAAAATCAACCAAATGGAGGAAGCAAAATGGGTGTTATTCTAGTAGCGGGTGCAACTGGTGGAGTTGGTAAGCGAGTAGTACAAAGATTGCTAAAACAGGGTTATAAAGTCCGCTGTTTAGTCAGAGATATTGAAAAAGCGCGCTTAATTGTCGGTAATGATGTTGACTTAGTAGCTGGGGATATTACCAAACCCGAAACCCTAAACAGCTTAGTTATGAATAATATTCAAGCTGTTATTTGTTGTACAGCAGTGCGTGTCCAACCAGTAGAAGGAGACACTCCTGATAGAGCTAAATATAATCAAGGTGTAAAATTTTATCTACCAGAAATTGTTGGTGATACACCTGAAAATGTCGAGTTTAAAGGTGTAAAAAATTTAGTAGAAGCAGCAGCTAAATATCTACCAAACACAGGTGAAAAAGCGATATTTGATTTTACTCAACCATCAGAAGAATTAAAAAATATCTGGGGTGCGCTAGATGATGTAGTCATGGGTGGAGTAAGTGCAAGTAATTTTCAAATATTAGAAAAAACAGCCTTATTTGCTGGCAATGTTTCCACCGCTAATTCTGGAGGATTTGCTTCTGTGAGAACAAAGAATTTTTCACCACCAATTGATTTATCAGGTTACACAGGTGTAAAATTGCGCGTTAAAGGTGATGGACAGCGATATAAAATATTTTTAAGAACAGAATCAACATGGGATGGAGTAGGTTACAGTTATGCTTTTGATACTGTAGCTAATACCTGGATAGATATTACCATTCCTTTTGCAGATTTAACACCTGTATTTAGAGCAAAATCTGTTAAAGATTGTCCACCAATTGATTCTAGTAAAGTTTGTTCATTGCAACTAATGTTGAGCAAATTTGAATATGATGGAGCTTTAAATCCCAAATTTAATCCTGGTAATTTTGCATTAGAAATAGAATCCATCAAAGCTTTTGGTGGTGAAAGTTTACCTCAATTTGTTTTTATTAGTTCTGCTGGTGTAACTCGTCCTGGAAGACCAGGAATTAATTTAGATGAAGAACCACCAGCGGTGAGATTAAATGACCAATTAGGAGGGATTTTAACTTGGAAATTAAGAGGTGAAGATAGTTTAAGAGAGACGGGAATTCCTTACACAATTATTAGACCTTGTGCTTTAACAGAAGCCACAGGAGGAAAAGAGTTAATCTTTGAACAAGGTGACAATATTAGAGGTAAAATTAGCCGTGATGACGTTGCTGAAATTTGTATTCAATCTCTACAACAACCAAAAGCGCGTAATCTGACTTTTGAGGTAAAACAGGGAGAAAATAATGCTAACTCTATTAACTGGAAGCAGCAATTTTCTAGCTTAAAACCGGATAAATAACTGTTAAAGAATCAGTCAATAAAATGCTGAAAAAATTATTGTTTGCTGGAACTTTAGTGATAATAATTTGGAGTGGAATTTTATTAAATTCTGCTTCATCACAACAAGTAGATTTTCGCGTTAATAACTTAGAGTCTGACTTGCGTCGGTTAGAACTACGGTTGAATCAAATTGAGTTATCACTCAGTCAAAATCGTCAATTTTCATCCTCTATAACAACTCTTACTCCTTCAAAGCCTACGAATTCTAGACGAAGTTTGTCACAGTCAGAACGGGATAAAATGTTTGATAAACTATCAATTTTAGTGGTTGAAGTAAAGCAACAAGTTAATGAATTAGCCAAGCGGGTTACTCAGCTTGAGTCAGTAAAATAATGAAAATGTCTGATATGGCTACCCTACGCTATCAGACAATAAATGTTATAATCAATAAATAACTACTTGATGCCATATCAATCTTATGATCATTGCTCAAGAATTAGAATTTCAACAAAATGTCTCCCAAGATGTAATTTTTCCTCCAGGTGATTTATATAGTGACGAACCTCAAGTGGAAACAGAACTGCATCTACGACAAATAATCCTACTTTTCAAATGTTTAGAATGGTTGTGGAAAGACAGAAATGATTTCTATGCTGCGGGAAATCTCACTATTTACTATAGTCCTAACCAGAAAAAATCAGAATATTTCCGAGGTCCAGATTTTTTTGTAGTGTTGGGAACTGAACGCAAAACCCGTAAAAGCTGGGTTGTTTGGGAAGAAGACGGTAAATATCCCAATGTAATTTTAGAAATTCTTTCACCAACTACAGCTAATACAGATAAAGAATATAAAAAAGAACTTTATCAAAATACTTTTCGTACACCGGATTATTTTTGGTTTGATCCTTATACATTAGAATTTGCAGGTTTTCATTTAGTGGATGGAAAATATCAACCTCTAGCAGCAAATGAAAAAGGACATTTATGGAGTCAACAGCTAGGTTTATCTTTAGGAATTCATGACGGTTTATTGCGGTATTTCACACCAGAAGGAAAACTAGTATCTACACCAGAAGAAAGCGCAGAAAAAGAAGCTAAAAGAGCAGAACAAGAATTTAGAAAAGCCGAAATACAAGCTAAGAGAGCAGAACAAGAATCTAGAAAAGCTGAACGGTTAGCCGCAAAATTGCGAGAATTAAATATTGATCCAGATACAATTTAAAATGTAGCGACTGTCTTGATTGTCAAGCGATAGCTTCGCTCGCCGCAGGCATCGTAAAGGAAAAATTTAAAGTCTAGGAAAAAAGTCAGAAAATAGAGGAGAAAAACAAAGCAGAACAAAACAGGTAAATTATAGATTGCCATAAATTACCAAACAAGATTGGAGGTATAAAAACGATAGTGAAACTTTATGCAGAAATTGGTTGTGAGTCGTGATTAATAGACCAAGGAAGATGATCTCGAATCATCGCATTTAAAATGACTAACATTTTATGAACACAAGCAGTAATTGCCAATTTTTTGGGTTTACCACGTTCAACAAGACGCTGATAAAAAGATTTAATCACAGGATTATGACGCATGGCAACAACAGCACCCATATAAAGAATGGCACGAACATGAGCGCGACCACCATTAATCATGCGCTTGCCTTTGTGCTGACCGCTATCATGATTAATGGGTGCAACACCAACTAAGCGAGAGATTTGCTTGGCAGTTAATTGACCTAATTCTGGTAAGTCAGAAACGAGAGTGGTAGAAATAACTTGACCAATCCCAGGAGTAGTTTTGAGTAAATTGACTTTATCAATCCATTGTTGATTGTTTTGAGTCAATTCGTCAATTTCTTGATTAAGTTGTTGAAGACGTTGCTCCAGATAATCAATGTGCGCTTCAATGTCTGCCAAGGCTTTACCACGAGCGCGGTCACGTCGGTTTTTCTCAGCAGTAGACATCTCCACTAATTGTCTTCGGCGACTAATTAATTCACCTAATTGACGTGCCATTTCACTTTCAATTGCTAACACTTGCGGTTTCATTGCTTCACCGAAATGTGCCAAAACCTCTGCATCAATTGCATCAGTTTTTGCTAACTTACCTGTGGCTTTAGCAAAATCTCTTCCTTGACGAGGGTTGATTAATGCTACTGGTAAAAGTGCGGCTTGTAATTGGATTATTAGTTCTGTTTCTAGTCCTCCTGTTGCTTCCAATACAATTAGATTTAAAGTGTATAATTGGAGTTCCTTGACTAGATTAGCTATTTCTATTTCCGTGTTAGCAACTTTGAATGCTTTACCTATTGGACGGATATAAACATCAAGTGTTGCTTTACTTACGTCGATACCTATCCACTGAGAGATTTTTTCCATTTTTAACTCTCAACTTTCCACTAATTCTTTTACTCTTTTTTTATTCATCCCGTTGATTTCACTCTTCCTTGCACGATACGGGCTATATTATCTATGTCTTTATTCATAGTTTTTACCCCAGGCGACTGTTCGAGTTCTGTCATGGAGATTTTTGTAGTGACCCTTGCTACTTAACGGTCTTTTTTGACCCAGGTTGGGACGGTCTACTACTTCCTCTAAGATACAAGGTTGGGTTAAGCGACAGCGCAACCCAACAAAAATCCGCAAATGTTGGGTTTCCTAACGTCAACCTAATTTAATGTTTTTAGCTTAACCGACAAGTATTGAGTCAGAAGGAACAAAGAAGAAGGTAGAAGAAAATTTGGCTCTTGCGTTGTTTTTATGGTGATTAAGGATTGATTATAACAAAACCCTTATGGGGCAAGGGTTATAAACAATTATGCCCATATTTTGAATGAAATGCCCACACAATAAGGCTTTCAATGATTTTGAACCAGGTTTTCCATAAAAAGAACCGAAGAACCGAAAATTTTTCCCTCTGACCATTTCTTGTTCCCTGATCTATCAAACATTCTGTATCCTGAATCCTTACCATAAAAATAGGGGTACAGCATTGCTGTACCCCTACAAAATCCTAATTTATGTGGATAAATTAAACTGTTATGCCATCAGTTCAGCCGTCTTTTGCTTATCTAACTTAAGCATCAACACGCCCAAAGGTGGTAAACACAAATCCAACGAATAAGGACGATTGTGTAAAGACCAATCATCAGTCCACTTACCGCCTAAATTGCCCATATTGCTGCCACCATATTGACGGGCATCACTATTGAATATCTCGGTATAAAATCCCTTTTCTGGTACACCAATGCGATAGTGAGAATGGGGTTGGGGTGTAAAGTTACAAACCACAATCACGAAATTATCAGAATCCTTTTCACGACGGACAAAGGAAACGACACTATGACGGTTGTCGCTACAGTCAATCCACTCAAACCCTGGTTCGGCAAAATCCTGGGTGTATAAAGCTGGTTCAGAACGGTAAAGGTGGTTAAGAGCTTGGAAAAAGTCTTTCAACTGTTGGTGTGGTTCATGCTGGAATAAATGCCACTCCAAGTCAGCCCACACATTCCACTCACTCCACTGTCCAAACTCCATGCTCATAAACATGGTTTTCTTGCCTGGATGGGCGAACATATAACTAAACAAACAACGCACATTAGCGAGTTTTTGCCATGTATCACCCGGCATTTTGCCGATGATATTGCTCTTACCATGTACCACTTCATCATGGGACAAGGCGAGCATGAAGTTCTCGCTGTGGTTATACCACATACTAAAGGTGATGTTGTTTTGATGGAATTGGCGGAACCAAGGGTCCATGCTGAAATAATCCAGCATATCGTGCATCCAACCCATATTCCACTTTAGGTTAAAGCCGAGTCCACCTGTGTAAGTCGGCCAAGATACCATTGGCCAAGATGTTGATTCTTCAGCAATGGAAAGAACACCGGGAAAATAGCTGAAGATGGTGTGATTTACTTGACGGAGAAAATCAGCGGCTTCTAGGTTTTCTCTACCGCCATACTGGTTGGGTAGCCATTCTCCTGGTTCGCGGCAATAGTCGTTGTAGAGCATGGAAGCAACAGCATCAACGCGAATTCCGTCAATGTGGTACTTATCAAACCAGAATAGGGCATTTGCTACCAAGAAATTACGGACTTCGTGGCGATTATAGTTGAATACCAGTGTTCCCCATTCTTTATGTTCTCCTTTGCGGGGGTCAGCGTGTTCGTACAGGTGACTACCATCAAAGAAAGCTAAACCATGTCCATCTTTAGGGAAGTGTCCGGGAACCCAATCAACAATCACACCGATGCCATTTTTATGACATTGGTCAACAAAATACATGAAATCTTCAGGACTACCAAAACGAGAAGTGGGAGCAAAGTAACCAGTGACTTGATAACCCCAGGAACCGTCGAAAGGATGCTCGGCAATTGGTAGTAGCTCTAGATGGGTGTATCCTAGTTCTTTGACGTAGGGAATGAGTCGGTCTGCTAATTCCCGGTAGGTAAGAAAGCGTGCGCCAGGATTTAGTTCTGATACGGGAACGATCGCTTGAGTTTCCCCATTGGCTCCTTTAGCTGGTTCTCCACTAGCAGCGTGTAACCAAGAACCTAAATGGACTTCGTAGACGGAGACTGGTTGGGTGAGGGGGTCGGTGTTACGCCGCACTTCCATCCAATCTTCGTCAGTCCATGTGTATGTATTTAAGTCTGTGACAATTGATGCTGTTTTGGGGCGTGGTTCTTGTTGGAAACCGTAGGGATCAGATTTTTCGTAAATATGTCCTTCAAAATTTTTGATTTCATATTTGTAATGCTCTCCTACTCCCAGTTCAGGAATAAATAGTTCCCAAATCCCGGTGGGGCCTTTACGCATTTGGTGTTTGCGTCCATCCCAAAGGTTAAAATCTCCTAATAAGGAAACGTTGCGGGCGTTTGGGGCCCAAACGGCAAAATAAACTCCCTTGACTCCATCTACGGTGGTGAGGTGCGCTCCCAGTTTTTCATAAATTCGGTGATGGTTTCCTTCACCAAATAAATGCAAGTCAAATTCAGTTAGATTGGCTGAACGGAAGGCGTAGGGGTCGTAAGTAACGCGCTCATGTTCCCCTTCTTTGATCCGTAACTGGTAGTTTGTTAGTTCTGCGGTTTCAATTGTGCATTCAAAAAAATGGGGATCATGCACACTTTGCATTGGGTATTCTTTCCGTTCTTCAGGAACTATTACCCATGCTGCACTAGCATTTGGTAGGTAAGCTCGCACAGCCCAGACAGTCTTACCATTTTGCTCTACGGGATGAGAACCAAGTATTTCAAAGGGATCGTGATGCTGATTCCAAACGATGCGATTAACCTGTTCAGGGGCGATCGTGGTCATGGACATGAAGCTACCTACGTAAAATAAGGTGATTAACTAAATCTACTTTTTTAAGATCTATATATATTCTTTACATTTATTTGCACTTTTGTCGTCACGGTTATCCTACATCAGAATGTATCTTGATTGGGTAATTGGTAATTGGTAATTAAACGTCTCCCTGCTCCCGTATGGCTAACGCCACGCTACGCTATCGGCTACGCGGTAGTTGAGCGTTCACGTAGTGTGTCGAAGACAAGTCGAAACTCACGGCAAGCCTGCCCCCTGCCTCATGCTCCTTGCCTAAATATCTAAAAACGGGAAAAGCTGTAATAATGCTTTCCGTAAACGGAGGAGGAATATTTGGTCTCTGATCCTGGCATCGAGTTTTGGTGGTGGACTTGTTTGCAGTTGTGTTTGTAATTCTGCATATTCAGACGCTGTTAAACGCCTACCATCAACGGGCGATCGCGCTTCGGTAATAATTTCTGTTCGCAATATTTCCTCTGGTGTATCCTCTGGTGGCGGTAATAATGCGATTGCCTCCGGCGCGGCGTAGCCTATCGCAGTTTTCCCCCAATAACTACTTACAACCACTAAAACACTAGTGCTAAAACACAAAATCGTAAATAATAAGACTTTTATCTTTTTCACTCTCCCATCTCCCATGCGCCCCCATCTATTTTGACATCTCAGACTAGTCCTGGTGGCAGTTGCTCTCCACACAATTGATGAATCTGCACAATGCGCTCAAACAACCAGGGATATCCCTGACGGTACTGAGGAATAAGAGCTAAAGGACTCAGCAATGCAGCTGCGGTAATATCTGCCACGCTTAAGCTTCCACCCACCAAATATTCGCTTTTTTGCCAGCGGATAGATAATTCCGCCAGAGCAATGGCTAACCTACTGGTAGCTAATTTTACAGTAACATCATTGATACCGTACTGTTTTCTTACCACACTAATCACCATCTGACTGAATAGTGATGGGTCAATTTGTTTACCTTCACCAGCACGAAAGTGATAATACACAAACCTTGTTGCTGTACCAATACTTTCATCTAACCAATCTTCGAGCATCAAAGCTTCAGTTTGGTGTTCATGGTTGGTTAAAAATAGTGAAGGTTCTGGCTGATAAGATTCTAAAAATTTTAGTATTTGGGTAGAGTCAGCGATCGCTTGCGGTTGTCCTTGAATTTGGGGCAACAACACAGGCATAGTAGTTAAACCACCAGTTAGCGGCTTCAGCTTTAAGATATGCAAGCCAGGTGTGAGATTTTCTACCTGGTAACTAATTTGTTTGTAACCTAGGGCTAGGCGAGCCTTGCGACAATAGTGAGATGTACTAAATTGTAGTAGCAACATAAAGCTACTTATTGAGAAAGTAATATTTTTTCCAGCTTAAATTTATAGATGGACACTGAGAGGCGGTAGAAACCGTTTATCTCGTGTCCTAACAGTTGTTGCTATAGGAAAGCGCTGAATGCTGAGTGCTGAGTGACCATATAGCAAAACGATGGGATTTAAGCAAAAACACATTATTTCTCATCCACTCTCGGCTCGAAATAAATCTTTTTTCTTGTTCCATACCTAAAGCCAGGGCTATAGATCAATTTGATACTTAGTCAGGCTAATTTTATTTTTTACTCAGCACTCGTTACTCAACATTCTTTTCAGTGATAGCGATGTGGTGAGGAGCGCTATCCCAACTGAATTAGGGAGTTGTAGTGGGAGTAGCTGTCGGGGTAGCTGCGGGGGTAGCTGCGGGAGTAGCGCCAGGGGTAGCGCCAGTATCAGATGGTTCACCACCTGTTGTAGCAGCAGGAGTACTGGTAGTACCAGCAGGTGGCGTACTACTTTCGCAAGCACCAAGAACTGTAGCCAGACTTAACATTAGAGCCAAACCAAAGATTTTTGTTTTCATAACTCCTCTTTCACCAAATAAGGGCAATATAAATCTTGCACCTGTTGAATAAGATAGCTTATTTGTTGATTTTTTTTAACCCCTATTTTCCAAGGTAACGAGCTTTGTGGTCAGCTATTGCCGCAGAATGCTCTACATTGCCATAATCTTAGATGTATGTAATACCTGATTAGGTCAGTCTACCCAGGTGAGCATTACACTACCTGGTGAATGCAAATTCTGGTGGAGTCACTGAGGAAAACCTAGAAAAGTGTTATCTATGCCGATTGCTAAATAGAGGACTTTAACCTTAGCAACAGGCGGTCAAGTTCAAATACAATATTTACCATTCAAAAAATTATGGTTGCTGCCCGTAAATCAGCTGTTTCTACAAAAAATACTTGGTTCAAGCGAAATTCTGCCCTGCCCCAAAGGCAGCGACCCTCCATCAGTCTGGACACAAATAAGTCAAGCACCTCTACACAGGCTAATGAACTTACAGTAGTACGCCCCAGAAGAAAACGGAATTCCTCTAGAAATTTATCAGTTTCTCCCAAAAATGAGGCAATCATGCCCTCTTCGGAAAAAGATGATGGCAAAAAGGCAGTTTCCAATATTCATGGACAGTCTCGCTTACCCATGATGCCTACTGCTGGGGCTGCACCTGTATGGTTGCTACGCTTACACTCTGTCTATCGTTATTCTTCAGCAGCGGCGTTTTTGTTTGTGGCAGCTACACTTGTAGTTTATGGTTGGACAGTATATTCTCAAGAGCTTTGGAGTCAAGCTTACCGCACATTGCAAAGTCTACAACGTAACGAGCGTCAGTTGACCACAACCAATGCAACCCTAACCAGCAAGATGGCTGAAGAGGCAGAACAAGCAGCCGCAGGTCTTGTATCACCAAGTCCTGGAGGGACAATTTTCTTGCCACCGACATCTAATAGACCTAATTCCCTATCCTCCACTACAGTCCCAAATACAGAAACACAGATCCAACCGAAATCACCTATGGGATATTAATATCAACATTCATTTGGTCATTGGTCATTAGTCATTGGTCATTGGTCATAACAACAAACAACTGACAAAGGACAATCCCAATGCAGAAGTCACCAAGCAGAACAAAATTCAAAAATTTACGAAATTTAGAATTTACAAGGCAGAGAAAGTTTTCTAGGCAAGTTTTTCCAGGGAATGATACTCCTAAAACTCAAGCCCAAGTCCCAAATCTTAAGTCTCGACTTTTGATAGCTTGGGGTGTACTAATTGCTGCTGGGGTGGGGTTGACTTTCAATTTGTATCGGCTGCAAATTATTCAGGGATCAAAGCTGACTGAAAGGGCAAGAAGCCAGCAAATGGTAAATTTGCGTCCTTTTATGCCCCGTCGTTCAGTGGTTGATCGCAACTTTAATATGTTGGCGATTGACCGCCCTGTTTATACTTTGTATGCCCATCCCAAACTATTTGATAAATCTAATGAAGAGATGGCAAAGAAACTTGCCCCTGTATTGGGTAAAGATGCTGACAATTTAGTAAAAATATTTCAAGGTAAAAAAAGTGGTATTCTGCTGTCCAATTCTGTTTCCGAAAATATTGCTGATCGTGTAATTTCATTTCGTTTGAATGGCTTGGAGTTGATTGAAAAATATTCCCGTTTTTACCCCCAAGGTGATTTATTAGCTAATGTGGTGGGCTACGTTAATCTTGACCGTCGCGGTCAAGCAGGGGTGGAATACAGTCAGGAGAAGTTGTTGGAGCGCTCTGTGCAAACTATACGTCTTAGTCGGGCAGGTAATGGGGCTTTAATGCCAGATCACGCACCTGAGGGATTTCTGCATTTTGATGACTTAAAACTGCAACTGACTATTGATAGCCGCTTACAACGTGCTGCCCGTACTGCGCTCAAACAACAGATAGACAAGTTTCAGGCTAAACGCGGGGCTGTAATTGTCATGGATGCGATGGATGGTTCTTTACTAGCTTTAGTTTCTCAGCCTACTTATAATGCGAATCAATATTCTAAAGCTGATATTTCCCTGTTCAAAAACTGGATTGTAGCAGATCTTTATGAACCGGGTTCAACGTTCAAACCTTTGAATGTAGCGATCGCTCTAGAAAATGGTGCCATTAAGCCAGATGATGTCTTCAGTGACCCAGGAACTATGAAGGTAGCTGATCGCATTATCAAAAATGCTGAAAAAAATGCTCCTCGACAAATTGATATTGCTCAGATTCTTCAACATTCTAGTAACGTCGGCATGGTCAAAATCATTCAACGAATGCGCCCCTCAACGTATTACAATTGGCTAGAACGGCTAGGACTAGGGCAAAAAGTTGATACGGATCTGCCCTTTGAAGTCGGTGGTCGGCTCAAAAGTCAAGAAGAATTTTTGTCCTCAACTATAGAGCCAGCAACTACTTCTTTTGGTCAAGGCTTTTCACTCACTCCATTACAACTGGTGCAAATGCATGGCGCTTTAGCTAATGGGGGTAAACTGGTTACACCCCACGTAGTCCAAGGTCTGATTGATAGCCAAGGCAAAATTCACTATTCCCCCACCCTACCAACACCACGCCAAATTTTCTCTCCCACAACTGCCCAAAAAGTAGTAGACATGATGGAAACAGTTGTTTCTGTGGGGACAGGTAAAGCATCAAAAATCAACGGCTACGGCATCGCTGGCAAAACTGGTACAGCCCAAAAAGCCAGTCCCAATGGTGGTTATATTCCGGGAGCAAGAATTACTAGCTTTGTGGGTATTTTGCCAGCAGAAGCTCCCCGTTATGTAGTTGTAGCAATAGTGGATGAACCAAAAGGAGAAAATGCCTATGGTGGAACTGTTGCAGCACCAATTGTCAAGGCTGTGATGGAAGTACTTATCCCAATGGAAAAGATTCCACCTAAGAAATAAGGCAGGGGGCAGGGAGTAGGGAGCAGGGAGTAGGGGGAGATGAGGAAGATGGGGAAAATTGATCTTGCTTCTGCCACCAATCACCAATCACCAATCATCAATTACTAATTACCAATTACCAATTACAGCACTTCCCGATATTATGAGGTACAAGAACCCCACCCCCAACCCCCTCCTCCTTCGGATTCACCAGTCGCCTACGGTGGGAAACCCGCTTACAGCGCTGGTTCACCGCAAGCGATGAGGTGGCTATGATGTACTTCATACAATTGGAAGCCGCTGTACCAATTACCAATTACCAAAGTCGTAAGTTTTCTTAAGTGTTTCTTCGATTGAACCTACATTTTGGAAGATTTCAATTAGTTGATGAGATTTGGTTTTCTTTTCTGCCAAAATAACTTTTAGCGGTTTTAAAAACTCAATATCTGAGTCATTTACAAGAGCAATTTCAGCAGCTTCTAAAATCTTGGTTGTATTCAGAAAAATATCTTCATTATCAAACCCATTTTTTGCCGAAATTTGGTGTAACGTAGCATCGGGTATAGTAGCCCTACCCGGCAAAGTTGTATCTAATGCTAAACCTTTTAATAAAGCTAATAAACCTGCATAAATAGCAAAATTATCACAACTATCACAGGCTTTAAACTCAATCCGTCCTACTTCTGCTGGAATACGGGCTACTTTAGTTAAAGAGGGTACACTTTGAATAAGTTGTTCCTGTTTTTCTACAAAAACTAATGTTGCTGATCTTTTTCCTGTTCTGATAAATGTCCTTATTGATAAACCTTCCCATAAACCCCCATTTAAAAAAGGAGAACTATAACTAAAAGGAACAATATAAGGACTATAATAAGTTAACTTTTTACCTATATCAATGACATTCTCAATAGGTAAATCTGCTAGAGAAATATTTAAATCTGGCCCATAGGAAACCATATAAATATGAGCAGTTTGTTCATCAGGATAAGCTTGTAATTGCCTAATTTCAAAATCATTTAATGGTGGTGTCGGTTCAAAAATGTCAGTATAAGGGTTAAAGCTCACTAAAACAGGTAAAAACCCAAAACTAGCAGCTACTTCATGTAGTAAGTTAAAACTTGCTGTTAATTCAGTAATTGCTCCTTGAATAGTGGGGTGGATAGTTGTTCTGATTTCGATGCCTTTCGCTACACAGTCAATTACCTCTTCTGAATCAGCAAATCTTTCAAACCCCTCAATATACCAACGCTTTTTTTTAATGCCAGCATCACCTACTCTTAATTGTGGGTAGTCATTGGGGTATATAGGTAGCCGATCAACAATTTGATTAAACTCAGCAAATTTTGTACAAGAGAAATCGGCAAACTTTCCTTCATTGTTAAGGAAAGCGACTTCATGTTCAATCCCGAAAGAAAACATATAGTAAATAGAAAGAATTCTCAATAATACTCTCAGAGGAATTCTAACGCAAGACTGACAATTAAAGTAGCTTAAGCTTAGTAGAGATTGAGAAAAAGTTGAGGCGTGAGTTTTATGAAAAGTGCTGTTAAAACCCCATACAGCAGCGAACAAATTACCGCTTGGTTACGTGGCTTACTGTCTATTGCTTGGGCTGATGGTAATTTTGATGCCCAAGAACAGGAGTTAATTACCAGCCTAACCAAAGATGAGTTAGCCCCTTGTCTGGACTGGAATTCACTAGAAATAATTACACCAGAAGAATTAGCTGCTGTATTGGGTAAAGGTACATCAGCAGCGGAGAATTTTTTGCGAACAGCAGTCATGGTAGCGATCGCAGATGGAACATATTCTCCCAGCGAAGAGGAACTTCTGCAACAGTTTTGTCAAGCCTTGGAACTGCAAACAGAAGCACTAGCAGCCCTACGTCATACCCTAGAAGAAACAGAACAAGCAGAAGACACCACCGCACCATCACCAGATATACTTCACCCCATGCGGGACTGGTTGGACGGGCTAGATATTCAAGATCCCAGAGTTGCCAAGTTTTTGTGTAAAATGATCCCCTCCCATTGTCCCTTCGAGCGAGATGTTACCCTATTTGGACGCAAAATAATTCACATCCCGCCAATGTGCAAAATTAACCCGCTCTATGAGCAACTAGTAGGTTTACGCTTCCGCGCCCTTTCCTACCTTGCTGATGACTGCGGTGAAGATATTTCTGCATATATTTAAGTACTGAGTGCTGAGGATTGAGTTACAAGTAAAGAGTGAGGAATGAAAATCCTGGGGATTCGTCATCCCCCGCTCCCTATCCCCACCCTAGAGTACGTTGAGGGTGGGGACTTCCGCAATGCGTTAAAGTTAATGAAAAACTTATAATTGATAACTCATCACTCAGAACTCAAGACTCTAACAATATGCAATTTATAGACCAATCAGTAATTGAAGTAGAAGCAGGTAAAGGTGGTGATGGTATCGTCGCCTTCCGCAGAGAGAAATATGTACCAGCCGGCGGCCCCTCTGGCGGGAATGGAGGAAGAGGCGGTTCCATCATTTTCGTAGCTGATACAAACCTACAAACCTTGCTAGACTTTCGATACAAGCATTTGTTTAAAGCCCAAAATGGGGAACGTGGCGGCCCCAATAATTGCACCGGCGCAGGTGGAAAGGATTTGATTATCGAAGTTCCCTGCGGTACTACTGTTTATGATGCGGAAACAAGCGCCTTATTGTGCGATTTGGTTGAACCTGGACAACGCTTTCGAGTGGTTGAAGGTGGTAAAGGTGGACTAGGAAATCAACATTTTTTGAGTAACCGCAACCGCGTCCCAGAATACGCACTTCCTGGACTGGAAGGAGAAAGGAAGATATTGCGTTTAGAGTTGAAATTGTTAGCAGAAGTGGGAATTATTGGTTTACCAAATGCGGGTAAATCAACTTTAATTTCTTCTTTATCAGCCGCACGTCCAAAAATCGCCGATTATCCTTTTACTACTCTCATTCCTAATTTAGGTGTAGTTAAGAAACCCACTGGTGACGGTACAGTTTTTGCGGATATTCCCGGTTTAATTGAAGGTGCTTCTCATGGTGCCGGTTTAGGACATGATTTTTTACGTCACATTGAACGCACACGGGTTTTATTACACCTAATTGATGCGACAAGTGAAGATGTAATTGCTGATTTCCATACTATTCAAGAAGAATTAAAAGCCTATGGAAGGGGTTTAGCAAAACGTCCGCAAATTTTAGCTTTGAATAAAATTGATGCAGTTGATAGAGAAACTGTAGATTTAGAGGCTTTAGCTACACAATTAAATCATCTTTCTTTAGCGCAGGTTTTCATAATTTCTGCTGTAACTCGCACTGGTTTAGATCCAATGATGCAGGAAATCTGGCGGATTTTAGATGAAATTAATGCTTTGGAAGCTTTGGAAGCTGCGGAGGTGGCGGTTTAATTTATGAGGCGATTTTGTAGAGGAACGTAACAAAAATTTTGTTACCTGATTCAAAATGTCAGACTAGGTTTTATACTAGTTCAGCTATCTAGTTTGAGGGTTCCGGTATGTCTGGAACTTCTCAGCGTTTAGCGAATAGTATTAAAACTAACAATCGTATGAATCTTCCTGCAATTTTAAAAGACTCTAATTACAAGCTTTCTCAATTCACTTCCAAGAAATTGATATTTTGGAAAAATCCATTTTTATCAAACAAACAAAAAGCAGAGATGTGGCTTATATTCAATGCTTAGTGAGTGGTCAGGAAATTAAATTAACTCCAGAAGAAGCCGTAATACAACTTTATTTGCAAGTCTTAATCCAGCGTTATCAATATCCAGTTAGCCATATTACAGTTGAGTATGCTGTTTGGGAAATATTTGAAAAAGGGCAAATCTTGATTTACCTGAAGAAGTTATTGCTAAATTACCTACAGATGGTGCAGCCCAAATTGATCATTATCTTTATGGTAAACCCAAATAATAATTATGAAAATATTATTCTTAGATACTTTTTACTGGGTTGCTTTATTTAATCCTAAAGTTGAAGAGTAAATTTTTTTCCAAACCCCATTAATTCTGAGATAATATAAACATCTAAGTATATCCTGTCCTACAACTACCTAAATACTATCATCCTATGTCAGATCAAATTTACAATATCACAGTAGAAAACCAAGACCTGATTATTAGATTCAGAAAAGATATTATTGAGCTAGATACTCTCAAGAAATTTTTAGATTATCTTGAATTAGAGTCTTTGAGAAAAAAAAGCCGTATGACAATAACACAAGCTGAAACTCTAGCACAAGAAATTGATATTGATGTGTGGTCAAATATCAAACATAAATTTGTTGGAGAGTAAATAGTGTCTAGAAACCAGCCAATTATTGTTGATACAAATATTTTATTTTCTGCGTTACTCAACAGCCAATCTAGTTTTGCTAACCTCCTCTTTCAAGGAGAATATAGTTATTATATCTGTGAGCTAGTATTGGTAGAGTTATTTAAGCGTAAAGAAAAGATAATCAAAGTTAGTCAGTTATCTGAAAACGAAATAGTGTGAATTTACCAAATATTATTACAAAGACTCAATCTCTATAAAGAAGACTTAATTGCACCTGATAACCTAGCAGCAGCTTATACTTTATGTAAAGATGTTGATGAAAGTGACACTCCCCATGTTGCTTTAACATTGGAATTAGAAGGCTTATTATGGACAGGAGATAAAAAATTGAAAGAAGGATTGATGAGAAAAGGCTTTGATAAATTCTTTGAACCGAAGAGTTTTTAATGACTGAAGCCAAATAAGGTAGATTTTGATTCAAAAGAATAGATATAAAGCAAGATTCGCAGAATTTGGACAGGCAAGATGCCCGTCCCACAAGAGTTTTATTTACACTTTAATAAACCAGCGTTTCTGATACATCAAAACAGCAACACCGTACCAAAATAACACGGTAACAAGCCCAAATAAAAATGAGCCGTTGAAATTTCCTGCCCAAGATGCAAAAAGATTTTGGTAAATCCAATTGTAGATGCTGATGGCGGTTTCACCTGTACCAAGTTGGGTTTTAGCTGTGATTTTGATTAACAAGACAGATGCAACAAAAAGTGCGATCGCATTTAATCCTATAATCTCAAATGGTTTACTCCAGCGTTTTATTACTCTCACTTCTATCATTTCATAACAAGCTGCTAATAACATTAACGCCCAACCAGTGGTAAATACAACATAAGAACTTGTCCATAGTTTCTTATTAATGGGAAATGCTACATCCCAAATAATCCCAATTACCAAACAACATAAACCAAATAAAACTAAATCCATACTGGTTTGTGAATTAGCTTGTTTTTTATCTTTTATCCATTCCCCAGTAAAATAACCAGCCAAAACGCTAACTATCGCTGGAATAGTACTGAAAATTCCTTCTGGATCTCCCATGAAGTTAAACCCATCACCTTTATATAACTGCGCTTTGGGAATAATTAATCTGTCAATAAAAGCGCCAAAATTACCTTCCCGTGTCAGCACTCCTGCACCATATTCGGGAACAGGAATATACATCATTGTTAACCAATAACCGATAAGTAATACCCCTGTTACTATCCATTGACTTTTGCGAGGTAATTTAAGAACTATCAAAGATGCGAAAAGGTAACTTAAGCTAATACGTTGCAATACCCCCATCAAGCGGATACTACTTAAGTCAAAAGTCCAAACACCTTTATTCCAAAAGCCGTTAAGTAGTAACCCTAAAATAAAGAGAATTGCAGCACGGCGCAGGATGCGTAAGTAAACTGCTTTGGTGGGTTTGTTATCTGCGGTGTATTTTGATAATGAGAAAGTCATTGCGACACCAACAATGAATAGAAAAAAAGGAAATACTAAATCAGTTGGTGTACAACCGTTCCATTCGGCATGATCTAGAAGGGAATATTTATCGTCTGCGACTCCCACCATGTTGACGAGAATCATACCCGCAATGGTGATACCGCGAAACACATCGAGTGAAGTCAGGCGCATGGGCGGAATAGTTTTTTTGATAACTATCTACCCTACCCTGCCCGATGCACCTTATCAAGGAAAATTTATAGACTAGGTTACAAGGTAAAATTTTATTAAGTAATGTTTGAATTTTTTAATATGGCTATCAAAGTTGGAGATCAAGCCCCAGATTTTTCTTTACCCGCCCAAAACGGTTCTACAGTCAGCCTGAGAGATTTTCGTGGTAAACAGGCTGTTGTCCTTTATTTTTATCCCAAGGACGATACACCAGGATGCACTATGGAATCTTGCGCTTTTCGGGATCAATATGAAGTATTTAAAGGCGTTGGTGCTGAAGTGATTGGTATAAGTGGTGATTCTAGCGAGTCTCACCAGAAGTTTGCAGCCAAGCACAATTTACCTTTTACGCTTTTGAGTGATAAAGGTGATCAGGTGCGGAAGCTATATGGTGCAACTACCGCTTTTGGTTTTATCCCCGGCCGGGTGACTTATGTGATTGACCAACAGGGAATTGTGCAGTATGTGTTTAATTCCATGTTGAATTTTAAAGGCCATGTTGAGGAAACTTTGAAAACTCTGCAACAGTTGGCTGCAAAGTAAGAGGATTTTTAACGCAGAGGGGCGCAGAGGTTCACAGAGTATATTCTCCGCGTTTCTCTGCGTTTTACTCAGCTTTCCTCTGCGTTTTAATTAGACTTTAGATTTTTCTGGTACAGCGACGTTAGCTGTTTTGCCGTTTTTGCCGTTGGTCTGACCGTTACCGTTGCGGGGTTGAATGACTCCAAAACCGCCGTGATTACGTTCGTAAATGACGTTGATTTCTCCGGTTTCGGCGTTACGGAACATATAAAAGTCGTGTCCTACGAGTTGCAGTTGTTCTTGGGCTTCTGCAAGGGTCATGGGAGGCATGGAAAAGTATTTGGTACGGACGACTTCTCCTGGTAGTTCGGGAGTGCGATCGCCTATTAAATCAGTTACTGGTTCAGGCGCTACTACCTCATTGGTTGGTATGGGTTGGGTTTTGTGGTCTTGTCGTCTTTCTTTATATTTACGCAGTTGACGGGCTATTTTATCTGCAACCAAGTCAATACTGGCATATAAGTTTTCGCTGCTTTCCTCCGCTCGGATGACGCTACCATTAGCATAAATAGTGACTTCCGCAGCTTGTCTGGTACTAATTCGGGGATTGCGAGCTACGCTTAAATGGACATCCACTTCGTTTGTGATGTTTTGGAAGTGATTAACTGCTTTTTCAATTTTTTGATGCACATATTCTCGAATTGCATCGGTGATTTCAATATTTTTACCGTGGATGACAAGCTTCATGTAAACTCTCCCGCTCAATATTTATTTGATGTGAATGTATTTTGTATGAACAGAGATTGCGGTCAGTCTATCATTGCCGCTAATACAAATTTTGAACTGCTGTTGATGTATGGCTGTCGCATCTTTAATTGTATGACTACCTCTAGCCTTGATTTACCTTGTCAAACTCTGCTCGGTTCTCCAACTGGTTGCTAGACAATTGGATCTGCCCATAAAGTCCGTAAATAAAGCAGTTTTGACTTTTTTATCCCTGCTGTGTTAGTTAGAGCAGCCTTGACAAAACTAGGATTAGTTGCTCCTTTTTTATCTGGTAGGCTTGGTTATCTTTTATTTAATAATATACAAGCCTTTGTCGAAGTTTTATCCTGATCAATGTCATCAACTTCTGAATATCCATCAGCCAGTCCGTTCGTTCCTATTGTCTTGGCTTGATGATGATTGTAGAGAATTCCTCCTAACACCATTGAGGTTATATATTCAAATTAACACTTTGTTGTTTATATAGCTAATTCCCTTGATGTTCCTTTAAAATCCTTTGCATAGCTTGACATTTATTGACCTTATTCTGGCAAATTGAAATATATTTAGTTATTTACCCAATTGATTTTTTGCATGATTGATAGTATTGAAACCGAAAAATATCGGTGTTTTTTATACAACCAAGGATTAATGCCATATTTAGATGCTCATCAATGGCAGCGATCGCTTCTCCAAGATCGTATCAACAACCCCAGCCTAGATGACGTACTCATTTTGCTAGAACATCCCCCTGTTTACACTCTGGGTAAAGGAGCTAATTCAGAATTTATCAAATTTGATATTGACAAAAGTGAGTATGATGTGCATCGAGTTGAAAGAGGTGGTGAAGTAACTTATCATTGTCCTGGTCAACTGGTGGGGTATCCAATTTTAAATCTGCACCGTTATCGTCAAGACCTGCATTGGTACTTGCGTCAACTAGAGGAAGTGTTAATTCGCGTTTTGGCAAATTATGGATTGTCAGGCGATCGCATTCCCGGTTTTACTGGTGTGTGGTTAGAAGGTTACAAAGTCGCAGCCATAGGCATTAAAGTCAGTCGTTGGGTGACTATGCACGGTTTTGCTTTAAATGTTTGTCCTGATCTAAAAGGCTTTGAACGTATTGTCCCTTGTGGTATTGCTGATAAGGCTGTCGGCAGTTTAGCAGACTGGATTCCCGGTATCAAATGTCAAGAAGTACGTTTTTGTGTAGCCCACTACTTTTCTGAAGTATTTGGCGTAGAATTAGTCGAGTCTCAGTTTGAAGAATCTGCATATTCTTAATTTAAGGAAAAAAATTGCAGAAACTTGCTGAAAACTTTTTAGAAACTTTATGATCTACGTCACATTTTAATCAGAGTATTCAAAGTACAATATGCACATTTGCCAGCAAATATACTCACTTTTTATATACATCAACTGAAAATGTGCTTGTGAATTACTCCAATAATCTACAGGTAAGCCCTTCCTCATACACCACCCTCAGAGAACGGGACTGGGAAGCTTTGATATTATTGTTCGATAGAGACGACAGTGATGAAATTGAAGCCGAAATCAAAAGTAAATTAGTTTGGTTAGTACCAGAACCATGTTGGGAAGATAATCCGTTTGAATTCTTGCGTGAGTTTCTTTGATATTCCTTTGGCTTACTAGCAAGAGAAAGTTAGACTTGTATTAGCCCATAGCTGTCTGTAGTGAAATCGCATCACAGACAGTTTTTTGTATAGCATCTATCCTCCAAACAGGTGAAATCTGGACTTATCTAAAAACGGGTTAAAAGTGTCATACATACTGAGTTTTTAGGTAACTTTATTTTTAGTTACCAAAAAGGCAGGAGTTAGGAGGCAGAGGGCAGGAGGTGGAAGTATCAATAAAAACTTTAGTTCTGGGTCTAAAGCCCAGTTTAAAAAAGGAATTATACCGAGATGTGTAGCGCAAGGTATAAAGTATCCTTGCCTCAATCCCATTCTTTTAAGGGTGGGTTCCTCCTGCCTCCTGAAATACTGCGGTTTTCTCGGGTTTTTTACTTAGTTATATTTAATTGTGTCTACTTATTTATTACAAAATGTAAAAACCCCACTCATTTTTGAACAGGGTTTATAAAAATTTTTCGGCTAAAATTAACTGTATTGTGATTAGAAAACGCTCATGATTGTAATGATCCCCGCACTGGTCAAAATGATTAAAAAGCCCATAACTATAGATTGATTCAAGCTATTTGGTAGTTTTGTATTATTCATTTTTTGTGAAATCCTTGAATTTTAAAGCTTAGGTTAAGAATAACAGGATTAATATAAACATCTATGTAAAAACAAGTAAAAATTAAAATTGCTTAAACTTTCTTAATGTGTAACTAGCGTATTTACTTAAAAGGCTTAATACGTATTTAAATAAAGCACTGACAGGTTTGCGTGTAGTGATACCCGTACAGGATAAATACCCAATTACCGGGAGGAATGTGTGCCTTGATAGGATAAAATTAAGTTTGATCAAGGTAAAAAAATTTTCTAGAAAACGATCATGACAGTTTCCACAGCTTTTGACTTAGATCGCTTAAATCAACAATTTGAAACTGCCACTCCTAAAGAAATCCTGGCGTGGTCTATTGAAAATGTCCCCACAGGACTAGTACAAACTAGTGCCTTTAACGTGGATGATTTAGTAATTACTCATATTCTGTATACTGAACTAAAGCATCCTGTTCCCGTCATCTTTCTTGACACCCTGTACCACTTCCCCCAAACGCTAGAACTGGTTGCAAAAGCTAAGGAGATATATAACCTAGATTTGCAAACTTATAAAACTCCAGATGTAAATAGCCGCGAAGCCTTTACTGCTAAATATGGTGAAGCATTGTGGGACAAAAATATTGCCGAATTCCACCAAGTTACAAAAATTGAACCACTGTTACGAGGTTTAGACGAATTAAATACTGTCGCTTGGATTACAGGCCGTCGTCGTGACCAAGCCGTTACCCGTGCGAATATGCCTATATTTGAATTAGATAATCTGGGAAGACTGAAAGTAAATCCCATCGCAGCTTGGACACGGAAAGATAGTTGGGCTTATGTAGCTGAACATGGAGTAATTTACAATCCTCTTCATGACCAAGGTTATCCCAGTATCGGTGACGAACCTATCACCACGAAAGTAGCTGACGGTGAAGACGAACGCGCTGGACGTTGGAGAGGAAGTGAAAAAACTGAATGTGGAATTCACATTTAGTTAGTTGTTAGTCAGAGTAGGGTGTGTTAGCGACAGCGTAACGCACCTTAATTTATGTATTTTATTTGTCAGAATCAGGATATCCAGGATTTTAAGATTTACAGGATGTTGTTTAATTGTGGTTACAAACTACTACAAATTATAAAATCATTGCTATTTTGACCTTAATTTTTTTTGTTCAGATAGTCTGTCTTCACTATTTATTTGCAACAATTTAACTGTTGTTCTTCCTTCAGGAGTTAAACCAACTAAAACCACTTCTGAAAACATAAAATGTGATTTCCATTCCTGTTTACGTGGGTTGAATAGAAAGCTAAAATTGCCTGTTTCTGGGTCAAATGAACCTAAATCACTACCTTTATATCGGTTACAACGCCAACAAGTGAGTGCTAAATTATCAGCATTAGTCTTACCCCCATGTTTTTCTGCAATAATATGGTCAATTTCATGGGCAAAAAATGCGACTTTTGCAGGTAGTAAACAATACTCACATTGATGTTCTGCACGTTCTTCTACTAACCTGCGAAGTGCAGCCGGAATATAGGATATACTCACAGGTTATTACTTAAATAAGATAAATTACCAGCTTTAATCATGACAATTAAGTGTTCAATACGTTCATACTCATCCAGTTCTTTTGACTCTGTGGGTTTGAGTGTACCTGCTTTACTTTGTATTAGCAAAGTACGTAACCTATTTTGCATTTCCGGTGTGGGTTTAAATTCTGCTATTTGTTGAGGAGTGGGGTTACTAGCAAGAAAGTTCAGAATATATTGGTAAATTTGTGTTGGTATTGGTGATTGTTGAAGACTTAAAGCTAGTAATTCTGGTAAGGTATCTATCCCTATTTGTGCTATTTGTTGAGATAATTCTTCTGATATTTCTAGGGTAATTTTGGGCATGGTGTATTTTTCTGGAATCTGTTATTTTATTATTGTCTGAATCAGGATGTCCAGGATTTTAGGATTTACAGGATATTGATTTTATCTTCATCTGTGTTTATCTGCGTTCAGTTATTTTTGATGTTTTTTTAAACGAACCACAGAGACACAGAGAACACAGAGAACACAGAGAACACAGAGAAAAATTTTCAGTTATCAAAACTTAGAACCAGGACTTTTTGATTAATCTTCTTATTCATATAATTAATTATGTCAGAAATCGGGGATCTTTGACCATAAAATAAAATCCTGTAAATCCTTAAATCCTGGTTATCCTGATTCAGACTTAATAATTTTTTGTAACCCTTAAATATTACAGTCTACCAGTCTCGACGAGAGAAAAGAGATAAATGCACATTCTTTATTCTCTCTGTAATATCGTTACTGATGTCTCTTGGTTGTCTTGGTTTTAACATAGAAAGATGTATGCTTGAATATAACCGTAATTTTAACAGAATCGGGTGATTGAAAATTGCGGTTAGTTCTAAACTAATGACTAATGACGAAGAACTAATGACTAAATACTAATTATGATTAAAATTCTCCATCTTTCCGATATTCACATGGGAAGCGGTTTCTCCCACGGACGCATTAATCCAGTCACGGGTTTGAACACACGGTTAGAGGATTTTGTCAATACTTTATCTTTGTGTATTGACCAAGCCCTGGCTGATGCTGTGGATATGGTGATATTTGGCGGTGATGCTTTTCCTGATGCTACGCCACCGCCTTACGTACAAGAAGCTTTTGCTAGTCAATTTCGTCGCCTTGTTGATGCTGATATTCCGACAGTGCTGTTGGTGGGTAATCATGACCAACATTCCCAGGGAATAGGAGGCGCAAGTTTAAATATTTACCGGACTTTGGGTGTACGGGGGTTTGTGGTCGGTGATACTTTAACTACTCATCACATCCAAACTCGTAACGGAAAGGTGCAGGTAATTACTCTCCCTTGGTTAACTCGTTCTACTTTGATGACTCGTCAAGAAACTGCGGGTTTGTCTATGGCGGATGTAAATCAACTGTTAACAGATCGCTTACAAGTGGTTTTAGAAGGGGAAATTCGCAGACTTGACCCGGATGTACCAACGGTGCTTTTGGCGCATTTGATGGCTGATAATGCAACATTGGGTGCGGAACGTTTGTTGGCTGTGGGTAAAGGTTTTACTTTGCCGCTATCTATGCTAACGCGTCCTTGTTTTGATTATGTGGCTTTGGGACACGTTCACCGCCACCAGAATTTAAATAAATCTAATGATCCACCGGTTATTTATCCAGGAAGTATTGAACGGGTCGATTTTAGTGAAGAGAAGGAAGATAAGGGTTATGTGATGCTGGAATTGGAACGGGGGAGGGTTGATTGGTCATTTTGCTCTTTACCTGTTCGCACTTTCCGCACGATTGAGGTAGATTTATCTAAGGCTGATGATCCGCAAGGGGTTTTATTGAAAGCGATCGCTAAACATGATCTTCAAGATACAGTAGTTCGACTGATTTACAAACTGCGTTCTGAACAGTTAGATTTAATTGATAACTCTTTTATACATAAAATTTTAAGTACAGCACATACATATACGATTCAACCAGAGTTGGTCAGTCAGTTGGCTAAACCCCGGATTCCTGAATTAAGCGCAAGTAGCAGTACTGACCCGATGGAAGCCTTAAAAACCTATTTAAATAATCGGGAAGATTTAAGGGAAATGGCTACATCTATGTTAGAAGCAGCACAAAACTTATTAGCGGATGATGGAGAAATTTGGCTACCTGATGGTGGAATTAAGTAGGTAGGCAGAATAAAACCAAACTGTGTAAAGAAAGTTTCTAAATTCCTACACTAATGTTAAACCTTTCCACGGCGCTTACCCAATCAGAATTGAGGTCTGTCATTGTCCGTGATCCTCTGATAGTTAAACCAGAGACAACGGTGATGGATGCGATAGCTATGCTCTCTTCGAGACGCTACGCGAACGCAGCAGGCATCGCTCAAATGAGTGGTGTACGTATTATCTGTAATGTCACACAAACAACGAATGGGCAATTGGATGAATTCCATCTAGAGGCAAGATCAAGCTGCGTTTTGGTAGTGGAAGATGGAAACTTATTAGGTATTTTCACAAAACGGGACGTAGTGCGCCTGATTTCTCAGCAGCGTTGCTTAGAAAATTTAGCGATTCAAGAGGTGATGGCTGATCCAGTTGTCATCCTGTACGAGTCTACTTTTACGGATTTATTTGTGGCGATTAATCTGCTCCAGCAGTATCACATTCACCACATACCCATCCTAAATGAGCAAAATCGTGTGGTTGGGCTGGTGACTCATGAAAGTCTGCGACAAACTGCTCGTCCTATAGACCTTTTACGGTTGCGGTTGGTGTCTGAGGTAATGACAAATCAGGTGATTTGTGCCGCACCAGATAGTTCCATGTTAGCGATCGCTCAACTCATGGACAAACACGGCGTTAGTTCGGTCATGATTGTGCAAAACCCTAGTAGTCAAACTCTACAAATTCCTGTAGGAATCCTCACCGAGCGGGACATTGTCCAGTTTCAGGCATTAGCCTTGAACCTAGAAACCTGTTTAGCAGAAGCGGTGATGAGTACGCCGATTTTCTCCGTTAAACCAGAAGATTCCCTGTGGGTGGTGCAGCAGATCATGGAACAACGCTTGATCCGCAGATTAGGAGTGACAGGGAAACAAGGAGAATTATTGGGAATTGTCACCCAGACTAATCTGCTACAAGCCCTAAAGCCGCTGGAGTTATACAAGCTGACAGAGGTATTAGAAGAAAAAGTATTCCAGTTAGAAGTAGAGAAAATCGAATTTCTAGAAACCCGTGCCATTGAACTAGAACAACAAGTTGAAGCTCGGACGATCGCTCTCAAATCTCAAGTAGAGCGAGAGAAATTAGTGGCAGCAATCGCCATGCAAATCCGCTCATCCTTGAGTTTACAAACCATTTTAGATACAACAGTTGAACAGGTAAAGCAATTATTGGGCTGCGATCGCGTCAATATTTGGCGATTAGAGGCTAATGGACAAGGAATCACAGTGGCTGAGTCCACAGGCTGCACCCTATCTCTGCTAGGTAAACAAATTCAAGACAAATGTTTTAGTCCAGAGCTTCTGGAAATGTATCGTCAAGGCAAGATTCGCGTCGTCCCCGATATCTACACGACGGAAATGTCAGACTGCCACCGCAGTATGTTAATTGGCCTCCAGATCCGTGCCAAAATTCTGATACCGCTTCTGTGTGGTGATGAACTGTGGGGCTTTCTCAACGTCACCGAAAGCCAGCAACCCCGCGAGTGGCAAGATTCAGAACTTGAACTGCTGCGAATGTTATCGGTACAAATAGCGATCGCCCTTCAGCAAGCTATCACCCATCAAAAATTACAGGAACAACTAAGAGAACGCCAACGGGCTGAATTAACCCTGCAAAAACTGGTCATAGGAACTGCTGCTGTAACAGGAGAGGACTTTTTTCCAGCCTTAGTGCGACATATTGCCGAAGCCTTGGATGTCCGTTATGCTATGGTCACTGAATTGGTAGGTGATCAACTTCATACCCTAGGGTTCTGGGCAAATGGAGATTTACAGCCGTCAGTTTTCTACGATGTGGCTCACAGCCTCTGTGAATATACCCTGAAAGATGGAGAGTTTTACTGCAAAAGCGGAGTTCAAGAACTTTTTCCTGATCATTTAGACTTGGTGAAAATACAGGCCGAGAGTTATTTAGGCATAGCCTTAAAAGACGATTTCGGCAATGCCATTGGCAACCTTTGTATTCTAGACGTGCAGCCCTTTCAGGAGTCTAAGCATAGAGAAGCGATCGCCATCCTCAGGGTATTTGCAGCCCGATCAGCAGCAGAATTACAGCGCAAAACAACTAACGATGCTCTCAATCGTTTGAATCAAGACTTGGAAGTGATAGTAGACCAGCGGACTCAACAACTACAACAGGGAAAGGCTCAACTGCTCGAAGCCCAGAAATTTCTACAAACCGTACTTGATACATTTCCCCTCACAGTTTTTTGGAAGGATCGCCAATTAGTCTATTTGGGATGTAATCAAAAGGCTGCGGTGGCAGCGGATCTCGCTTTACCCACCGACATTATCGGTAAGACGGATTACGACTTGCCTTGGGCAACTGCTGAAGCCGATATCTATCGAGCCGATGATCTCCAAGTTATGGACTCTGGCATAGCCAAACTCGGCATTATCGAAACTCAGCATCAGGCCAATGGGGAACTTATCTGGATAGAAACCAATAAATTACCCTTGCGTAACTTGAAGGGTGAAATAATTGGTATTTTAGGGACTTGTCAAGATATTACCAATCGCAAACAAGCTGAACTGGCTTTGCAAAATAGTGAACTTCGTTTCCGTCGGATATTTGATTCTAGTGCGGTTGGCATGATCTTTGCAGATTTTCAGGGGCGTATTATTGATACCAACGACCACTTTTTACAGATGGTTGGCTACACCAGGGATGACTTCAATGCCGGGGCAATTGATTGGTTGGCAATGACTCCATCTGAATATATACCCTCCGACTTTGCCGCAATGAATCGCCTGATGGCACAGGGCGAGATTGATCCCTGGGAAAAGGTCTACTACCGTAAGGATGGCAGTCAGCTTCCTGTTCTCATTGGAGCGGCGATTCTCCCCGAATCAAAGGATCAAACTATTTGTGTCGTAGTCGATATTAGCGAACAAAAAGCTGCACTGCGGGAACGCCAAAAAGCTGAACTCGCTCTGCATCAAGAGGCAATGTACAAACAGTTGCTCTTAACTCTTACCCACGCAATTCGTGAATCTCTAGAGATCGAAGTCATTCTCAATACGGCTGTAAATGAGGCCAGATCATTACTGGTAGTAGATCGGGTAGCGATTTACCGCTTTCAACCCGATTGGAGTGGTGAATTTATTACCGAGGCTGTGGTTCCCGGTTGGGTAAAACTTGCGGGATCTGGTGTTAAAAAGCTTTGGCAAGATACTTATCTCCAAGAAACTCAAGGAGGTAAATTCCAAAACCACGAAACCTTAATAGTCCCTGATATTTATCAAGCTGGTTTACAGCCCTGTCATATTGAACTTTTGGAACAGTTTCAAACCAGAGCTTATGTGATTACACCTATCTTTGTGGGTAAATCACTCTGGGGTCTGTTAGGGATGTACCAAAATGATCAGCCTTATTGGTGGACAACAGGGGAAATAGAATTATTACAACAAATTGCCAGCCAGTTAGCGATCGCTATTTACCAAGCAAATTTATATCAACAAGTTCAATCAGAATTGATCATCCGCGAAAAAGCCGAAGTAGCAATCTCTCAGCAGTTGCAGCAACAGCGCACTCTAGGGGCAATTGTGCAAAAAATTCGAGAATCGCTAGATATCAGAGATATCTTAGCAACAGTGACTCAGGAGATCAAATACTTATTCAAGACTGATCGCGTCATCGTCTTCCGTCTCTTTGGTGACGGCAAAAGCCAAATTGTTGAAGAAGCCGTTTCTAGTGAGTTAGTGACACTCAAAAACCGCCACTGGGATAATGAGATATGGTCTCAAGAAATTCTTGATTACTACTGGCAAGGACAGCCCCGGATTATTGCCGATGCCATGCAAGATATCTGGACAGATTGCCTAGTGGAATATGCCATCGAAGGTCAAATCCAGTCGAAAATCGTAGCACCGATTTTGCAAGAGGCGCAAGATGGAGAAAAGAATCGCTGGGTTGCCTCTGGGGAAAATAACAAGCTTTGGGGCGTTTTGGTTGTTCATGCCTGCTCGGAAAAACGAATCTGGAAAGACTGTGAAGCCCAACTCCTTCAACAAATTGCTAACCAGTTAGCGATCGCAATTCAGCAAGCAAATCTTTTTGAGCAATTACAGCAAGAACTCACGGAAAGGCAGAAAACAGAAATAAAGCTAACCCAAAGCAATCAACAACTGGCCATTTCTAACGAAGAACTCGCCCGTGCTACCCGCCTCAAGGATGAATTCCTCGCCAACATGAGTCACGAACTCCGCACCCCCTTGAATGCCATTTTGGGCATGACTGAAGCCCTGCAAGAGCAAGTTTTTGGTGGTATTAATGAACGCCAACTCAAAGCCTTAAAAACTGTTGAGCATAGTGGTAATCATCTACTGGAATTGATCAATGACATCCTGGATTTAGCCAAAATTGAAGCCGGACAGATCAATCTCAACTGTGTTTCAATTTCTGTATCTCATCTGTGCCAATCCAGTTTGGCATTTATCAAACAGCAAGCACTGAAAAAGCGCATCAAGCTAGATATTAAAATGCCACAAAACCTACCTAATCTGTTCGTAGATGAACGACGGATTCTTCAGGTATTAATTAACATACTTAACAATGGGGTAAAATTTACTCCACAGGGAGGAAGCATTACCTTAGAAGTCACCCAACTTGACCCTGACATGGAGACCACTGATTTCTCCCCGCAAGACTTCCTGCGAATTAGCGTGATTGATACTGGCATTGGCATCTCTCCAGAGAATATTAATAAACTATTTCATCCCTTCATCCAAATTGATAGTTCCTTAAATCGTCAGTATAACGGTACAGGCTTGGGACTAGCATTAGTTAAACAAATTGTCGAACTCCACGGCGGTCAGGTGGGACTCACCAGTGAACTTGGTGTAGGTAGTTGCTTTATGATTGATCTACCCTGTAGTCCCCTTCTAGCTGAAATCACCGCAGATGATAAATCAGCCTCTACTTCAGAATTAGACTCTCCACCTGCGGAGGAAGTAGCAAGCCAAGCCCCCTTGATTTTGTTAGCAGAAGATAACGAAGCCAATATTAGTACATTTTTTAGCTATCTCGAAGCCAAAGGCTATCAAATTATATTAGCAATGGATGGTCAAGAAGCCGTAAACCTTGCCAAAACTCACCAGCCTGATGTGATTTTAATGGATATCCAAATGCCGGGAATGGATGGCATAGAGGCTATAAAACAAATTCGTCTCGATGCTAAATTGATGAATATACCGATTATCGCGCTCACGGCTCTGGCCATGACAGGCGATCGCGAGGGATGCTTAGAAGCGGGGGCAAATGATTATTTGACTAAGCCAGTGATGCTCAAACAACTGGCTACCACAATTCAACAGCTTTTAAACCAAAATAGTTAAGTTAGAGTTAACCTTAATTAATCTAAAATTTGCATAATTATTGCAGGAGTGTACTATGTCTAAATTAATGTCTGCAACATTGATTGCTACAGCTTTATTGTTAACACCAACTAATAATTCTAATGTCACATTAGCTGGAACCTGCGCTTCTAATTGTGGTGCGAAACCACTTCAGTTTACACCTGGTCAATATATCCGCCTACAAGTTGTAAACCGCACTCCTAGAGTATTAAAACTAGAAAAATTACCAGAAATGCGGCGCATTACTCTACAACCAGGACAAGAATATCGTACAGAACAACAAAGCGGTACAAATCCAAATATTTCTCTTTTGTTCTGGGATGATACAGGAAGGTCTTTAGAAGCAGTTGCTTCTAAACCTAATTTTGGCACTCTGCGTTTAGAACTGCGTCCTAGTAATAAGTTTCCAGGTTATCGCTCTCTTTATATTCTCAATGATGGTAAAGTAAACATATTTTAGATAAAATTAGCTAATTTTGTTGGTGGGTTACTATGTCGCTCTAGCGTAACCATTGCACCCACACTAGTTTTTTTGATGCTAAAGTGTTCCTGTGGGCAAATTATTGGGGTCGATACCCTGAGATTTTAAATAAGCTATTAGCCGTTCTTTCTCCTGACGTTCTTGTTCTTTCTCCTGACGTTCTTGTTCTGCACGTTGGCCTTCCTGGTCTGCACGTTGACGTTCTTGTGAAATCTGTTCGACAGACCAAGGCAACAAATTACCTGCTTTATCCCACCACCTCAACCAATAACCTGTTCTGGCTTCTTTTTCTCCTCTCCAAGTTCCCAAAAATAAGCCCATTGAATCAATCCAATGCAGACCATTTTCATCCGGTTGTTTTAACTCATATCGACCGTTTTCTAGTTGATAAAATTCTAATAAACCGCCATTAGGCTCAAAAATTACATAAATGGGAACTTGTAAAATTTGCTCATAAAAAAACCATTTCCCTGGCGGATATGTTCGCTTAACAGAATATTCTCCACCGTCATTGTCGGATAAAAATTCCATTACTATAGCTGTAACATTCCCCTCTAAATTGGGTGTGTAGCTTTTGCGTTCAGCTAAAATCTCTTTAACCGCAGGAACATATAACCAATCAGGTGCTTTAGCTATAAATTGACCGTTTAATGTTGCACACAACCCAAAATTTGACGCTATCAACATCTGAGGTTGTATGAAACCCGCAATTTCTAAACTTTCTCGCAAAGCACCAGCTAAAATTGGCTGTCCTGTATTTTCCACCGGTTCATCCTCTAACTGAAAATCATCGGGTAAGGCTTCCCAAGAGATTACCAGTTCAGTGGGAGATTTAATTTCACTGATTTGGGCTACCATAAAGACTGCCTCGTGTTGATGTGTTTTTATTTTATCTGATTCACC
Organism: Anabaena sp. WFMT; assembly: GCF_051781005.1. Lineage (NCBI taxonomy): Bacteria > Bacillati > Cyanobacteriota > Cyanophyceae > Nostocales > Nostocaceae > Anabaena > Anabaena sp. WFMT. Next base: position 70,212 of record NZ_JBPWOA010000002.1, on the reverse strand, counting down.
GTAATCTCATGTCTGATCTTGTCTGAAGATCTATTAGGATATTACCTATGACCATTTACTTAATTCTCAGTGATAGATCGACCTGTAACTGAAATTTCAAAACCCATCAAACGCTTACCCAATCAACGTTGGCAAATTGCCCCAGCGAATCCTGAATTAGCTCAAAAACTGGCAGATTTAACGAATATATCGCCAATTATCAGCCAGTTGTTGATTAATCGGGGGATGGAAACACCAGAAGCAGCAGCCGCATTTTTAAATCCCGAATCGTTAAATTTACCTTCTCCGTTGGAGGATTTTCCAGATTTAGCGGTGAGTGTAGAATTATTGGAAAATGCGATCGCTCATCAAGAGAAGATTGCTATCTGTGGAGACTACGATGCAGATGGGATGACTAGTACTGCATTACTACTCCGCAGCCTCCGCGCTTTGGGTGCTAATGTAGATTATGCTATCCCTAGTCGAATGCACGAAGGTTATGGAATTAACAAACGCATTATTGAAGAATTCCACAGGGAAGGAGTCGGATTAGTTTTAACTGTAGATAATGGTATATCTGCTTTTGAACCAATTGCTAGAGCCAGAGAACTGGGTTTAAAGGTAATTATCACCGACCATCACGACATTCCCCCTATTTTACCCCCAGCTAACGCCATTCTTAACCCGAAATTAATAGCTGAATCTTCACCTTATCGGGGTGTGGCTGGTGTGGGTGTAGCTTATATTTTAGCAGTATGTTTAGCCCAGCAATTAGGGGAAATTAAGGGTTTAGTTCAACCGATGTTAGCGTTGTTTACCTTGGGAACTATTGCAGATTTAGCTCCTTTAACTGGTGTAAATCGCCGTTGGGTAAAACGTGGTTTAAAGTTATTACCTAAATCTACTTTACCAGGAGTCCAAGCTTTAATTCAAGTGGCTGGAGTGCAAGCAACTGAAGGGGAAACTGAAAGTAATCCAAAATCTAAAACTCAAAATCCAAAATCGTTAAAGCCGGAAGATATTGGATTTCGGTTGGGTCCGCGTATTAATGCAATTGGTAGAATTGGCAACCCACAAACAGTAATAGAATTGCTGACTACTGATGATATGGGGTTAGCATTAGAAAGAGCGATGCAGTGTGAACAAATAAACATCCAACGTCAGCAGATGTGTGAGCAAATTGAACAGGAAGCGATCGCACTTGTTGAAGATTTATATGTAAACTCTTTACAAAAAAACCGGGTATTAGTTGTTGTTAAAGATAATTGGCATCATGGTGTAATTGGAATTGTCGCTTCTCGGTTGCTGGAACGTTACGGTGTTCCTGTGTTCATCGGTACTTATGAGGATGAAGGCGTAATTCGCGGTTCGGCGCGGGGAATACCTGAATTTAATGTTTTTGCCGCTTTAGAATATTGTCGGGATTTGCTGGGGAAATTTGGTGGACATAAAGCCGCAGGAGGATTTTCTCTGCCAGCAGATAATTTACTGTCATTGCGATCGCGCTTATGTGAGTTCGCAAATCAGTGTTTAGAACCCCAACACCTCAAACCATTACTAAAAATTGATGCTCAAGCAAATCTCAATCAAATCAATCAGGAGTTATATCAACAGCTAAATGTTCTCCATCCCTGCGGTATCGAAAACCCAGATCCTGTTTTCTGGACAGCTAATGCACAAGTAATTGAGCAGCAAATTGTTGGTAAAGGTCACATTAAACTGACATTGGCGCAAACTGTCGATAATATCAGATATCAAATTAAAGCGATCGCTTGGCGTTGGCGTGATTACTTTCCCCTTCCTGCGCGAGTTGATATAGCTTACAAACTCCGGGAAAATCACTTTAATGACAAAATAACTATCGAAATGGAGTTGATAGGTGTGCGACTCCCCGCTCATTCTCCAATATTTTCCACCCCACCATCTCAAAAATTACGCGCCAACTTTGAATACAAACAGCGTCAATACACCTGTGGCGTTTATCAAAATGGCGTTGATTCAGAATTAAGAATTAAAAATCCTGAAGGTAAAGTTTTAGTCATGCAGCCCGGAGATAATCATGGTCTTTTAGGCAGCAGTCGTGATGATGCCAAAAAGGTTGATTTATGTCTACCTCAGTATGATGGAATTATCCAAGCTGCTATTCAGGCTTTGGATAGTTAGATTTTGCTGATAGCACAGCGTGGACTATGACTTCTATTAGAAAACTCCACAAAAAAGATGATCCAATCTTGTGGGATGGGCATACTTCGACAAGCTCAGTACAAGTCCTGCCCGTCCTTGTATTGTTAGCAGGCTTTTCGTCCTGCACCACAAGAAATTTTGGGATATTTTTTTATTTGGAAGTCTCTTATGAGTTAAAAGTGGTAATTGGCTTTCGCCGTGAGCGTCAGCCGAACGGTAATTGATAATTAGCAAAACTATACCCATTACCCATTACCCATTACTCATTACCCAATCTACAGGTTGCCGTTGCGAAAAGCCAAGAGAAAGATTACTACTGGCCCAGCAATGATGATTAGACCTACAGAGGTCAATTGAAAAATGACTTCCCAATTAATGTTGGCTAAAGCTTCCATTGTTTTCTTTTCCTCTCTATTGTCTTAAAAGATTTAATAATTCAAATGCAAATCCCGCCATAGATCATATCCGGGAAGCGGACACCAGATTTAATTTACTTAACAAAATTATAGAAAACAACATAAAAAAGTAAAATAGCGAGAAGTCACAAGGTAGAGGAAATTATGGCTACTTGGCAATGTGTAAAGCAATGTGGAGCCTGCTGTCATCTTGATCCAGCAGATCGTCCAGATTTGGAAGACTATCTCTCACCAGAAGAAGTGGGGCTTTACCTGAGTATGGTAGGGGAAGGGGGATGGTGCGTTAATTTTGACCATACCACGCGAGAATGCGGCATTTATGATGATCGTCCGCGTTTCTGTCGGGTGGAAACTGAGATATTTCAGGATATGTATGGGATTGAACCAGAGGAACTTAGTGATTTTGCGATCGCTTGCTGTCGTCAGCAAATTGAGGGTGTGTATGGCGATCGCAGTTTGGAAATTATCAGGTTTGATCAAGCTGTTGGCTTTTAATCTGGGATTTTGTCCAGTAGAGTTGCAATTTATTACAAAAATCTGAGAAAATGAAAAGAATATGAAAACAAATTAGTGGCAGGACAACCGCCTGTGAAACTCGACTCTACACCTGTAAGTATTTCTGATCTCTCTCAGACTCAAAACCAGTTAGAAATACAAGACACTGATGATTATCTAATTGAGCCTGTAGTTAAGGATAGTTCCAAAAAGCAGGAATCGGCCTTGGTAGTGTTTGGAACAACCTTCATCACCATATTTTTGGCAGAAATTGGCGATAAAACTCAGCTATCCACTCTGTTAATGAGTGCAGAATCTCATCAACCTTGGGTAGTATTCATTGGTTCTGGGGCTGCATTAATTACTACTAGCTTGTTAGGTGTGCTTTTAGGTGGTTGGATAGCCACTAAACTCAGTCCAAAAACTGTAGAAAAATCAGCAGGGGTAATGTTGCTACTGATTTCTGTGATGCTATTTTGGGATGTGTTTATGGGTTAGTAGTCTTTAGTTATACAAAGAATCAATTATGAATTGGCATCTTTTAGGCTTGAGCTTTATTACAGTTTTTCTATCAGAATTAGGTGATAAAAGTCAGTTAGCGGCGATCGCTCTTTCTGGTCGTGGTCAATCTCGGCGGGGTGTGTTTTTTGGCACTGCTGGGGCGCTATTATTAACCAGCTTGTTAGGAGCATTAGCCGGGGGAGCAGTTGCAGAATTTTTTCCTACACGCATCTTAAAAGCGATCGCAGCGGTGGGTTTTGCCATTCTCTCCATCCGCTTGCTATTACCCAACAGTGAAGCTGAATCAGAATAATTCAGTATTTTTAGCAGGGTGGGAAATGCCCACCTTAATCTCAAACTTCCTGCCAGCACCAGTTTAAAAGCATACCACCTGCAACAAGTTTGAATACTTCCAGCAGAAAATAACCACCGTGTAGTACATTCATTGTTGCTGGCACTGTACTGGATGCAAATAAGCTTAAATTACTTCCTAAAGCGCACATTTGCGGGGTTAAAAAATAAGTATCCAGCAAAGCGGCTGTTAGCAAAAGCGCCGATAAAACTATACTTCCCAAACGCCAATTAGATTTAACTTGGCCAATAGCCAGAACTCCAGTTAAAACTACAGCCGCAGATAGTAATTCTAGGCGATTAAAATTCCAAAAAATTGCATAGCCTGCTGTAGAAAAACTAGCTTGGTTCATCATGCCAGAGATGTAAAGACTAGGCATAATTACCCAATCTAAAACCAAACTGGCACTGAGCCAAAAACCCAAAGTCAACATAATGGCTGTTTGCCAAGTTGACCGTTTAAATTCAAAATTAGAAATAGCGTTCATAAAAATAATTGCTGGTGTTGTACTCCTAGTTTGTATCTAGAGAATTGATTTGACAACAAATATCAATTAACTGTTACAAACTAGAGGCTATGCAACCTTTCTACAGTGACTTTTGAGGTTTTGTATCTTATTTTTTTAAGTTTAATTACAAAATAATAAAAACCATTAAAAAACAAAAACCTATACTAATTGAAGTTAATATGAGCCTAATACGGATAAATTTTGGAAATTAATACGATATTAATCGGGCTTTTTCAAATTTACGCCAGTTGTACAGCTTTATTTGTATTCATAAATGGTGCGTTAGTCCAAAAGACATAACACACCCGACAAATAGCAGATTTTTTCCAGCAAGCAATTAAAGCTTATTTTTCATTAAACGTCCAAACACCATCATCCCAAGTTTGATCAGATGGGGGTGACTGTATCCAATGCTGACAACGGCCTAGATATAACATAGAGGCTTTATCATTGTTGTCAGCTAATAAAGCTTTGACAAACTCAGATTGGGCTTTTACAAACTGACGTTGAAGATAATACTCGCGCCCTTGATGATAATGCTCAATTAGTTCTAGTTTGGTATCACTAATCAAATCAGAACGCAAACCTAGCAACTCATAGATAGCTACTGGTTCATTTCGTCCTTTAACGCGAATATAATCTAATTCCCTCGCCCAAATATCTTTTTCGCAGATTCGATATGTATTATCGCTGACAATAATATCGCAACCATACTGTTTACTAACACTTTCCAGTCGGGAACCAAGATTAACACCATCACCAATAGCGGTAAATTCCATCCGCTTACTAGAGCCAATATTGCCACTAATAACAGTATCAGAATTAATACCAATGCCAATTTTGATCCTAGCTTTATTCACAGCTTGGCGACTTTCGTTCAATTCTTCTAAACGAGAGCGCATTTCTAGAGAAGTTTGCACTGCCATGCGTGCGTGTTCTTTTAAAGGTAGAGGTGAACCAAATACAGCCATGATGGCATCGCCAATATATTTGTCCAATGTGCCTTTATGTCTAAAAACAGCCTCAACCATTGATTCAAAATATTCATTCAGCATACCCACCACTTCCTCAGCTTCCATGTTTTCTGTGAGGGTGGTGTAGCCACGAATATCAGAGAATAAGATAGTAACTTCTTTGCGATCGCCCCCTAGTTTAGCATCATCTAATTTCAGCAGTTCTTCTGCCAACTCCTGAGTCATGTAACGGTACATAGTACTCTTGAGCCGCTTTTCATCACTAATATCATCCATGACCACCAGTGCGCCACAAACTTGATTTTGGTCACTGGCATCAGCAATAGTGTTCAGTGATAAATTAATACTATGCTGTTCGTTGCTTGTAGTCAAAAGCGTGCGATCAGGGTAATATTGCTGACTAGTTTTTAAATCTGTTGCGTGTAAAGCATCTACAAACCACTTACTAAAATCACCCTCCTTAATATTCACAACATCACTAACTAATCTGCCTTCCAAACGTTCTTCGTCATCAAATCCTAATAATCGTTTGGCGCTTTCATTAGCAGTGATGATATGTCCTGTTTTATCTGAAGAAATTACACCATTAGAAAGACTTCGCAGAATATCTCGCTGCATTTGTTCTTGTTGTTTAACTTTGGCAAACAACTGAGCATTTTGTAGCGCCACACCTGCTTGAATGTTAAAAGCTTCCATGAACTCTTCATCATTATGATCAAAACTAGCTTGGAAGCATTCAGGAGCATCAGGCCAATTAGCAGGATCATAAGGAGGAAAATCTCCCAGTTTCTTTTTATTAACTAACTGGGTAACGCCAATCAACTCTTGATCGCTATTAAACACCGGCATACAAAGTAGGCTACAGGTGCGGAAATTAGTTTGTATATCCATAGCTTTAGCCGTTTCTGAGTCTGGATGCTCATATAAGTCAAAGGGAATATTTAACTTCTTGCCAGATGCAGCAACTATACCAGCAAAGCCTTTACCCATTGGTACTCGTAATTCTTTATCTACGCCATTATCCTGTGTGATTTTTGTCCACAATTCATTGCGATCGCGGTCTATTAACCACAGAGTACTGCGATCGGCATTCATCAATTCCTTAGCCTCAGCCATTACCCGTTTCAGGGTATCTTCTAAATCAAGACTACTTTGACTCAGCGACTTGATCGCCTTCATTAGAGCCGCAGCAGCCCTTTGTTTTTGTGTCGCAATATAAAAAGAGCGAGATGACTCTAAAATAAGGCGAATTGAAGGTGCAAAATCTTGAAATAATTTCTCATCAGCACTAGTAAATCCATTATTATCAATACGCTCATACAGTGGATCTTCTGGATTATGTACGTATTTTAATTTATTTAATAATTGTACAACCGCCACCAATTTTTCATCTTCATTTAACAGCGGTAAAGCTAACATTGTGTAGGTGCGGTAGCCATTTCTTTTGTCTTGTTCTTGAGCAAATCCTGACCGCTCATCTGTATAAAAATCAAAAGGTATATTGACTACTCGCTTGAAAGTTGCAACTTCACCAGCAATACCTTTATCAGATGGAATCCGAATCTCTAATGGTCGCTTACCTTTCCCTTCAGCTAAAATAGACCAGAGTTCTTGGTTTTCTTCATCCAATAAAAATATTGTTGTCCGATCTGCTCCTAATAATTCCCCTGTTTTCAAGGTAATCGAATGCAGCATTTCCTGTAGGATAGTTTCAAAACCCTGATAATCCAGCATGGATAAGGTTTCATTGACAATCCTTAATTTATGCTCTACTTCCTGAACTACTTGTTTAAAAGTATCTTGAGTCAAGGGAGCAAGAAACTGAGAAATAGATCCTTTTCTTGTAGCTAGACTAACTACAGGTGAAGCATTTTTTTGTAACTCATAGACTTCTTGATTATTAATATCAATCATCAAATCTGTAGACTCTTCAGCATTCGGGTTTTGCACTGACATAACTTATTTGATATAGTAGGATTTAGAATTTACGACTGTTCAACTGTACTATTAATTTATCTTAGGTTTTGCTTCTAACTATCATTGCTTGACAGTATACACTCTTTGTTTCGCCAGGGTAATCCTGTGGAGGAGAAAGGCTGAACAAATGAGAATTCACGTTAGAGCTAAAAAGTACTTGCATAGGTGTACCTAAGCTCAGATATAAAAGCAGGAAGCTTTACCAATCATTATATAGGATATGGGAATATAAGCGGCTTTTAAACCTCCTCTTTTGTTCTTTTGATTCGACGTTTCAATCCACGTATCAATTCACGCAACACATCTGTTTGATTTCTACCTGTTTGTTCACAATACTCTCTCAGTAAATCTTTCTCTGGCTGGGTCAATCTAAAAGTTATGTAAATTTCAGGTTTAGGCATATTTCAGATACCATTAACTGAGGTATCTTGATTTTAGTAGATTTGGTAATTACAGGAAAGAGGAATAAGTTATATTATTGCCAATGGATGAAATAGCCTCAGTACAAGTATTACCCATCTAAAATTCAAAATTGGTATCAATTACTTCTAAAAAGTCAGATGAGAGAGACTATTCACCTTACAAACTATAAGTGCGTTGAGGTTTAGCATTGCTCTGGCTGCATAAATTTACGTAATAAAATTTAAATCATTGTCTAAAATTTAGTACATATACCAGGAAGATAAAAGGACATTGTTTTGAATTCGGAAAAAGTTCCGAATCATTATTTGTGGTAAAGGTATAATTTCTTGAATAAAGATTACTGAGCTTAAAGTTCTTTTTTATACATAAAATATAGATTGCAAAAAATCAACACGTCGGTTATTTCGTAAAACCTTAATATAAAATCTAACCTGTAATTGAATTTACAGAAACAATCAATACCACCAAGTCATTTACCATGAAGAATCGGCAGCAACGCTATAAGGATTACAGGTTTTTTCATACATCTGTAAGGGATAACTTCAGATTAAAATGAAAGTTACTTTTTTACTAGTTCAGGGAACTCTATATAATACGGTTCAATTACCCATTCTAACAGTAGTATGTTGCTGCTACCAGTGCATAGGCAGCAATGCAGTCAATTTCTTGCTTTACCAAGTGTTGTACTAACTACCAACTTTATTCTATCGGCTGGTCTGAACTGTATTTTCATCCCATTTTTGGTTTTGAGGATTACTTATGGAGAAATCAATTATTCAGTTGGTTGACGAGTTATCAACTGATAATATTACCGTCAAAGTTTTAAAGGCTGTAGATTATATAGCACCAAGTCAATGGAACAATTTGGTGGGCTTTGACAATAGTATCCGTGCCATTACCGGAGAAACTGATGCTAAGGTAATCCAGAAAATCTGGGAGCGTGCTGTTATTTTATATCACGATCCTCAACAAGGCTACCAGAGCGCAATTAAGCTTTATCAAACAATTGATAAAGCAGACACAGCTATGGCAGCGGCAGCTTTAGCGAACAAGGTTGGTGAAAAAATTGGTGTTCTTTCTTTTCTCACCAATATTACACCCAAAGCAGACCTCACCCAAACGATTGATTTGGTATTGAAACTTGCTGTTGAAATCATCGTTTTCTGCAAACTAAATGGCATTCCTCAACCTAACCCCCAAGAGTTTGCCAAGTCTCTAACCAACAACTATCAAGATGCCTCCCTCATGAGGATGGTAGCTCTAGTTTGTTTAGATGGAATTCTGCCATTAGGTCCCGATTTCCTGAACAAAATTCATCAACTCATTAGTGGCACTGACGCTAGTCAAATAGCTCAAAACCCAGTTTTTTCAGCCATCAATAGCTCTCTACCAGGCAATAATCCCACTGAAAAACTTGGTTTTATTACTCAAGGTTTTAACTCTGTGCAAGGCTGGATATCTAATTTAGTATCCAAGACAGGTATAACTCCGCAATCAATTTTTAGTAGTCTGGGTAATTTTATTCAGATTGCTGATGACAATCTAGACTTTGTAGCAGCATTCATCGATCAAACTACCAATTATTATGAGCATACAGGGATTCAAACTGTGGCTTCTAGTTTGATTAAGAAATCCCATATTTTAGTTAAACAGGAAATTCAACAAGAGGAAAAATCATCAGTCCCAGAGATATCATCTACTGTAAAAGTTGATAATAAGCAGTATGCAGTAGGAACAAAAGTAGAAGTATGGGATGAGGAGGAAGAAGATTGGTATTCTGCAACTATTGAGAAAGTCAAAGATAACGAATACTTTATTCATTATGATGGTTATGGGTCATCCTCAGATGAATGGGTTGAACCAGATGATCTGCGTATCCGCGACAAAGCTGCATCCGATGATAATGGATATGCTGTGGGTGTAAAGGTCAAAGTTTGGGATGATGAAGAAGAGGATTGGTATTCTGCAACTATCAATAAAATTCAGGGTCAACAATACTTTGTACATTACATTGACTATGACTCATCCTATGATGAATGGGTTGATTTAGACGATATTTGCTAACTACTGAGCAAGTATTATTGGAATAAGGAGGCTGTTGTCTTTGTTTACTTTTTTAGTTGACTATCCGTTAAGTATGGATATTGCGTAAAGATTCTAATTCATTCATATCAGTTACGACTTTACGTAATGTTTCACTGAAATAAACAACTTCATATTTGGGTGCAAGTTCTTTTTGCAGTTGCTTCCACAAACTAATACCTTCTTGTTCAAAAGCCGCTTTAGCCTCTAAACTGGGAAAACCTGATGAATTAGGATCTTCCCAGTTCAATTTTGCATCGTAAATGTCAGCCCATTTTTCCAAACGTCTAATAGTTTCTTGACTCAGTGGTAATGTTTCAGGGTCAATATCTCCAGCTTTATCAGAATTTACCCACCATAATGGATAACATTCATAATCAGCCATGAGTTTGATTTTTTCTACTTTAAACAGCATCTACCAATTCAAAACGAATTTTCTTACCAACAACTCTAGCAGCTTTATCAATCGTTTCTAAGGTAACAGAATGATTATCAGGAGATAAAAGTCTATCAACAGATGATCTACTTGTTTTCATCTTTTCAGCCATTGCTGTTTTAGTAATATTTTTCTCAGCCATTGCTGTTTGAATTTGCCAAGCAATAACTCTTTTAATGGCTATTAAATTGATTTCGTCTAATGTTCCATCTTCTTCTAAAAACGCATCAAGAGAAGAACCAATATAAGGATTTTCTGTCATATTTATACCTCCATTTTCAAAATTATACTCTACCTTCAATAATAGCTAAACCCCATTCTAATTTATTTAAGTATTTGGCATTAATACTAACAAGTTCTTGATCAATAGGTGATTTAGGAGCATTAGGTTTTCCATAGTCTTGAAAATTTGTAGTGATAAAGCAAATATTTTTCTGGAAATTTTTATTTCTCAATTGCTTACCGATATCTAAAAAAGCCGCAAATATCTGACAGTCTTTAGCTGAATCTTTACCTCTTTGAGCAGGAGCATCACATTTATTAATTCTCTTCATTGCTTCTACATAATGAGAATCATCTATTGCTATTTTTTCACATTTATCTAGGAGGCTTTTGGAAAGATTTCCCAGAGGTTCAGGGAGATTTAGAGCTTTTATTATTTGTCCAAAATCATGGTTAAAATCAAAGATAATATTTGCAGAATTAACCATTTTCTCTCTTTATTAGTTCTGCCTTTTTGATTTCTTCTGTCAGTTCGATTTTGACAGTTTCTATATTTTCTTTCCATTCGGTATAGACTATTTCATTTGTCACTAACCACACACTACGATTATTTAGTTGTGATTTATTAATTAATTCTAAAGATGCTGATATTTCATTAGTAGATATATTATCTCGAAATGGAGAACGGATAATATCTAAAATTATGCAAGTATCTAAAAATAAAACTGGTGCAGGTGCAGAGATAATAATTTCACTTAGCTCTGTTGAACTAATAAACATTCATCATTGTCCTTTTGTATAGTTCAATAAAGCATCTGCAAATTCGTATTCTGTGACTAATTTATCTACTGCTTCTTTTGACCATCCTTTTTCAATTAAGGACATACTTAATAAATTAGGATCTAATTTTACGCCTTTTGAATTTACAGATAATATGAAATCAAACCATTTTTTTCTATCTACAGGATGTGAGGTAACGGTAAATTTATTTGCATAAACAGCAAATTGATTTAATAATGCTGCTGCATCATTACCGATCAGATTTTCAATAAATTCTTGATCGTTTGTTAATTCTGTTGTTACAGCAGTATTTTCAATGGCAGGTTGTACAATTTTTTCAAAGAAGTCTACTAAAATTTGATTGTATTCATCAACAGATAATTGACCTTTTTCTGTTGGTACAATATTAGATACAAACCAAGTATTATGATCTTTCTGGAAAAGTATTAAACCAGACGCTTCTAAACCATCTCCTGTGGTATGTTCAAAACAGTAGGCTTTCTCTTCTAAGAGAACTGCGTTTTTTTCGCGTTCGTAAGCTCTTGACCAATTGTTTGTACAATTATCGGTTAAATGTGTGATTAATTGGTCAATATCATAGCTATTGAGGTATATATATAAGTCTCGAAACTTTTTCATAGTGATTGTAATATCTCACAATTACTAAAAATAGAATAGCATAATTTTGTTGATTTAGCTTTCTAACCCGTCTGGGAATAAATTTTGAGCAAGTTTTATTTTTATTGGCATCATCTTTACTATACCAAATCAATTGTAAAAATTCAATTTGAGGGTGAACGCCATTGTCTCTGATAATTTGTGTTACGGGATATCACTTTTTTGATAGAATCATCTGTAAAATTCAATTCTCTTAATAAACAAACCTGGAGTATAACAGTCAGCGTGTGAAATAGTTGAATTAGCTCGTTACCTTTTGCAGCTTTTTCTTTCTCTTTTTCATCATGATGTGTCCAAGCATTACGAGTTTTTGAAGCTCGACTAGCAAAAAGTTCTCTATCTTGAACATCACCTATAAAATTACTAGGAAGTAAATCTGAAATATTTTTTATTAATTGATTTAATCTTGTTTGAAGAGTAATCTGATTTAAACCCTTAATTTTTCCCTTTAAAGCTGCCCTAAAATCATCACTAATTCCATTAGCTTCACCAACACTTTCTCTAGCAAAATCTTCTATAACTTCTAAAAGTTTTTTATAAATACCATCCTTGTATTTTTCAGATTTCTGATATTTGCCTTTATCTTTAAATCTATCACTAGCACTATGATAAGATTCTAATGCTTGTATTATATTGATAAAACCATAATTTATATATAAATTAGGAGTATAAATTGTAGTCATAAGCAGTTGAAAAACTGGAGTATATTTTTCTTGATTATTTATCCACGCCGTAAAAATTTCTCCTAATCTATCTTCCATATCATTAAACGTAAATAGCATATCATGAAGAGATAATTTCGTTTCTGAATTACTTAGATTACCTCCTAAACCAAATAATATAATAATTTCCTGTTCCTGAAATTCTTCTTTATTTATATATCTTGGAACAGGGACATCTAATTTTCCCTCAACAGAAATTATTGAAGTTGGCTTCGACATTGCAAAGCTCAAGAAATCTCTAAAATGTATAAATAAATCAATACATTCACTAAGAGATTTGTTATCATAATTACTAATTGTTAAATATGTTTTTTGTTCAATATTAATTTTATAGTAAGCAGTACCAAAATACCTGTTTTCAAATTGATTAAACATTTGAAAACAGGTAATAGATATATCTAAATCATTTATTTTAGTTAGGTAAATATTTTCAAGAGGGTGAGATTTTATTAAAACTTGATCGTCTTTTTTTATGTATGGTGTTATTCCTGATTTACCAACCCATTCTCTAAAATAAGAATATTCTATAGCAATAGACTTGAACTTGATACTCTCTTCATTTGAAATGTGAATTTTCCTCAAAATATACTTAGCGTAGAAAACTAAAGTATGTGTACTTTCAACGAAATCAAAATTTGCAATTCTACCAGAGCATTTATACAGTGTAATTTCTTCATTATTTTCAATTAAACCAAGAATGATTATTTCTTCAGGTTCGATAAATTCAAGCTCTTTCATTCCTGCTTTTAACAAATTTTCCTGATCAGCTAGAATAACGTCTGATGTTATATCTTTTTCTACAGAACTTCCATCATAGAAAGATCCCATAAGTTCAAGTCTTGCGTCCCTATCAGATGAAAAGCTTAATGTACCTGGTATTCGTACTTCTGGTTTACTAGGAATCCACCATTGACCGAAACTAATAAAATCTTGCATTGTGATTATTGAATAGAGTGAATTTATTATCAGTAGATATTATAATTTATTTTGGATATCTAAGCTAAAGTCTATTAAAAGTATAAGAGCAAGTAGTGAAGAATAAATTACCCCTCACCACTCACCCTTATCATCTAACCCAGCAAACCTACGCTCCTACAGATTCCTTAGCTGCATACAAAACTTCAGCCGAAATATCCTTAAACCCACGCTCACGGGCAAACTTTTCGGTATTTCGCTTCACTTTTCCGCGCACAAAACCAGGAATCTTATTCAATTCTGCTTGGCCATCTTTTGTCCAATTCAAACCAGATTCAGCAGAAATTCCTTTGGTAATTACTTCTTTTGTATCGTGTCCACCAAAGATTTCTAACAGGTGATCTTCCATTCCCAAAGTGAAGGAATTGTAGATTAAATCAGTGATTTGATTTGTGCCTTCATAACCCATAAATGGTTTGTAACCAATGGGGAAATTCTGCACGTGAATTGGTGCTGCAATCACACCGCAAGGAATATCCAAACGTTTCCCAACGTGACGTTCCATCTGTGTACCAAATATAGCAGAAGGTTCAACGCGAGCGATCGCATCCCCAATTTCACCATGATCATCTGTAATCAATACCTCATCGCAATATTCGCTCACCTGTTCTCTAAACCAGTCAGCATCATACTTGCAATAAGTACCAGCCCAAACCACATGAATTCCCATTTCCCGCGCCAAAATCTTCGTTAAAGCAGCCGCATGGGTATTATCACCAAATACCACTGCTTTCTTCCCAGTCAAGTTCTGACAGTCAATCGAACGGGAAAACCAAGCAGCTTGAGATACATGGAGAGTTTGTTCGTTGATGAAGTTCTCATAGTCAACTTCAGCACCTTGGGCGTTAATTACCTGCTGAATTTTGCGGATACATCTTGCAGTTTCCACAACACCCATCGGCGTAATATCTACGTAAGGAGTCCCGAATTCTTCTTCTAAATATTTAGCTGTTGTTAACCCAAGTTCGCGGTAAGGAACTAGGTTAAACCAAGCTTTTGGCATATTCTTCAACTCATGAACCGAAGCACCTTCAGGAATGACAGTATTTACCTCAATTCCCAAATCAGCCATTAGCCGTTTCAGTTCGGTACAGTCGTGGTTATTGTGGAAACCAAGAGTAGAAATACCAAAGATGTTAACTGAGGGTTTAGCAGTTTTCCCTGCTGGTAGTTCCCCACGCTTGCGGGCTTTATCAATGTAATATTGAACGATTTGTTGTAGAGTCCGGTCTGCGGCTTGTAATTCGTTATAGCGGTAATGATTCACATCCGCTAACATTACGTCCCCTTTCGCTTCCAACTGCGCTCTTTCCACAAAGTTGTGTAAGTCTTCTTGCAGAATGCTGGAGGTACAGGTGGGGGTTAAAACAATTAAATCGGGGTGTTCTTCAGCATCTTTGCGGGTGATGTTATCTACCACTTTTTCTTGAGAACCACGCGCTAAAACGTTTCTGTCAACCACACTAGTTGTCACTGGGGTGAAGTCTCTTTCCCGCGATAGCATGGAACGCATGACATTAAAGTAGTCATCACCGAGAGGTGCGTGCATGATTGCATGAACGTTTTTGAAAGAACTAGCAATCCGCAAAGTGCCAATGTGGGCGGGGCCTGAATACATCCAGTAAGCCAATTTCATCCGGTTTTCTCCCTTTACAACTCAAATAACTATAAGTGCTTGATTATTAAATCGCTTCTGATTTTCTCAAACCTACTGACTATGAACAAATAAGGTTTGTTGCGGGGTTAGTTGGAATGGGGGACGCGAAAACCTAGTTACTGACTGGGTTATGGCTGCTGAATTAAACAATATCGATGTTGTTTAAGTAAATAAATCTTAATGATTTGACAAATATTTTTATCAATCAATTTTTAGCATTAGCGTTCCGCAGTAAAGCTTTCCGAAGGAATCGCCCAAATAGAGCTTTACATGACTTCCTTGATCAGTAATTCGCTAAAATATACACCATAGGGTTAATTTCGGCTTCATTACCCATTACAAAAATTATGGTAAAAATACCCTTTCTGGCTTCGACAATTCCTCCTTTGACAAACGGCGACAAACTCACTCGTTATGAATTTGAGCGTCGATATAATGCCATCCCTAAACCTAAAAAAGCTGAATTAATCGAAGGAATAGTCTATATTATGCCTGCTGCTCTGCGTTTTAGAAGTCATGGTCAACCTCATGGTCGAATCTTAACATGGCTTGGTAATTATGAAGTTTTAACTCCCAGTGTGGCATTAGGAGTTGAACCCACAGTGCGTTTAGACTTAGATAACGAACCTCAACCTGATGCAATTCTGATTATTACACCAGAAGCAGGTGGACAAACTCGAATCAGTGAGGATGATTATATTGAAGGTGCGCCGGAGTTAGTTGTGGAAATTGCTGCTAGTAGTGTAGCTATTGACCTACATGGCAAAAAACAAGCTTATCGCCGTAATGGTGTCAAAGAATATATTGTTTGGCAAGTTTTAGACCAAAAATTGACTTGGTTTTCTCTGACAGAAGGTGAATATTTAGAACTAGTACCTGATCAAGATGGAATTTTACAAAGTCGGGTATTTCCAGGTTTATGGTTAGCGGTAAATGAATTATTAATAGGTAATATGCAAGGTGTGTTGAATGTTTTACAAGCTGGTTTACAGTCTGTTGAACACACGGATTTTATACAGAAATTAGGTACTGATTAACCTATTGTTATGTTTCATTAAAAAGGTCTAATTTTGTTTGTTTAACTTCCATTTTTTTCGATTCCATTACCTGTCAGAGACAGGTAACGAGGTGAAAGTCTCTACAAAACTAATTTAAAGCTAATTTACTCACCCAAATTAATCGCCGGATTCCTACTAAAAAACCCCCTGGGCATCAACTTAAACCCAACTTGGTGTCGTGGCATCACAGGCCAATCTTCTGGGCGGGGAACATGAGTCATTCCCATTGTGTACCACACCACAACATCTTCACCAGTTAAAGGCTCATTATCAACAATATATTTTGGTAAACCTTCGCCTGGTTTTGCTTGATTAGGATAATCTCCACCTGCATACATTTCACTAGGTTTATATTTTGTCACCCAAAGATGATGAGTTGCAAAACCAGCTTTCTCGCGGATTTTCGCACCTTCTACAGCATACATAATTGTATTTCCTCCTGGCATCAACATATATGCAGGAGGAACACCTAAATTATTCTGTTTATCTGCACTAGCAATTATCCATTCTCGACTGTGTTTGATATCTAAATCACGGACAGCAGCTTTTTCTGTTTTTAATGGCGTGTCTTCTACAGTAATGGCATTTCCCAAGGGATTTTTATCACTTATGGGCAAAGCTTCAACATTCATTTCCATCACTGAATTAGCCTGACCATCTACATCTAAATCTAGACGATAGTTGAAGAAATGCTGGTGATTTACTCCAAATATATTCTGAGCTAATAATCTGCCAAAGGAATTATTTTGAGTTTGGATTTTGGCTGCTGTTCCCTGTGCCAAGACAATACCTGTTAACTCATTTTGTACTTCCAAAGTACCATCCTGGTGAAAAATCCAATTAATGCTGTAATCATAATTATCAACAGCCGTCGTCATCTTCATTACTAATTCACGACTGCGACGAACATCATTTTTTTGGCTGTTGTATTCAAAATGTTTCCAGAGTACACCATTGTCTCTTTCATAGACACCAATCACTCCGGGCATTGTATAAGCATCTCCTTCACCATTAGCAAATACGGCATTCAGTAAAACCCCATTTTCGGGAACTTCCTCACCTATTTCCATCTTGTTTGCTAATAAACCGAGGTTATATTCTCCGACATCAAAGGCGTTACGAAATGACCAATTAGGGTTAGAATCACCATAAGGAACTGCCATTTCTGATAAACCAGCACGATATAAAATTGGTCTGTATTTTTCGCCATCTTTGTAATTAACAAGATATAAAACCAAGCCTTCACGGGGATGCATTAAATAACGAAATTTCCAACCTTGCCAACTAATTTCGTTACCTTTAATTTTGAAGGTTTGACCATGAGATTGAATAATTTTTAAGGGTTTTGGTGGTGAAAGTAATTTACTGAAGGCTTTTAGATCATAGTCCCAATTTTCTTGAGAAATAGGAACTACACCGTTATCAACAAAACTATCAATTTCACCTTTGTTTAAATTAACTGTAACCAAAACTCCTTCAATGGGACGGGCATAAAAATTCGATAGTTTCCCTTTGTAATAAGATAATGCTCGACAAAGACGATTACCTGATTTTTCTTCTGCTGAGGTGAGTATTCCTCCTGTCCAGCAACTGATTTGCACTTGGTCAAAATCTGTAATTCCCCGCTTTTGCATAGCTTTTTGCCATTGAGGATCAGATTTAATAACTTCTTTTGCTATTTCATAATCTGTTGGTAAAATCGCAGGTTGTACACCTGGTTTTTCTTGCCAGGAAGTTAAGGTTTTGGTGGTGAGATCAACTGTTCCTGTAAAAGTTTTGTTGAGTTCACGTTCATAAACTAATAAAAAAACCTGGCGTGTAAATGACTTACCAGGTGTAAAATTCAAGACTTCTTTTTTATCCGGTTCTTGCAAAGCAATCATGGGAAAAAATGCTGTATCACTCAAGGTTTTTTCCTGTTTGAGTATATCTACAGCTTGATTGATTTCTATCTCGGTTAATGGGTTTAAAGGATGGGAAATAACAGATTCCTGAGCAGATAAAATGCCCATAAATCCCAGTATGGCAGTAGTGAAAACAATGATGGCAACAACTAGCCCAAAAAACCTTAGTCTCTGAATCATTAGTTTACTTAATTTAGAACTTAGTTATTTATTTCCCAAGTGCTAATAGTAAAACCGATAGATTCAGAAACTAATTTGCAAGTAATTGGCTATGCAGTAACCAAACGCCGTAAAGATTCAGCACGACGTTTTGCAGTGGCGTTATTAGGAGCCAATTTCAGTACTTCTTCATACATTTCCAGTGCTTGAGAATTTAATTTTTTCTTCTCGTAAGCGTGTCCAAGATTATTCAGGGCTGATATATAATCTGGTTTCAATTTGATTGCTTCTTTGTACTGACGAATTGCTAAGTCATATTGCTCTTGGGCAAAATAAACATAACCCAAACCGTTGTAAACTGGGGCAATATTCTCTTCTCCCTCTTCTTCAGCAGCTTTAAGAGCTTTTTGAAATAGGGGTATTGATTGAGTAAAGACCTTTTTTTCGGAATAAATACTGGCTAATTCGTAATATTCTTGAGCCGTACCTTTTTCTTTAGTTAACTTGCTTTTCAACTTGGAAAGAGAACTTTCTAGTTTGCGAGTTTTGAAAATTTCTCGAAAAACACTCACACCTGCAAATGCGAGCAGACCAACAAAAACTGAGAGATAAACGACGGCTAGATTGTTATCCATTGCCTACAAATACAAATATAAAAAGTGCTTTCTCTATCTATTATTCAACTTTCTGGGAAAATGGGGAAATAAAAAAATAATTCGTAATTCGTAATTCGTAATTCGTAATTCGTAATAATACCTTCTTCCTTCTTCCTTCTTCCTTCGCGTCCTTCGCGCCTTCGCGGTTCATTTAATCCATATTCTGCTAGTAAGGAAGTAACCCCCAAAATTGTGCGCGTTCTTTGAGCCAACCTGTAGCTGTGTAACGTGCGATCGCTTCATTTACCTTTCGCCTTAATTCATCGTACTGCAAACCCTTGGGCATCACAACTGATAAAGGTTGGGCTGATAGCTTGGTGGGTAATAGCCGATATTGGGGATATTCTTGCACCCAACCACTGAGGACGCTGGTATCAGCCGCAAAAGCATCAGCAATGTTATTTTCGATTTTTTCTCGTGCTTCTACGTAGGAATTTACGCCTACTAACTCAGCATTGGGTATAAAATACTTTACCCTGGCGATGGTACTAGAATTGTTGAGGACTGCGATTTTACGTTTAGATAAATCTTGTAATTTTTGAATAGATGTATCTTTTGTAATTATTGCCGCACCATCAATATAATACGGAACACTGAAGCTAACTATGCGGGAACGTGATTCAGTTGCTGTAACTCTGGCAATGGTGAGGTCTACTTGATTGTTTAAAATTACAGACAAGCGATCGCTATTGGCAACCGATTTAAATCTCACCGCATCCGGCTTACCTAGCAATTCCTCTGCCAAACGCCTGGCTAAATCAATTTCTAACCCTTGTAAATTGCCGTTATCATCCTTAAATCCCAAAGGACGCAAGTTATATTTAACAGCAATATTTACATAGCCTCGTTGCTGAATTTCCGGCAACGTAGCGGCTGATGCAGTCAACGATTTTCCCCCAAAACAAAGGCAGAAAACCAAAACAAAGGTAGCGGATAATACCAGATGTAACTGATTAATTTTTGACCACCTGTTACATCCGTTATTCATCCGTTGCCACCTTTATCCTTTAACTGCGTTTGCCATTTCTGCAACTTTAGCAAAGCTTGCAGGGTCAAGAACTGCCAATTGTGCCAACATTTTGCGGTTTAGTTCAATGTTAGCTTTTTTGAGATTACCAATTAACTGGCTGTAGCTTAAACCATGTTGTCTAGAAGCTGCGTTAATACGTGTAATCCATAGACGACGGAAATCACGCTTCTTCTTTTTGCGATCGCGGTAAGAACTGCGAAGCGCCTTCATCACCTGTTGGTTAGCGGTTCTAAACAGAGTTGAGTGAGAACCACGAAAACCTTTAGCTATTTTGAGAATTTTATTGCGGCGTTTACGAGCTACATTACCGCGTTTTACCCGAGTCATATCTTAACTACCTGTGATGTTTTACAAATAAGGGAGCATCAAACGTACATTGTCTGCATCACGTTCACATACAAGTGCAGACTGGCGCAAACCACGCTTTTTATTGGAAGACTTGTGTTCCAGAAGGTGGCTTTTGAAGGCTTTGCGACGGACAATTTTACCGGTACCAGTGGCACGAAATCGCTTCGCCGCTGCTTTACGAGTTTTGAGTTTAGGCATGGGTTTGGCTATGATTCGACACAATCTATTATTATATATCAAAAAACCCAAATTAATTTTTTGTGGAGGTAGCGACTTTAGGATCTAAGACAATGCTTGCGCCGGTTTTATCTACGTGGTAAGTCCAAGATTGATTTTTCACTTTCACAGTTACTATCCAGCCTTCTACCGGGTCATACTGTTGAGTACAGACCTCCCCAAAACTGAATACGCAAGCATTACTAAAGGTTTTTTGTGTCGCTTGAGTAATTTTTATGGCGTTTTGTGGTAAACCAGAGCGTTTAGAAGCATCACTCACAACCTTATCAGCTATATCTTTTGGCAGTTGGGAAGTAGCAGATACATTCACCTTGGGGTCGAGCAGGATTTGTGAACCGGGTTGATTGACATGATAAGTCCATGATTGATCCTTTACCTGCACAACTACCTTCCAACCTCGAATAGGTCTATATTCCTTAGTGCAAATTTCTCCAAATCGAAAAATACAGGGATTTCCAAAGGTTGTAGCTGTGACTTGAGTAATTTTCAAATCAGGCATTTTTACCCCAGAACGTTTAGCCGCATCTCGTAGCACTGCTCTAGAAATATCTCTAGGTAGATTGTTTTGATTTTGAGCTAATTGTGTCTGTTCAGGACTAGGAATAGCCACAGAGGTTTTATTGTTAGAAATATCAAGTCCACAAGCCAGCAAACTGCTTAAAGCAAGGGTTAAAACAATTGATTGAGGTAATTTACCGACATTTTTCAGATGAAATGACATAATCTGTTTTCCGCTTCAACTTAAAAGGATATATAAACTTATTTACTGTTTTTAGCTTGATTTTGTTCCCAAATTGTTCCTAAAACCAGGGAATACAGAAACTATTTTGCTAATTGCTTGCAATTCCTATCAGTTGTATCTGGATAGATAAGACAATACCATCCTTAATTCAGGCGTTTTTAAATTCGTTATTGTAAATATCTTTTGCTGGCATTTTTCCCCTGTTTAATAACATTCAGGTGAGCCATCAAGACTCACCCCAATTACATTATACCAACAAAGCCTGTTCCTCCTTAGAAATCACCCTGCCCTCATCCTCAAAACCGGCAATTTGATCAAAGTTCAAATAACGATACAAATTATCAGCAAAAGGATGAATTCTCTCTGCCACAATATCCAAATATTCCTGCACATTAGGAAGCCTTCCTAACAATGCACAAACTGCGGCTAATTCCGCCGAACCTAAATACACTTGAGCGCCTTTACCCATGCGATTATTGAAGTTACGAGTCGAGGTAGAAAACACTGTTGTGTTATCATCAACTCGTGCTTGATTTCCCATACATAAACTGCATCCTGGAATCTCAGTTCTGGCATTTGCAGCTACGAAAACATCATAAACACCTTCCGCCTTTAATTGATGTTCATCCATGCGAGTTGGAGGCGCTATCCACAACCGCGCTTTTACCTCACCTGCACCTTCTAAAACCTTCGCAGTTGCTCGATAATGTCCGATATTTGTCATACAAGAACCAACAAATACTTCTTGTACAGGATCATTGGCAACTTCCGATAATAACTTAACATTATCTGGGTCATTGGGAGCAGCAACAATTGGTTCTTTGATTTCACTTAAATCAATTTCAATTATTTCTGCATATTCCGCATCTGTATCTGCTGACATTAACACAGGATTTGCTAACCATTCTTCCATTTTCGCCACTCGACGCATAATGGTTCGCTCATCGTGATAACCCCGTGCTACCATGTTTGTTAACAGGGCAATATTGGAACGCAGATATTCGGCAACGGTTTCTTCACTTAATTTAATTGTACAACCAGCACAAGAACGTTCTGCGGAAGCGTCGGTTAATTCAAAAGCTTGTTCAACTTTCAAATTTGGTAAACCTTCAATTTCCAAAATCTTGCCAGAGAAGATGTTTTTCTTGTTCTGCTTTTCTACAGTTAACAACCCTTTTTGCATGGCGACATAAGGAATTGCATTCACTACATCTCGCAAAGTAATTCCTGGTTGCAATTCTCCTTTAAATCTTACCAAAACTGATTCTGGCATATCCAAAGGCATAACACCCAATGCACCAGCAAAGGCAACTAACCCAGAACCAGCAGGAAAGGATATTCCTAATGGGAAGCGGGTATGTGAGTCTCCACCTGTTCCTACGGTGTCGGGTAACAACATCCGATTTAACCAAGAGTGAATGATACCATCACCAGGACGCAAAGCTACACCACCACGTTGAGAGAAAAAGTCTGGTAGTTCTTGGTGGGTTTTGATGTCTACTGGTTTGGGATATGCGGCTGTGTGACAAAAGCTTTGCATTACTAAGTCTGCACTGAAACCCAAGCAAGCGAGTTCTTTTAATTCATCCCTAGTCATTGGGCCTGTGGTGTCCTGAGAACCCACTGTAGTCATGATTGGTTCGCAAGATGTCCCCGGACGTACCCCTGGTAAACCACAGGCTTTCCCGACCATTTTTTGCGCTAATGTGTAGCCTTTTCCGGTGTCGGCGGGTGCTTGGGGACGTATAAATAAAGTGCTGGGTTCTAAACCTAATGCTTGACGGGTTTTGTCGGTGAGGGTACGCCCAATTAGTAGGGGAATACGTCCACCGGCGCGGACTTCGTCTAAGATGGTGTCAGGTTTGAGGCTGAAGGTGGAAATTATTTCTCCTGCGGCGTTGGTAACTTCGCCTTTGTAGGGATAAATGGTGATCACGTCACCGGTTTCCATTTTGGTGACATCGCATTGGATGGGTAATGCACCGGCATCTTCGGCTGTGTTAAAAAAGATAGGAGCGATCGCACTTCCTAATATATAACCCCCAGCCCGTTTGTTGGGAACAAAGGGTATATCATTGCCCAAATGCCATAATACAGAATTAATTGCAGACTTACGAGAAGAACCTGTACCCACAACATCACCGACGTAAGCAACGGGATATCCTTTCTTCTTTAACTCGACAATAGTTTCTAAACTTCCCGGTTGACGAGTTTCTAACATCGCCAAAGCGTGTAAAGGAATATCCGGCCGGGTTGTAGCGTGGGTAGCTGGTGATAAGTCGTCGGTGTTGGTTTCCCCAGGAACTTTAAAAACCGTAACCGTAATACTTTCTGCTAATGTGGGACGCAAAGTAAACCATTCTGCTTCTGCCCAAGAGTCTACCACTCTTTTAGCGTAGGGGTTGGTTTTCGACAATTCCAAAACATCATGGTACGCATCATATACCAACAAAATTTTGCTGAGTGCGTTGGCTGCATAAGCGGCTATGGGTTCTTTTCCCTGTCCCCCCATAACTAAAGGTGTTTCCGAAGATGTTGATACAGATGTGGCAGAAACTTGTAGTAAATCAATTAAGGATTGTACATTGTAACCGCCTATCATTGTTCCCAGGAATTCCACTGCGTCTATTGGTGAAACTAAGGGACTGGTTATTTCCTCTTTCGCAATAGCAGTCAGAAACCCAGCTTTTACATAGGCTGCTTGGTCTACACCGGGGGGAATGCGATCGCGTAATAAATTTAATAATATCTCTTCTTCGCCCTTTGGTGGATTTTTCAGTAATTCACACAATTGTGATGTTTGTACTGCATCTAACGGTAAGGGCGGAATACCAAGTTGGGCGCGTTCTACAACGTGCTGACGGTATTGTTCTAGCATTTTTATGTTCTCCACTGGTGTGTCCTCCCTTAATTATGAGCTAATTTCGGGGAGAATTTGGCTATAAAAGTTTACATTATTTTGATGATTGCAAGCATTAGTGATAAACTCTTACATTGCTGCATTAACGCACCCCACTTATTAAAATATTCAAACAGTCTATTTACGATAATCTTACGTCTGAAAACCCAAATTTCTCATCAATTCAGTCAGCGATATCCCATGCAAACGCGCCAACTCTGCTAAATATTCTAAACGATGTGCTTGCAGTTTATCTATTTGTTCACTCAGGTATAATAACTCTCCATATTCTTCATTTGTCAGTCTTTCTTCCTCTGTTTTAGTTATCAATTTGTTATGATAATTATGGTTATCACAAGAAAGATCATTATTTATTTTTAGGAATAGTTCTACTTCCTCTTTTAGCAAGCTTGCTGATTTTCTTTGAGTATGTAAAATCATAACTTGAGAGACAAATTGATCTAGTTCTGGCTGGTTTAACTGCTGAACAGCTTGGAGTAAAACTTCAGAAGATAATTGGATTTCAATTTTCACTGTTGACATTTTCTAAATCTCGCCAGCTAATTTGTTAAAATTGTATCAATAGATTAATAATAAATACAGCAGTTCTCGGTCGAATGCAATACAATCGAAGCTGGGGAAACCCAGCCCCTAAAGGCTTGGCGATGAAAAACTGTACCTCATAACATCAGGAAGTATTGTATATGTGGTCTTGAGCAACCGTACAAATACTACTTTAAAGTAAAATCAATCAAAAGGAGTTAACTCTAACCATTTTTATTGAAAAAGTATCTTTTTAATAAAAAATATTAACTTTATTATTGTAGAACAGACGTTCGTCCCTACCCATATACTTTATTTAATGTGAATTCGACAAGTTCATAGAACCCCTCTTCAAACATCTCTCCAAAGTGGAGAGGAGTTGGGGAGAGGTTCTTTGATTTATAGCGGTATGCATTTGAATGAAATACATCATAGCCCCCTCATCGCTTGCGGGGAGGGGGTTGGGGGTGGGGTTCTTGTATCTCACTCAACCGAGAACCGCTATATGTAGGGATAACGCATCAAACCTTTGATAATAGTGCGTTACGGATTTTATGCACCTACAAATATTACTATTAACAAAAAAGTATCTTCAAAAAAATTAACCAAACCAGTGAGAAGGTTGACAACCGGGTTGAACTGTTTCACAAAGGTGATTACTAATCCACTCTGATTTTTGTTGGATAATAGAGAAAATACCTTCATGAATCAAATTTTGTAGATGTAAGTGTTGCTCTAAAGGATAACGTGGTAACTTTTGGTTGAAAGAGTTATCTTTTTCGTCTTCATGTATGGGAATTTGACTATCAGGAACTGCGCTATAAAAACCAGGAAGACGATTGATAACAAAGGAAATTAGCTCTTGTCGTAAATCAGGAATTGCAAAAGCCTGTTGATAAGGTTCATACAGATATGTATCTAAAACACTTTCAATTTCACAAATGAGTGATTGGTGGGATAACTTGACTACTGTTTCCATGATTTATTATCTCCTGATTGTTAATAATTTACACAACGAAAAAGTTATTTAAATGGTGTTTTTGTCATGATAAACAGTTATGGTATTTTTAGGATTAGACCTCAGACCCCTATCTAAAAAATTTGTTTTTGGCAAAATTTTAGATATCTAACCGTGCTAATTTCAGATTAAATTTATACCCATTTGGATATAAATTTAAAAATAGTATTCATTTAATTTTTGATATTATCGGTTTATAATCCTAATTATTTTAAATTTACAATTTTTTACAAAAAACTATACAAAACGCAGCATAAACTATGAGGGATCAATTTTGGTATCATTACCCTAACCTCAACGAAGTCAGATGGGGTAGTTCATCCTATTATCGGCTGATGTTCTTCGCGCCATAACTGATATAATCGATTTGCAGGAATGGTCATATACAAAATATCTCCTGCACTCAAATTGGTATCTAACAAATCCCAACCGTGTAAAGTTTGATGATTTGTCTCTACATACAAAGGTACAAAATCAGCAGACCTAGCTACATCTTTTACCCACTGACCACAAAAAGGATGTAAGGGCGTAATCAAAGTGGCAAAAGCTACCCACAAACTATCGCCAATAATACCATTACCAATAATTCTACCTCCAAGGGCAGCAGCAGCAAAAGCCGGTGCTGCTAATTCTGCGGGACTGAGTACAGCTTCAAAATCAAATACCTGTTTTGTCATGCCGGCAAAATCAGGATCAGCATAATGAACAATCACCGGAATTTTTGGTGTTAAACCTTTAGCTTTGAGAGCAATTTCTAAATTAGTAGCATCGTTATTAGTAACAGCCAAAACAGCAGATGCGGTATCTATATTACTTGTTTGTAGAGTTGTGCGGAAACTCGCATCTGCAAGAATTACAGGAATACTCATTCCTCTGGCAGTATTGACAAATCTATTATTAGGATCTGTTTCAATTACTACTACTTCATATCCACCTGCATGAAGTTGTTGAATAATTCTAATACCAATACCACTCAAACCACAAACAATATAATGATTACGTTGGGGAATTCTGGCAGCATCCCAAAATTGTTTGAGGCGAGTACCTAAAACAAAATCGGTGAGCATAGCATACCAAATACCAAAAACTGCTGCCCCAGCCAGCATCATAAAAACTGTAAATAACTTAATGCTATTGGGTGCTTGTTCTACAACTTTGTCATTACCACCAGCACCTGTAATCATGCCCACAGCAAAATATAAAGCATCAACAAATGAGATATTTAATTTAGCCGAAACATAGGTAAATGTGGCGAGTAAAATAATGACTATTAGCGCCATCGCCATGACGACTACTGATTGGGCGTGTTTCTGAAACTGCCGAACACTTGTGAAGATTTTTAGAAATTTTCTTCCCCATGATTTACGAGGGAGATTAACACGGGGTTGAGAGCCAATAATTAATCTATCGCCTGCTTTCAACCTTTGTTCTGATAATACCGCAGATACTAAATTTATCTTCCCTAGCAATGGCAGATAATAAATTAGCATCCGGGACTTATCTTCCCACAAATCACTCAGTTTACAACCTCTCCAAGGATGATCTTCATCAATATATTCTTCCTGAATTGGCCAAGTTTGATCAAATAACTTGATTTGCCCAATTGCTTGATTTCCCAGGGCTGCAAAGGTAAATACTGGTGCTGCTAAACCAACAACACTCATACTTAAATGATCTACAAGAGTTTGATCTAGGCGTTCGCCCAAGTTCGGATTATAGAAGCGATTAATAATCCGAATTTGAGGATTCAGTATCCGCGCCTGCATCATAATTGACAAATTTAACGCATCATCAGAACTAGCAATTACTAAAGTATGTGCTTGCTCAATTCCTGCTGCTTTTAGGGTAGAAGCTGTGTATAATTCACCAATAATTACATCTCCCGCAGCTTCGCCAGGTATGGGTTTGCGATGAATACCGACAACTAAAGCACCCTGTTGTCTCAGCAAACGAAAGATTTTATATCCAGTACGTCCTAAGCCACAAACAATGATTCGAGGTTTCATGAAACAGCAGCATGATTTACAAGAAAGGCTGCATATCAGTTCTTTATTTCCATTGTTGCTCACTTGAGGGAGAGATAACTGTAGCTGAAAATACTATAAATTTAAATGAGATGTTACTTTAACAAGGGTTTTTCAGTCAAATTGCAATATTCACCCAACTTCTGCTACTCAAGCTTTGAGCCGGTTTCAATCCCTAATAGAGATTAATGAAAATTGCAATATTTGCTATTTTCTCGTTAAATTGCTTCATAAATGTTTCAATTCCTAATAGGGATTAATGAAAATTGCAATTAACAAGGCTTTGAGTGTGTTGAAAAAGTCCAAAATCCTTTGTTTCAATCCCTAATAGGGATTAATGAAAATTGCAATGCGATTCCTCTTATCTTAGCGATTTATCTCCAAAAGATAGTTTCAATCCCTAATAGGGATTAATGAAAATTGCAATCCAAAGCCTCCATCATAATATTGCTTTGGGCGACCGTTTCAATCCCTAATAGGGATTAATGAAAATTGCAATAATAATCCATAGAGCGTAAATCCAATGATAGTAAGTTTCAATCCCTAATAGGGATTAATGAAAATTGCAATAAATTGCTTATTTATCAGATAGTTGATGTTTACGCGTTTCAATCCCTAATAGGGATTAATGAAAATTGCAATTACCCTTAACGATAATGCTATGATAAACGTACCCTAATCAAGTTTCAATCCCTAATAGGGATTAATGAAAATTGCAATGATTTCATTGAGTGTGGCAATCGTTTCTTCTGTGGGGTTTCAATCCCTAATAGGGATTAATGAAAATTGCAATAGCGGGAGGCTGAAAGCCTTTGTGTATTTGATTTTCAAGGTTCGATTGCGCGGATGGGATAATCATAGTCCATTTCAGGAATTGTGTCAAGAACAAAAAACGCTGAAACCCAGTCTGTGTAAGGTGCGCGGATGGTTCATCAACATTAATAGCCGCAAAACCAAGCCCATCAAGAGATACAGCCATTTTTTGCTACTTCTAATTTTTTACACCTACCCATCCGCGCTAAAAAGCCGATGATTAATTCACCAAATCAGGGAAAACCTCTTGTACAGCGGGATGTATTAAAAGATTATTCTGTACATTCAAACCCTTAGCTAAAGCTGGATTAATATCCAAAGCCTTAATTCCCAAATTAGCTAACTGCACAGCATAGGGTAAAGTGCTGTTGTTGAGAGCTTGAGTAGATGTCCAAGGTACAGCCCCTGGCATATTAGGAACGCCATAATGTACCACACCCTCATCAATATATACCGGACTGGTGTGAGATGTAGGGTGTAATGTTTCTACACATCCACCTTGATCAACTGCAACATCCACAATCACCGAACCGGGATGCATTTGTTTAACTAAATCACGGGATACTAAAATTGGCGCTCTCCTTCCAGGGATTAAAACCGCACCAATGAGTAAATCGGCTTCTTTAACTGCGGTTTCAATATGGGCAGAGTTGCTATAAAGCAGTTCAACTCTAGAACCAAATAGAGTTTCTAAATAAGCAAGGCGTTCAACGTTGACATCTAAAATTTGCACGATCGCACCCATGCCCACAGCAATTTTAGCGGCTTCTGTGCCGACAACACCACCACCTAAAATTACTACTTTGCCAGCTTTGACACCGGGTACACCGCCTAAAAGTACCCCTTTACCACCTTGTTGACGTTCTAGGAATCTAGCTCCAAATTGTACCGCTAACCGACCAGCGATAATGCTCATGGGGGTAAGCAAGGGTAGTCTATTCGCCCCTGGTTGTTCTACTGTTTCGTAAGCGATCGCACTAATGCCACAATCTAGTAAATGTTCTGTTAATTTGCGATCGGCTGCCAAATGTAAATAAGTAAATAATAACTGTCCCTTCTGCAAAAAATTATACTCACTTACCAAGGGTTCTTTCACCTTGATAACTAACTCCCGATTCCAAGCAGCTTCGGGTGTAGAGACAATTTCTGCTCCCGCACTGCTATAGTCATCATCTGTAAATCCAGCACCAGTACCTGCCTGTGTTTGGACAAAGATACTGTGACCATTTTCCCGCAGCACCCGCACACTAGAAGGACTCAACCCTACACGAAACTCTTGATCCTTAGTTTCCTTAGGAACGCCGATTTCCATTTACAGCCTCTGATATTTTTTTATTTACTCTAGCCTGCCAGTCTCCATCTTGCTACTTCCGTATTAGAGATAGCCAATTTCTTACCTATCTCCCCTAAATCTACCTGAGAAACCGCCAACTCTTACCCTTGACTAATCTCCCAGTATTCTTACAATAGATAAAGAATCATTAAAAATTGTAAAGTCAGCTTTTGCATTGCTCTCTCCAACAAGCTGCTGTTGGACTTCTCAAGTTAAAGCACTGCAATTAGCTAAAAGCTCAATTTAAAGTTTCGTTTGCCATTAAGAAGAGAGGAAAAATTGATAATGACACAACCACAACCCAGTGTTAACCCCAAACTAGAAGATCCCAAATTTGGTTTTAATGAATATTCCGAGCGCCTAAATGGTCGGGCGGCTATGATTGGCTTTATCTTAATGGTTTTGATTGAATATCTCACCAATCAAGGCGTACTCTCATGGCTTGGTTTAAAGTAGTTCCACATGAAAGCATAGCTATTAACTAACCCAAGTTGTTCATCATCTAGTTTAGGCTGGTGATGGGTAATGGGTAATTCGTAATTCGTAATTCGTAATTTTGAAAAACTCTTACCTGTCACCTGCTATATGATTGGCAGGAAATTACTAAACATCATAGGGAATTACTACACTACCTCTCCAACTCCAAAAAACTATAATATTATATGCCTTGATAGCCTTGGATCAGAAAGGTCAATTGCCTATGAGGTATTCTAGGTTAGATTCTAGGTTAAATTTATACAAAAAGTTAACGGGAACTGAATAAGCTGTGATGAACGCTGTATTACCTCGTTTTTTGAAGTCAGCATATCGGAAAGAACCTATCATTAGTGCATTAGTCACAATGGGTGTAGTAGATGCACTGATTGGTGGTTTGGATGATAGCTGGTCGTTGTTCGCTTTTGGCTTGGGAACAACAGGAATAGCTCTGGTTTTTAAGTTATGGCGGATGCAACAGCGTCCCCCTTTACCAGAGGAGCCTGTAGTGCAACATTATTTACCTTCTAACTCCTCCAGTCCACCTTTACCAATCATGACCGTTTCCAAGAAAAAACCACGCCAGTAGGTAGTAGTGAGTACCGAGTATTGAGTATTGAGTATTGATTTAATTCAATAGGTGTCCATAGGTGAGGAGAAACTGTGAGAAGTGAAGGAAGAAGGGGAAGTAATACGGTTATTCGCTCTTGTATGAGCTTGGTATTCATGACATCTGTAGCTCTATCAATTCCTATGATTCAAGAGTTTTACAGTTATCCTGCTCATGCTGCTGATGAATTAAAGACAAAATCCCCAGATAGCAAAAGTTTTGCCAATCCCCAACTACTTCACACCTTACTCGGACATACGGGAGCTATTAAATCTCTAGCTTTTAGCCCAAATACTAAACTTTTAGTCACTGGTGGGGCAGAAAATGAGGGTATGATTCGCCTCTGGAATCCTCAAAAGGGAAAAATTTTGGGTACGATTAACAGAGCGCATCAAGGATCTGTAGACTCTATCTTGATTACTCCAAATGGTGAAACTCTGATTAGTTGTGGTAGTGACTACAGAATTAACCTTTGGAATCTCAAAAGTCTGGAGTTTAGCCGTTCTTTTGTTGGACATACAAGTCCAATATTGTCTTTAGCCGTTTCTGCTGATAGTAAAGTTCTTGTCAGTGGTGGTTTAGATGGGATTCGTTTGTGGGATTTAAAACGACAAATGCCACTAGCCACCTTGGTACGCTTTGATAATGCAATTCATACCCTAGCGCTTAGTTCTGATGGACAGACCTTGGCTAGTGGTGATAATAAAGGTGTAGTTAAGCTATGGGACTTGCGTAGTAACAAATTAATCCGAGCATTTGTGGCGCATTCTCAGATAGTGACTGGGTTAGCTTTTACACCCAATGGCGAAACTTTAGTTAGTGCCAGTCGGGATACAAGTATTAAAGTTTGGAATGTCAACAGTGGTGAACGAATCCACACCCTTAGCGGACATAATAATTGGGTGAATGCCATTGCGATTAATCCTGATGGCAAAACCCTAGCTAGTGGTGCTAAAGATGGAATTAAGCTGTGGGATTTAACTACAGGTGAGTTGAAAAATACGCTTAATAGTCAGAGTAAGTCGGTGAATGCGTTGGTGCAGCCCATTGAGGATATTGCGTTTAGTCGTGATGGACAATTTCTGTCCAGTGCTGGATTTGATGGGAAAATTAATATTTGGCGGAGTCGTTGAAAAACCTATAAAAAAACCCCCTGAGTGGGGGACTGTAAGTTATTCAAGTGGAGTGAACAACTAAGTAATTAATACTTAAAGTAGATACAGTAATCCGAACAGAATGATCCAAATTACGTCTACGAAGTGCCAGTACAGTTCAGCGGCTTCAATGCCGAAGTGCTTTTCGTTGCTGTAGTGACCAGGAGTGCGCGATCGCCACAAAACTGCTAAAATCGCCAACACTCCGATAGTTACGTGCAGTCCGTGGAAACCAGTTAAGACGTAAAACGCACTGGCAAATAAATTGGTAGTTAAACCAAATTCTAGATGGGTGTATTCATAAATCTGACCCGTTAAGAAAATTGCACCCATTGCGGCAGTAATTGCCAACCAAGTCCGCATTCCTTTGACATCATTGGTTTTGATTGCAGTATCACCTTTGTGCATGACAAAACTGCTGCTAATCAAAATAATGGTATTCACACCAGGTAACAACAGTTCTAATTCTGGTGTACCTGCGGGAGGCCAGACAGGTAACATAGAACGGAAAGCTAAATAAGCCCCGAACATCCCTACAAAAATCATCCCTTCAGCAATCAAGAAGACAACCAACCCAAACATACGATGGTCTGGATGTGCTTCGTGATGAGCTTCTACAGCTTCATGGTGATGATTCTGTTCAATTTTCGCTGGGTCAATTATCTGACTTTGCATGAATTTTTAAATGGGTAATTGGTAATGGGTAATTGGTAATGGGTAATTGGTAATTGGTAATTGGTAATTCATAATTTTCTTTCAATTACGAATTACGAATTACGAATTACGAATTATTAATTACACACCAGACTCAATGGTTGGATATGGTTCGTCAGGTTGAACGCTTAACACTGCGCTGATATCAACTTTTTTCTCTTTTACGCCATAGTCGTAAGGGCCAGTGGTCAATACGGGCAGTTTTTCAAAATTCTCAATTGCTGGTGGTGAAGTGGTCATCCACTCTAGGGTCAGTGCTTGCCAAGGATTGTTACCAGCTTTAGGTCCGTATAACCAACTCCAAATGGCATTGATAATAAAGGGTAATGTGGAAATTGCGAGAATATAAGATCCGTAAGTACAGATTTCATTTAATGATGTGAATTTGGGGTCATATTGGGCAATACGGCGATTCATACCCATCATGCCTAACTTGTGCATGGGTAAGAAGGTCATATTTAGACCAACAATGGTTAAAACAAAGTGAACCTTACCCCAAAATTCATTGATCATTCTTCCCGTCATTTTCGGGAACCAGTGGTAGATAGCGGCAAAGATCCCTAAAACGCTACCACCGAAGAGAACGTAGTGGAGGTGTGCCACGACAAAATAAGTATCGTGAACGTGAATATCAAAAGGCACGGCTGCCAACATTACGCCACTGATACCGCCAATTACAAAGGTTCCTAAAAAGCCCATTGCAAATAACATGGGACTATTGAGGCGAATTTTGCCACCCCAAATGGTTGCTAACCAACCGAAAATTTTAATGCCTGTGGGTACAGCGATGATCATTGTGGTGATCATAAAAAACATCCGTAACCAGCCAGGGATACCGCTGGTAAACATATGGTGCGCCCAGACGATTAACCCCAAAAAGCTGATAGCTAGAGACGAAAAAGCGATCGCTTTATAACCAAAAATTGGTTTGCGAGCATGAACCGGCAGAATTTCCGAAATTGCCCCAAAAAACGGCAAAATCATGATGTAAACCGCAGGGTGGGAGTAAAACCAGAACATATGCTGGTACACCACCGGATCACCACCACCAGTCGGATTAAAAAATGTTGTCCCTGCCAATAAGTCAAAGGAAAGGAGAATCAACGCCCCCGCTAAAACTGGTGTTGATATCAATACCAGTGCAGAAGTTGCAAACATTGACCAACAAAACAAAGGCAGTTGATAGATACCCATGCTGGGAACACGCATTTTCAGCAGGGTGACGATAAAGTTAATCGCCCCCAAAATCGAAGACGTACCCAACAACAGCACACTCATGATCCAAATTGCTTCTCCCACTTGACCTGTTACCAAGCTCAAAGGAGGGTAGGAAGTCCAACCGGCATCTGGGGCATCACCCACTACTAAACTAGCAATGAGCAGGATACCAGCCGGGGGAATCATCCAAAAAGCCACAGCATTCAAGCGGGGGAAAGCCATATCCCTAGCCCCAATCATCAGGGGGATGAGATAGTTAGCAAAACCCGCCCCTGCTGGCACAATCCACAGGAAAATCATGATGGTGGCGTGGAGTGTAAACAGGCTGTTATAGACTTCTGGAGTGACAAAATCTACATCTGGAGTACGTAATTCTGTCCGCACCAAATCAGCCATCACGCCGCCAATGCAGTAAAAAATAAACGAGGTGACTAGGTATTGAATGCCAATCACTTTATGATCGGTACTAAAGCCAAAGAAGTCACGCCAATGTCTTTCCCCTTCTTCTTCAATATGAGCAGGGATATTAGCAGTTTCTTGTAACTGTGCTTGTGTCATAGTCAATTAGTCATTAGTTATTTAGTCATAGGTCATTAGCCGTTAACTTCGACTATCTAACCATTGACTCATGGTGAACTTGATGTAGCATTTCTGAATGAATTCCCATGTCCTTAGTGTAGGGGGCGAGAAATTCATCTGCGGATAAATCCGTCGAGTTAACGGCAACGGCTTGATTCAGCGTTTCTTTACTAGCAACTAGTTGTTCTTGCATCCAAGTGTCATAAGCCTCTTGGGACTCTACCACTACTTGGGTTTTCATAGCTCCGTGGTAGGGTCCACAAAGTTCAGCACAAATTAAGGTATACTCACCCACCTTATTGGGTGTGAAGCGAATCTCACTTTGTCTACCGGGGATCACATCTTGTTTGAGGCGAAATTCTGGAACCCAGAAGGCATGGATGACATCGTTAGCTGTCATGTTCATTTCCACTTGTTGACCAACAGGTACATGAAGTTCACCAGTTGTCACGCCTGTATCTGGGTAGGTGAAAATCCAAGCATACTGGAGTGCGGAGACGTTAATGACTAATTGTGATGGCTTTTCCCCTTGTTGGGGAGTGACATTATCTACTTGGGCAATCAGGTTGGGTTCGGTGCTAGGAGGTGTATCGCTTAAAGTGGCAGCAATAGCTGTTCCTGGCATTGACATTGATTCTTGCATCATCGGTGTTTCTGGGGCTGCATGGACTGCATGAGGATCAAAACCACCGATTTCGTTGTAGACATCAAAGCTGTAAACAGAAATACCGAGGACGATAATTGCTGGGATCGCCGTCCAGAGTATTTCTAGAGGTACATTACCCTCAATTGCTGGTCCATCTTCATTATCACCAGCACGGCGACGGTATTTAACTGCGGCGTAAATTAAAATACCTTCAACAAGTAGAAATATACCTGTAGAAACTATCATCATCGTGTTGAATAGACCATCTACTAAGACGGCTTCATCAGATGCGGCTGTGGGTAACAGACCGTGATTTTGACCGTACCAAAGGCTGGCTAGGGTTAGCACGATGCCAATGAGTAATGTCCAGATCGAACTTGGAATTTTCACGGCTTACTTAACTGAATTTACTACGTTATTTCAAAGTCACTCACTTACTAAGGTAGTGCAGACTATAAAATATGGGGTCTTAATCTCTGAAATTTTTATTAATTTTTTTAATAAGTTGAGTAATCTTGAGTAAAAGGGATTTATGTGATATTGCTAACAAAAAATGACAATTATATAGAAGAATTTTCCGAAAATTTTAGTAAATTCTTAAGAATTGCCATTAATTAATTATTCATATCTTAAAAAATACCTAAATCTTA
Source organism: Anabaena sp. WFMT (assembly GCF_051781005.1). Taxonomy (NCBI): domain Bacteria; kingdom Bacillati; phylum Cyanobacteriota; class Cyanophyceae; order Nostocales; family Nostocaceae; genus Anabaena; species Anabaena sp. WFMT. The sequence goes on along the minus strand of NZ_JBPWOA010000002.1, from coordinate 34,042 downwards.
CAGATAAAAGTACCTGAAGTGATTCAAAGTATAAGTAAAAGCGGAAGCCAATCTATAAATCTTAGCTCATACGTTAGGGTGTAGATAGGTCTGGATTGACTCAGAATAGATAATTTATAAGAATATCTACCTCAAGCGGGCGGAAGGTATCGTTGATGAACGAATTTGTCCTACAACAACAAAATGAAGCGGCAGCCCAACACAATAGCCCCAAGGAAGTAATTCGTCGCTTGGTGTGGAAGATTTGCATAGCCACCTTGATTTTGATGGCCATAGGCAGTGCCACCCGCGTGATGAATGCTGGACTTGCTTGCCCCGATTGGCCTCTGTGCTATGGGGAATTGGTGCCAGCCAAGCAAATGAATCTCCAGGTGTTTTTGGAGTGGTTTCACAGATTAGATGCAGCTTTGATTGGTTTTAGCGCGATCGCACTTTCGGGTTTATCCTGGTGGCATCGTCGTGTTTTACCCAACTGGCTACCTTGGGCTTCTACATTTGCCCTGTTTTTAATCGTCTTTCAAGGCGTTTTGGGGGGACTTACCGTCACCGAATTGTTGCGGTTTGATATTGTTACCGCCCATTTAGGAACGGCGCTATTGTTTTTCACTACTCTCTTAGTCATCGGTACGGCTCTTAGCCCATATCAAGGGACGGGAACGGTTGGTAAGCTGCCTTGGGTGGGTTTAATTGCCTCTATTTTCGTTTACCTACAAAGTTTACTAGGGGCTGTTGTCGGTTCTCGCTGGGCTGCACACCAATGTTTTGGTGATTCTCAACTTTGTGGAGTGATGTACAGCCATATTGTGGGTTTGCTACCGCCAACGGTGGCTATTTTGGCAATAGTTTTTATCTCTTGGCGGACACCCGCTTTACATCCAGCTTTGCGCCGACTGGCAAATATGGCTGGTAGCCTGTTGATTTTACAACTGCTGTTGGGAGTTGCCACTTTCCGGCTACATCTACAAGTTGAACCTCTGACTGTGACTCACCAAGCTGTAGGTGCTACTTTGCTGGGTACTTTGGTGGTGTTCACAGTTTTATCACTCCGCGACAGAACACTTAGTCACCCAAGTTGCTAGTTATGTAGTTGTGGCTGGTAATTGGTGATTGGTGATTGGTAATGGGTAATGGGTAATGGGTAATGGGTAATGGGTAAAATTCACCTCTATTCCCTATCACCTGATAATTGATAACTGAGAAAGGAAGTAGAGCCAACATGATTGAGACTAATGTCTCTCGCCACCACGATACATTTTTACAAGTAATTCAAAGCTACTACCAGCTAACTAAGCCACGGATTATTCCGTTGCTGTTAATTACCACTGCTGGAAGTATGTGGATTGCTGCTCAGGGACAAGTAGACCCTTTGCTGTTGCTAGTAACACTGATTGGTGGTACTTTGGCTGCTGCTAGCGCTCAGACGATTAACTGTATCTATGACCGAGATATAGATTACGACATGGAACGGACGCGCCATCGTCCTATGCCTTCTGGTAGGGTTCAGCCCCGTGATGCTTTAATTTTTGCGATCGCTCTGGCTGTTGGTTCTTTTACCATCCTCACAGTATTTGCAAATTTATTAGCAGCACTTTTGGCTTTTTCTGGCATTATTTTTTACATTTTGGTCTATACCCACTGGCTGAAACGCCACAGCACTCAAAATATCGTCATTGGTGGTGCTGCGGGAGCAATCCCAGCTTTAGTCGGTTGGGCGGCTGTAACAGATACTTTAAGCTGGGCGGCCTGGCTAATTTTTGCGATCGTCTTTTTATGGACTCCGCCTCATTTCTGGGCTTTGGCTTTGATGATTCGTGATGATTACGCCAAGGTGGGCATACCTATGTTACCGGTGGTAGCAGGTGATGAAGCCACAGTACGGCAAATTTGGTATTACACGGTGATTACCGTAACTGCCACAGTACTATTGTTTTATCCTTTACACGCCAGTGGTGTTGTCTATGCCTTTGTGGCTTTGACATTGGGGGGAATATTTGTTCACAAAGCCTGGCGCTTGCTGCAAAATCCCGAAGATAGGACTACAGCTAGAGAGTTGTTTCTTTATTCCATCTCCTACATGATGCTGTTGTGTCTGGCGATGGTGGTTGATAGTTTACCGATTACTCACAGTTTGGTAAGTGCTGTGGTTAATCTGTTTAGTTAGTAGGAAGAGCGATGGGCTACGCCCCGCAGGATGCGATCGCATGAAGGTAACTGCCGAAAGCGATCGCATTTCTTTGTTCTGAGGATGCGATTCCTAGGTCGCGCTACGCGCTTTTTTTAACGCAGAGGGTCGCTGAGGTTTATTTATAATTTTTACATGGGTTTGTAGAGGAAATATAACCATAGGGATCGCATTGAGAAGAGCAAATTGCTCAAAAGCCAGCATCTCAGTAGTCACAAAGCTAATTCACCACACAGATTGAAGGCTGTGATATTATGGGAGACTGCTGCATACATTTAGAAAAAATCACAATTTAATCGCTCATGGCTCTGACGCAACAGCGCAAACAAGAACTCATTTCTGGCTACCAAGTCCATGAAACCGACACCGGTTCGGCCGATGTCCAAATCGCTATGTTGACTGATCGCATTAACCGCCTCAGTCAACATCTCCAAGCTAATAAGAAAGACCATTCCTCCCGCAGAGGATTATTGAAGATGATTGGACAACGCAAGCGTCTTCTCAGCTATATCCAAAAGGACAGTCGGGAAAAGTATCAAGCTCTGATTGCTCGTCTCGGTATTCGTGGTTAGGAATTGCTGCTTATGCCTGCTGAAGAATCAGAACGTAGTCGCTTACCTTTTGAGCCAAACAAAAAGCGCCCAAAACCAGTAAAGGCTAAAACTCAACCCGCCCCCAAGCCACAGGAGTCTGGTAAACAGACGCAAAAGCAGCCACCCTTCACCAAGGAAGAAATGGCTATTCCTGAGGTTGTCAGCCAACGGATGATCCGCCGAGTGGCTGTGTTTTGTGGTGTACCCACAACTTTGGGTATTGTCAGTCTTGTTGCTAGTTATCTACTGGTCATATATGCCCACATCCAACTACCTCCCATCGCTGTGTTATTGGTGAATATGGGATTATTTGGTTTAGGGGTATTGGGGATAACCTATGGTGTTCTTTCTGCTTCTTGGGATGAAGAAAGACCTGGAAATTTAATAGGTTTAGGTGAGTTTAGTACCAACTGGGGAAGGATGATCGAGGTTTGGCGCGAAACTCGCAGCAAGAACGTCTGAGAATCGGCGCTCAGGTATCCAGATAACTGCAATATTGGGTAAATTGAAGAATGAATGTTGAAGTTGAAATTTTATCACTTCAACATCAATATTAAGAAAAATATATATCGTCTTGTTTATACCCAATATTCAGAAGAAAGTACCGAGCGCTACATTTTTTTTAATATATTTTCTCGTTTAATTATTTAGAGCTTGCTGTTCGCGTAGCGTGCCGTTAGGCATAAAAGTCTTTCCGTTAGAGCTAGGAGTCAGTGGTTCGACTTCGCTCACCAACCAGTCAGGAGTCAGGAGTCAGGAGGAAGAATTAGAAGTAGATCAGAATATTCTCAAATCTGGGTAAATGAACGGTTTTTGATGATTTCATCGCTTATTTCTTGCACCTTCTCCTACTTTTTTCAGCCTGAGACTGTTGATATATCTAGGTTTTTGGTTTATTCAGCAAGCCCTATTTAGTAATTCCACTGGGCAAAAATTAAATGCACCTCAAGTATTTAGGGACTTATAAATATAGGACTTACGCATTGACAAAATCTATCAAATATGGATTATGGATTTTATCTCTTGTAGGGTGTGGTTCGGCAAGCTCACCAACCACGTCAGACCCGAATAATTTAGCACACAACAGATTTTCTCTATCTGACGCACCGCACTAATTAGCCCGAATTTCTCACCAAAATTCTCAAACCCTTATAAAATCCGGATTCTGGAGTTTCACACTGCATCAAAAATCAACCCCGTAAAAAATGCCTGAAACCGATTCTTTATCCGGGTTATACAAATTGCGATTACATTGTTTGTGAGAAATACGGGATTAGGTTGGCGTTAAAAATTGTCGTTGGGATTCAGGCAGAGAGCTTTCTAACAGGGGGAGGAAAAAGTCGTTTTGATGCAGTGAAATTGGATAATTTATTTTTTAGTATCCCCTTAGTAAATATTCCTCTGACTCCTAAATTCTTACTAAATCAAAATTACTGAATCGCTAAATAATTTACCCAAATACATAGGAACTTTAACATGATTGTTGTTATGAAAGTTGGTTCCCCACAAGCTGAGATAGACCGTGTTGAAGAAGAATTAACTAGCTGGGGATTAACACCAGAAAAAATCATTGGCAAGCATAAGGTAGTAATAGCTCTAGTAGGTGAAACTGCTAATTTAGACCCCTTGCAAATTCAGGAACTGAGCCAATGGATTGAGCAAGTTTTACGAGTAGAAGTACCCTACAAGCGGGCTAGTCGGCAGTTCCGTCATGGGGAAGCTTCGGAGGTGGTGGTGAAGACTCCCGATGGAAATGTGGTCTTTGGTCAACATCATCCTTTGGTCGTTGTGGCAGGGCCTTGCTCTGTAGAAAATGAAGAAATGATTGTGGAGACGGCTCGGCGTGTTAAGACTGCGGGCGCTAAGTTTTTGCGTGGTGGGGCATACAAACCCCGGACTTCACCTTATGCTTTTCAAGGTCACGGCGAAAGTGCTTTGGAATTGTTAGCTAAGGCGCGGGAAGTCAGCGGACTTGGCATTATTACCGAAGTTATGGATACTGAAGACTTGGAGAAAATTGGGGAAGTTGCTGATGTCATCCAAGTGGGTGCGAGAAATATGCAGAATTTCTCCATGCTGAAGAAAGTTGGGGCGCAACCGAAACCAGTTCTTTTAAAACGAGGCATGGCGGCGACAATTGAAGACTGGTTAATGGCGGCTGAGTATATTCTGGCTGCGGGTAATCCTAATGTGATTTTGTGTGAACGGGGAATTAGAACTTTTGACCGCCAGTATACCCGCAATACTCTAGATTTGTCGGTTGTGCCTGTGTTGAGAAAGCTAACTCACCTACCAATTATGATTGATCCCAGTCATGGTACTGGTTGGTCTGAATTTGTTCCTTCTATGGCTATGGCTGCGATCGCAGCTGGTACTGATTCTCTCATGATTGAGGTACATCCCAATCCTGCCAAAGCCTTATCTGACGGGCCTCAATCTTTGACACCAGACAAGTTTGATCATTTGATGCAAGAGTTGGCAGTGATTACCAAAGTCATGGGACGCTGGCCGCAACCTGCTGCTGTAGCAGTTTAAAAAAACGAACTCGTAATTTGTAATTGGGCTAATAATTACGAATTACGAATTACGAATTACGAATTACCTTCTTCTGCTTCTACTACCAAATCCAGAAGACCGGCTACCAGAAGAACGTCCACCACTACCAAAACTACTACCAGAATTGCGACGAGGAGTAGAGTTAGAGTTACCGGAAGGACGGAGGGTACTACCACCAAAACCGGAACCAGTCGCTCTACCTGTATTTGTGCGGGGTGTCGTCCGAACCTGTCTAGAGGGATTTCTAATTGTCCCCGTAGTGCGGAAAGCAGTGCGATTTCTCACGGCTGCGGGTGGTTCATTGTAGCGAGTGCGATAGCTGGAAACCGCTTGGTCATAGGTAGAACCATATCCACCGTAACCACTCATAATCCCACCTGACTGATAAACAGGAGGCACATAGTACTGAGGTCTAAATAAAAGACTACCAATTGCTTGACCTGCGACGTTACCAGCTAAAGAAGCGGCAAAGGGTGTCCAGAAGTTAGATTCTCGGCGAACAACAACGGTTTCCTGTTGTCCTGTTTGGGGATTAGTTTTGGTTTCAGTGACGTTATGAACGTACTCAATTTTAAAATCTTCTGTCAGGTATAAAGCTGGTTCTCCTTTTTCTACTTTTAAGTAAGTTTTTTTACCCTCTTTGATTTCTTCATCAGTCAGCCGTGCCATTTGTAATTTTTCGGTAGCAAAGGTTGGGGGCTGACTATTGAGTAAAAACAGCGTATACTCCCCGTTGGCATCGTTATAAGTGGCTTGTTGTACAGGATACTGTCCATCACTTATCTTGGTAGGGGTAGCAGTTTGGCTAACATTTTTCGTTCCAGATGAAGATGTAGTTTGGTTTCCACCTCCGCAGGCGACGGTTGTTAAGCACAAGGTCAGAGATAAAAAGATGACTGTAAATTTACGTGCTATGGTCATGAGCATTACATGATTTTCCTAAAGTGATCTTTGCAGGTGGTAAATATAGACTAACCAAAAAGTTATAAGGGAATCAATTCAGGAAAATACTGCAATAACTGATCGTTAGTCAGTTCGTCTCCTAACTGGGCGGGTGAAAAATGCACTTGGATAGCTTGGAGGTTATGTTTGTAGTGCAGATTGATGATAGCTTTGAAACCTTCTTTTAATGCCTGGATGTTAGAAAGGTCCGTTTCTAATTGCGGTACTTCTCCCTCATAAGCCACTGTTAGCATGACAACTACATTGCGGGTGACAGGGATAGATAAAGGTTCATCGAAACCAGATGCCGAACTGAAATCTGGTTCACTGAGATATCTTTGGGCTGAGTCGGTAAATAATTCATTGACATAATCTCCTGCTTCTCCTTCACTCCAAAAAACATCACCTTCATTAGCTGCTGATGTCCAGTAGTCATCATATTGGAGGAGGTTTTGGCAAATTGTGACCAATTCTTCTCCCAAAACTTCCAAATCGCCTTCAGCGGCCATTGCTTGCCGTGCGGCACGATTGAGTACACCCAGAACTGGTGCTACTTCACCCCCGCTTAAGTGCAGGAATAGACGACAGACGACATAGCGAGTTTTCCCCATCATTCGATTCAAGCGATCGCGCATTTTCTTGTTCCTGTAATTTATTTATTGAGCAATTATCACCAATCACTGCTGGTTAATGACATAAAAACCTTTGACAAAATCCATTGTCATTTTTAACGAAGGCATAATATATTCTGATTCATCAGATTTATCATCATTTAAAGTAATAATAGTACGATTCACAAATCGTTTCCCAAAGTTGGGATGATCATAAACAGTCAAACATTGAGCATTAGAATTTGTTAAAATCGTCTGGGTTGGTGCTTTAAAGAATTTTAATTTCGCCGCTACTTCTAAATTTTTTTTCGTCTGTTTAATGTTTTTACATTTATGCATAGCTTCCTCTAGTAGGAAGATGAGTTTTTTAACAAGTGCTGGTGATTTAAAACTCTGGTTATTCATCGCTTCTTGACGCATCATATCTACCATCATGTAGATATTTTTTTGAGTGGCACTGGCATCTTTAAAAGGTAGAATTGCCATAAAAGCAGTTGATAATAAATTTTCGTCTCTATCTACTCTAAAAGTAAAAACGGTTCTGCGGCTGCCGTTTTCCACACTAGCTGGTTGTATCATTGCCTCATATTCTTGAGCAATTTGGTAATAAGCACCAGCGAGAACAAAATTCGCCTCATGCTCTAATGGTAAATCAACAATAATGCGAATTGTGGGTGGAGTGGCATTAAAAAAGTCTCTTGATTCATCACCATTAAAATTTTGAATGATTGTGCGATCGCCTGTAGCAGACAAATCAACCCATTCGCATTTGATACCTTCAGTTTTTAAACCAAAACGAGGGGTAGCATAAAGTTTAGAACCAGTTAAGGTACAGCCTGTTAAGTCAGCGCCCATCCATTCAACTTTAATTAATTTGGCCTGAGTTAAGTTAGCGTGTACTAAACTCGCATTTGTTAAATTAGCATTACTCAAGTCCGCCCCGGTTAAGTTAGCTCCACTCAGTTTTGCTCCGCTCAAATCCGCCCAACTCAGGTTTGCACCTCTCAAATCTGCCCAACGAAGATTTACCCCGCTTAAATCTGCTCCACTAAGGTTAGCCATACAAAAATTGGCTTGTCTGAGTTCACTGTCTCGTAAATTTGCTCCACTCAAGTCACAGGAAGTCAAATCAGAGGCGTTTAAGTTAGCCATTTCTAAATTAGCTTCTTGAAGACAAGCACCTCTTAAGTTGGCTTCACTCAAATTGGCGTAACGGAGATTCGCTTGTCGGAGTGTAGCTTCTCGTAAGTCAGCATGGTTGAGATTGGCCTCACACATATCAGCACGACTGAAATTAGTGCGAATTAACTCAGCTCGCACAAAGGAAGCATGACGTAGTTGAGTGCGACTGAGATCAGCTCGAATCAAATTGGCAACGTTGAGGCTAGAGTTGTTGAGAATAGAACCAGAAAGATTGGCGCTACTCAGTCTGGCTACATTGAACTTAGTTTCACTGAAGTTACCATCGTTGAGAGTCGCACCACTCAGGTTAGCTACGCTCAAATTAGCTTGGCTGAGATTAATGCCGGTTAGTTTAGCACCACTCAGGTTAACTTCTGGTAGGTAAGCGCCACTAAAATCTAAAACTCCCGTCGCATATTTTGCTAGTAATTCCTCTATGGTCATGAATCTACCTCTCAGATGCCAACCTTAATAGTTGGTAAAGTATGCAGAGAATAAGTCAAATTTTAGTTGTCAGCGGTAAAAATGAAAATTGGTATTTTGGGACTGGGACTGATAGGTGGCTCATTAGGATTTGATTTACGTTCCCAAGGAAATCATGTTCTAGGAGTTAGTCGCCGTGAATCAACCTGTAAAAAAGCTATTGATCTCGGCATTGTCGATCAAGCTTCAGTGGAATTGAGCCTGTTGGCTGCTGCTGATATTGTGTTTATTTGCACTCCGATAGGACTTATTGTTCCCCAAGTTGAACAGTTAATTGCTTATTTACCTGCGACTACTATTGTCACTGATGTAGGTTCAGTAAAAACACCTATAGTAGAAGCGATTTCCCCGCTTTGGAATAATTTTATTGGTGGTCATCCTATGGCGGGAAATACGGATGCAGGTATAGAAGCAGCACAACGAAATTTGTTTGTGAATCGTCCTTATGTACTGACACCAGTAGCTACAACGCCAACTGATGCAATTTCAGTTTTAGAGGAAATTGTGCGATCGCTAGGTTCTATTATCTACCATTGTCAGCCAGAAAAACATGACCGGGCGGTGAGTTGGATTTCCCATTTACCTGTCATGGTTAGTGCCTCTTTGATGGCTGCTTGTTTGAGTGAAACAGATCCAGAAATTTTTCAATTAGCCCAAAACCTAGCTAGTTCAGGATTTTGTGATACCAGCCGTGTTGGTGCTGGCAATCCAGAATTAGGAGTAATGATGGCACAATATAATCGTCAAGCATTGATTAATTCACTACATCAATATCGTCAAAACCTAGATGAATTTATTGACTTGATTTCACAAGAAAAGTGGCTTATTTTAGAAGACAAACTCAAGTTAAATCAACAAAATCGTCCTAAATTTTTGGAATAAGTAGTCAGGGCGTACTGCACTACGCCCCTACTTGCTGCATAGTGAAAGTCAAACAGTTTTAGATTGTTCAAATCCAAAATCTCAAAATACTACACAGAGTTGTGTGTCGTTTAGCGCAGATGAAGCAGGATTTTTGTATCAGTTAGACAGATCATTCTCTCCATAAAGCAATACCACCTAATAACCCGGTGATATTAGGAATTAGTTTCACGTTTAAAGGTAAATTCATGTTGACGCGCACAGCTTCACCACCACCGATGTAAAGACAATCATAGTTAAAGAGACGTTGTAAAGATGCGATCGCTCTCTGTAATCGCTTATTCCATTTTTTATCCCCAATTTTTTCTAAAGCAGCACGTCCTAGCTGTTCTTCATAGGTGTCCCCTTTGCGAAACGGATGATGTCCCATTTCCATATTCGGAACCAGCTTTCCATCTACAAACAAAGCCGAACCGAAACCAGTACCAAGTGTGATGACTAATTCCACACCTTTACCTGCAATTGCTCCTAGTCCCTGCATATCTGCATCATTAATCACTTTCACAGGTTTATTTAGCCGTTCAGATAGTGCTGTTGCTAAATCAAATCCAATCCAATCAGCATTCAAATTCACCGCTGTTTCTGTGACTCCACTGCGAACTACACCGGGAAAACCTACTGAAACCCGATGATATTCACCTTGAGATGCAGCTAACACAGCAATGGCATTAATCACCACTTCTGGTGTCGCGGGTTGGGGTGTTTCTAACCTTCCCCGTTCTGTTAACGGTTTCCCGGTGATATCCAAAACCATAACTTTGACACCACTACCCCCAATATCTACTGAGAGTGTGCGAACTGAACCGTTATCTTCCACCATTGGGTTTTTCCCTCCTGCTGCAACTTCTTTCGATATTATGCGCTGCTAAATTCCAGTCAGTAGGATATTTTTTCAGAGTCTTCAGCTTTTAATTGACAAACTTCCAAATAAAAAATATCCCGTACTCAATACTCAATACTCGGTACTCACCCATTACCCATGACTATAAATCTCTATCGTCACTCTCATCTAGATTTGCTAGTGTAGAGGTAGTGCAAAAATGCCTGATAGTAGCATAGCTCTCTATTAAAATTCTTATCAGAGAAAGCATTATGACGACCTTTGAATCTAACAGTCTGCGTTCTTATAGCCAAGAAGAGGTACAGCAAATTCTACAACTAGCGATCGCTCGTCAAACCAATGATCGTGATCAAGAATTTTCCTATCAACAAATTATAGAAATTGCTGCTGAGTTACAAATATCACCAGATGATGTAAAACAAGCACAAATTGACTGGATAGCCCAACAAAGCCAAGTACAACAACGTCAAGCTTTTGACCTTTACCGCCGCAGTAAATTTCAAAAACGTTTGGGTAATTATGCCATTATCAACGGATTTTTAATACTAATTGACTTCGTTGGCGGTGCTAGTCTTTCTTGGTCATTGTACATTTTATTATTCTGCGGACTAGCGATTTTTCTTGATATCTGGAATACCTTTCAAAGTAAAGGTGAAGAATATGAAATCGCTTTTCAAAAGTGGAATCGTAAGCATCAAATCAAACAAACTCTGAATACAGTTTTGAATAAATGGTTTAAGGCATTCCAGACATATTAAAATAATTCGTAATTCGTAATACCGCTACGCAGCAGAAACAGGACTAACGCACTGAAACAGAGAACTGTCATTCTGAGCGCAGCGAAGAATCTCTCCAGAAGTTGAAACGCCTATTCTACCGTTCTCAACTTGGCTGAGTGCGTAAGTCCTAAAAAAGTTACGTAATTAATTTTGTCATGGAAATTTATACCTCTACAATTAATTCACAATATTCAGTTGCAGAAAGATTTATAGCGGTATTCATATCAGTGATGTACAGTTCGCCAAGCCTGTAGGGCGGGGTTTCCCCACCCTTTATCGTCTTGCATCCAACCAATAACCGCCATATCACATAATTATAGTAGTTTTTATAACAAAATCTAGTTGAGAATTACATTTAAAAATCAAAATTTCCATGAATATTGTTTGTTGATAAATCATTAACATATACATCAAATATTGTCTTGGCAATTTGACCAGTTTTTAAATTATGGTTGTTGTATGATCGTAAAACAATTAATTTTATGGCTCTTGTTGTTTTTCCATATTGAGAAAAACAGATGAAAATTTACGAATGTTGAATATAATAAGTAATTCCCCAATCCCCCAGCAGGTTTATCTACCGTCCAAGTATGCAAGAGTCTATTAAATGTAGGGAAAATGCGGAATAAACTTAGCATTATTTATCATGCAGTCACTTCTCTTTGCTCATGATCTGCTGTTTAAATCCCGATTGTCAAAAACCTCAAAACCCAGATGGAAAACAGTTTTGTCATAGTTGTAATACCCCACTATTACCACTGTTGAGAAATCGTTTCCGTGTCATCCGTGTGCTGTCAGATGAAGGGGGATTTGGTAGAACTTATCTTTCCGAAGATACCGATAAATTAAATGACTGTTGTGTAGTTAAACAGTTAGCACCAAAATTTCAAGGAACTTGGTCACAAAAAAAAGCAATGGAGTTGTTTAGCGAAGAAGCAAAGCGACTTCGAGAACTAGGAGAACACCCACAAATTCCTACTCTATTAGCTTACTTTGAGCAAGATAACTGTTTGTATTTAGTACAACAGTTTATTGATGGAAATAATTTATTAAAGGAGTTACAGTTACGTAAAACCTATAGAGATTGGGATATTCAATCTATTTTGCTGGATTTATTACCTATTCTCAAATTTATTCATAGCCGAGGAGTTATTCATCGAGATATCAAGCCAGAAAATATCATTCGGCGTAAAAGTGATGGCAGATTAACTTTAATTGATTTTGGTTCTTCTAAACAATTAACAGCCAGAGTTCAGAAAAAAAATGGTACTTCAATTGGTTCGCATGGTTATTCTTCAATTGAACAAATCAGAGATGGTAAAGCCTACGCTGCTAGTGATTTATTTAGTTTGGGGGCTACCTGCTTTCATTTGCTCACGGGAATTTCTCCTTTTCAATTGTGGATGGAACATGGGTATAGTTGGGTAAAAAATTGGCAAGATTATTTGCGATGTCCGCTGAGTCATGAATTAGCACAAATTATTGATAAGCTGTTACAAATAGATATTCAAAATCGCTATCAATCGGCTGATGATGTCATCAAAGATTTGAGTAAACAATATACACATTTATTAGCACCAGCTAGTAATTCATTTTTAGCCGTACCCGCTAAAAAAACAGGTGCTTATCCACAAAAATATATTTTTCTGAGAAATTCATTTTTAGTAGTTGCAACAATTTTATTTTTGGGTTTGGGAGAATTTGGTTATAGACATTTTCACCAACTACAAACTGCTATTTTGGCTAGATTTATTTCATCGCCAAATAGTAATGCTACTAATGATGCAATTTTCTATCAATCTCCACAGGAATCTTCAGAAAAATTTTCTTTAGTAAAAACTATTTCCGAACCAAACAACTCAGTTTTATCTGTTGCTATTAGTCCAGATTCTCAGACTATTGCTAGTAGTGGTAATGGCATCATTAAATTATGGAATATTACTACAGGTCAAGAAGTTACATCTCTACCAGGACATACACGAAATGTAAATGTAGTAGCTATTAGTCCAGATGGCAAAAATCTGGTTAGTGGTAGTGATGACAAAACAATTAAAATTTGGAATTTAAGCACAAAAAAGTTAAGTTATACCCTAAAAAGTCATACTGATTCAGTTCATGCTTTAGCTATTAGCAAGGATGGAAAAACTCTGGTAAGTGCTAGTGATGACAAAACAATTAAAGTCTGGAATTTAGCTACAGGAAAGCTAATTCGCACTCTCAAAGGTCATTCTTACTGGGTGCGATCTGTGGCTATCAGTCCCAATGGTGTCACCCTAGCAAGTGGTAGTTTTGATAAGACGATTAAACTATGGAATATTACTCAAGAAAAGTCAATTCATCAATTAACCCCAAATTCGCAAACGGTGACATCTCTAGCTTTTAGCCCAGATGGTAAAATTCTTGCTAGTGCTAGTCGCGATCGCAAAATTAAATTATGGGATATTGGTACAGGTAAGGTAATTCATACTCTCACAGGACCAGATCACAATGTGACTACTGTCGCTTTTAGCCCAGATGGTAAAATTCTCGCTAGTGGCAACCGGGATTGTCTGGAGTGCGATACCTTGAATCAACCCATTCATGATAATATTAAACTATGGGATGTCGTCACAGGCAAGGAATTAACCGCATTGACAGGACATATTAATACAGTCACATCTCTGGCTTTTAGTGCTGATGGTAAAACCTTAGTCAGCGGTGGCGAGGATAATAAAATTAAGATTTGGCGTTTTTCTCAGTAACATTTCCTGCGGAAACGCTAGGTAATTAAAAATTAATCAAAACTACTGAAATTTATCGCGTTCCCAATCATCAATCACTTTTTGCAAATACCATTCCTCTGACATCCCTGGATAAACATCTTTTTTTTGTTGAATTAATCTTTGTGCCATTTCCCAATATCCACCAACCATGCGTAACAGTCTTTGACGTAATAGGTTATATGTGGCTTTATTTGTTTCTGGGATAGACGACTTGATTTTTTGTAGGCTATTTAATACTTGTTGATAATTCTGCCAATCTTCTTGTTCACAATAGATACTAGCTGCTTTCTGATAATCTGCGATCGCATTTTGCATTTCTTCTAAAAAAGTGTAAGCAATACCACGATTGTAGTAAGATAATGCGTCATCAGGATTAATTTTTAAGGCTTGGGCATAATCTTGAATTGCCCCTAAGTAGTTACCCATTGACCGATAAATATTTCCCCTAGCAACATATCCTAAAACATCTTCAGGTTGCATTTTCAGGGCTTGATTCATATCAGCTAATGCCCCTTGATGATCTCCTAATTGAGAACGGGCTTTGCCACGATTTCGATAAACAACAGCATCTTGAAAATTTAGTTGTAATGCTTGATTAAAGTCGGCAATTGCTTCCCGATAATTACCAATTTTACAATATACAACTCCACGACAGCAATAAGCTTGGGCATCTTGGGAATCAGCTTTTAATATCCAGTTTAAATCAGCAATTGCTTCTCGTGTATCTCCATGTTCTGCTTTTTCTAATAATTGCGTGAAGTAATCCTTAGTGGATATAATTGGTGCAGGTTTTGAATTAACTGGATTTGTTACAGGTTGTGGTTTTGGTTGTAGCTGTTTAATTTTTTCTAAACAGAGACGACAATTTTTTGTATTTTTTTGTTCTAAATATAATTCTGCGGCTTTTTTAAAATTAGCGATCGCATTTTGAATATTTCCCTGTTTGCGCTGCACTATACCCCGTAAGTCATAAGCAGCAGCATAATTAAGATTAAGCTGAATCGCTTTCTCTACATCTTCTAAAGAACCAGGTAGATTTTTTAGTGTTAACCTTGCTAAAGCACGACAATAATAAGCTTCTCCATTTTTAGGATCTAGCTTGATAGCTTCAGTATAATCAGAGACGGCTTGAAGAATTATACCTGAGTCATAATATGCCAAACCTCTTTTTACATAAACTGAACTAAAGTAAGGATCATCTTGTATAACAAGATTAAAATCCTCTATCGCACCAGCATAATCTTTTTGTTGAGCTTTTTCTAAGCCTCGATTATAAAATTCCTGATTCATAGGTTTAAAATCATGCAATGTATATGTAGCTTTTCCTAGTCTAATGAAGTACAAAAATATCTGCGTTTATTTGCGTCCATCTGCGTTTAATTATTACTGTGTCTACCTCACTTGAATGGGAATTGCTATAAGTCAGCTAACGGGAAATTTGGGAATTTAGTATTTTTGAGATATTTGAATTTGCATATAAACCTCACATTTTGGGTTCAATTACCGAGGATAATGCTTTGCTAAAAACTCTCGTGCTTCCGCTTCATCCTTAATAATACCATCTAGAGTAGCACTGAGTAAATCATCAAGAATTTGCTTATATAATGGACTAGGTTTATAACCTAACTGTTTTAAGTCATTGCCATTTAACAAAGGTTGTTTGTTTGCTAAAGTAGTTAAAAAATACCAAATCTTCCGTCTAATTTTTCTGGGACTTTTGGCAGCGATTAAAATCAAAGTTTGTATATCATATTTTTGCAGTAAATTGACAACTTGACTAGGAAATTGTAAATTCGGCAAAAATGTCATTACCGTTGTTTGCATTTCTGCTAAATTCTTTAATCTGGCAATACTATCATCCCCTAATTGTAGATTTTTAGCTACCTTTGCTCTATATTTTGGTTCTAAGTGAGCTATTAATACTTCTAAGCGCAGTTGCCAATGATGTAGATTATATTGTTTGTCAAATTTTCGCAAACAAATTTTTAATAAATGTAATTCTTGTAAAATAGCAGCATCTAATTTTAGGCTAGAATGGATACATTGCAATGCCCCTAAATTATCTAATAACTCTAAAGCTGATTGCCAATAGGGGGCTTCAAGGATATGTTTTAGTTCTGTTTTTAACCGAGTTTGCAAAGCGGGTGTTTTAGTATTTTCTTGGGAAGTTCGATCATAAACACCGCTATTGATTGCATAGCGAATATATTCTTCAGTCCGCTGTTCAATTGCAAATCCAAATCGCACTGCAAAACGAACACCACGATAAATACGAGTAGGATCTTCTATAAAACTATTAGCGTGTAAAGTCCGAATTTGCTTTGCTTGTAAATCTAGTAAACCACCAAAAAAATCAAGTAATTCACCAGCACGGGGAGATGTTAGCCTTAATGCCATAGCATTAATAGTAAAATCCCGACGATATAAATCTTGACGAATTGAACTGGCTTCTACTTCTGGATTTGCGGCTGGGTAGGGATAAAATTCTGTTCTAGATGTGGCAATATCTATCCATAATGAGTCTAATTCTGGGTCTTTATGCCACAATAATGCAGCAGTTTGAAATGCACCATGAATTTCTAAACGGGCATTGGTGTAAATCTGTTGGAGTGCTTTTGCTAATTCCACACCTGCACCTACATCTGCCGATTTATGAAAACCATCAACTACTAAGTCAATATCATTAATCATCAAAGTGCCGGTTTCTGCTTCTGCTAATAGCAAATCTCGCACTGCACCACCAACTAAATAAAGATGCCAACCGCGTTTTTCTGCTTCTTTTGATGCGGTAGTTAGTAGTTGCCAAAGTTGGGGAGCTAGTTTATTTTGTAATTGTGGCAGATTAATATTAATTTCACCATCTTTTTGTATTTCCCCATCAACCACATCTACTTGATGTAATTCCCTTAAAACATCGGTACGGGTGACAATGCCAACGAGATTTTCGTTTTCTAATACTGGTAAACGTCCAATATCATAAGTCACCATCAAGGACTCAATTTGTGGCAAGGTGGTATCTGGGGTGATGGTTTTTAAATTGGTTGTCATGTAGCCTTTAACTGGTGCATGACTAAAGCCGTGATGCAATGCAATATCTAAGTCACGCCGAGAAATTATACCAACTAATTGCCCGTGAGGATTGACGACAGATAAACCAGAATGTCCGTAACGCAATAAAATTCTTTGCGCTTCAGCTATTGTGGTTTCAGGACGAATGGTGCGGACTGGGGAAGACATTAAATCTCTGGCTGTGGGGGGATGGGGAATTTGTGCTTTTAACCCATCTAGGAGTTGCTGTAAGATTGGCTGTGAGTCTTTCGTGCGAATATTTAGGGAAGCGGCTTGAGAATGTCCACCACCGTCAAATATTTGAAATAAAAGGTTGAGATTTGTACCGGAAATGTGCGATCGCCCAATTACCGTTAATCGCCACTCATCATCGTCACCCAAAGCATATTCATTTGCCAACAATATGGCATCAATTTCTGTTAATTCGACCAATTCTGAAGCTAAACTTGATAACCCCGGCACAAAGCAATCTGTTCTTAATGTCACCCAAGCGATAGTATATCCCCGTAGACAAATATAATCTAAAGTTTCTAAAGCCTGAGTTAATAATTGTTGTAATTGTGGCGATAAACCAGGATCACGATAAGTGGAAATTACTGATAAACTCGCTCCCTGTTGCATCAACCACGCTAACGCTAAAGCATCTCTGGGTGTAGATTGGTCATAGGTTAACGAACCTGTATCGACATGAATACCCAAAGCCATCACAGTTGCTTGGGACGAATTTAAAGAAATATGACGTTTTTGTAATTCTTCCACCATTAAGGTAGTCGTAGCACCCACCTGATCAACATATAATTGCGTCGTGGGAATATCGCTATCTTGTCCGAGGTGATGGTCATAAACTATAATTTCTTGGACATTGGGTAAATCGAACCATTCAGCAGCTTTGCCCAAGCGATCGCGCTGTTGAGTATCCACAACCCTCAAAGAACGAATCTTTTCTGGATTTACCGCACGTCTTTCAATCAGCGGATACTCATCCCGATGCAACGCTAAAAAATCTCTCACAGGTGGATGCGCTCCCCCAGTTAGCACAATCTTACTACCTGGTAGCAGACAAGTTAACCCAACAGCCGCCCCCAAAGCGTCAAAATCAGCAGTTGTGTGGCAAAGAATCAAATCCATAATTATTATTAAATTTTGTAACGGTGATTTAAACCCCCAGAATTAGTTAAACTCCCGAACTCCTTTCCCTCAGCACACTTCTCTATGGTAAAATGCACTTGCTGCAAAGCACAGAAAAATTAGTTTCGTTGAATAATTTTACAAAAAAGCTCCTAGGGCATAGGACTTTAAAGCTCAGTTAATGTCTTCAAAGAAGAGTCGCCCAGATGCCCACATTCACCGGAAATCGAGTCTGTGGAGTATATCACGCATCAGAAAGACTTAAAATATAAAGTTATCAGGAAACACCTAGTGATTTCACATGGGTAACTGATACACCTAATCAGTCCATTATGGAACAGGATTGGGAAATGCCACAATTTAGCTATTTTGGGGAAAGTAAAAATGACCTTAGTATTCCAATTTGCTTTAGTATCTCTAGTTCTGATGTCTTTTGTCCTAGTTGTTGGTGTACCTGTTGCTTACGCTACACCTCAAAATTGGGTTGAATCTAAAAAACTGCTGTGGGTTGGTTCTGGAGTCTGGACTGTCTTAGTGCTTTTAGTCGGTATATTAAACTTTTTTGTGGTGTAGGCGACGGCTGCAAACAGGCACAAGCACATAACATAAAAAACTAGAGGGGCAGAAAAGTTAACGTAGAAGGTTAGAGAAGAAAAAGAGAAATTTTCTTTTTCCTTATGCCTTTTTCCTGAGCGTGCTTTCCTGCTCCTCTATCTTGAACACAGAAAAGTGTATTGGCTAAGAATTTATAGTTAATTTAAGAGGCAGTCATGGCAGTTTTTGAGGGAAATTTTACTCAAACAGAGCCTTTGCGGTTTGCAATGGTGATTGGTCGATTCAATGACTTAGTTACTCTCAAACTGGTGGAAGGATGTCAAGATTGTCTAAAACGTCATGGTATAAATCCTGATCCTCAAGGCAATCAAGTAGACTATGTTTGGGTTCCAGGAAGTTTTGAAGTTCCTACCGTAGCTCGTCAATTGGCACTCTCCCAACGTTATGATGCCATAATTTGCCTGGGTGCAGTTATTAAAGGACAAACACCCCATTTTGATTATGTATCATCTGAAGTAGCTAAGGGTATTGCTGCTGCGAGCTTTCAAACTGGTGTCCCCGTGATTTTTGGCATTTTGACAACGGATACAATGCAGCAGGCATTAGAGCGAGCAGGAATTAAAAGTAATCATGGCTGGGATTATGCCATGAATGCCATAGAAATGGCCAGCCTGATGCGTAATTTACGCTCTAACCTAGCAGAACCCTATGCTCGTAATGCCCAATCTTTACCAGCCGCAATACAAAACCCTGTTGGTTCAGAGGTGGTTTAGGGACTAGCCCTATGGCTAACGCCACGCTACGCTATCGACTTTGTGCAGGGTGCAGGGTGCAGGGGGAGAATTATTATCTATAACCCATTACCCATTACCCATTACCAAAAAAAATAAATTTAGGGGTTGACAAACTGGGATAAAGCTGAGATACTGATATTAATGTGAAAGTTGCGGGTATAGCTCAGTGGTAGAGCGCAACCTTGCCAAGGTTGATGTCGCGCGTTCGAATCGCGTTACCCGCTTTTAGAATTATTAATATCAAAGTAAAACTCAGGTTGTTTGACATCTGACCTAGTTTGTCTAAATCACAGAAAAGCAATAGGCAAGGTAAATTTGATGTGTTGTCTTGTAGCGCCAGCATATTCAAGTTGTACGAGGATAGCAGTGTAGCTGAATTTTTTCAGGTTGGGTATTTTGTCAAGTTAAAAATAGCGACTTCAAGGCAGCCAGAAATATACTATAAGTAGTCCTAACTGTGGCTATATCCACTACGACTAAAACTAACTTATGAAAGCAGCGCTGAACGAGGTGAGGTTTTCCTTCTGGCAGCAACTGCTGTGGAGAACTCCGCTAATGACGCTGATTTGTAGAAATAAGTAATCCAAGAAGCAATTCTGGGAATCACTACCAAAAACTGTTAAGAAAAACTCGCTCAAGTTATTTATATCGCTTGTGCCATCTCAAAAACCTGAAAAAATAGATTTCAATACGGAGTATAGCTGTCCTTGCCGTCGCCGGGGACAGTTAATACCGATTACGCTGACAGAAGCATTTGGTTGCGATCGCTGTCAGCAAATATTCGTTGTCGAAGATAATGGCTATAGATTGGAGCAACTTTCCACCACCTATCCCTATAAAAGGGCTTGGCGCTGGACAGGGAATAGCTGGAATGTGATCCAACCCAGGTTGGGAGAAAGCTATCTACCGATAGCTTTAGGCATTATTTTTGTGCTAGTGATTATATGGCTACCATTAGCACTACGATTGGCAAATGGCTCTAGCATTATTGCTTGGGCGATAGTGGCTGTGCTATTGGCTATTTTGCCAGCAATTATGGTCTGGCTTACCTACAGACGTTAACTCAATGACCGTTGAAGCTTTTGATGATTGCCCCGAACCCATGAACAGCGCCAAACGCGCTTATCAAGCTTCCCTGAAGTTAGGGATTACCAAAGGGGCAGACCGGAGTCGTGCTGTGCTGGCAATGGCACAGGCGTTAGAATATTCATTCGACGATATTCTCGAAGCCAATACGTTGGATTTAGAAGCAAGTCGAGAAATGGCGGTTTCAGAATTGATTTTGGATTGGTTGAAGTTAACTCCCTCAAGGTTAGAGAATACAGTGGCGATTCTTCAACGGTTGGGGGAATTATCAGATCCGCTACGACGGGTGAGAACTGCTGATTATCAACAAGAAGATTCTCAGAGTTATACCCAGTTGATGCCTTTGGGCGTAATTGGATTTATTTATGAGGCTTTTCCTGATTTGGGTGCGATCGCAGCTGGGTTTTGTATTAAAACTGGTAATAGCGTGATTCTCAAAGGCAGTACAGAGGCTAGTCATTCCAATGCTGCGATCGCAGAAGTACTGCAAAATGCTATTACTGATATTGGTTTACCAGCAGGTTGTATAGAATTAATCACAACTGAACATGGTACTTCGATTCGAGATTTAGTTACTCAAGACCAATATTTAAGCTTAGTCATTCCTTACGGACGTTCTAGCTTAATCCAGCAGGTGGTAAGACAAGCAACTTGTCCAGTTTTAAAGTCAGCGATGGGTAATTGTTACCTGTACTGGTCGCTCAATAGTAGCTTGGAAATGGTGCGCTGGATGATTCTCGATAGTCATGAGAGTGAACCAGATCCGGTAAATGCGATTGAAAAGGTGCTGATTCATCGTCAAGCTTTACCATCTTCCTTGTCTGTGTTGTGGAATAGCTTAAAGGACAAAGGCTTTGAACTGAAAGCAGATGCGGAATTGGTAGAAGCTTTTCCCCAGTTACAGTTAGCGAAAGATGGAGAATGGGGAACGCCGTATTTAACGAAAACAGTAGCTTTTAAATTGGTGGATAGCTTAGAAAGTGCGATCGCTTGGATTAATCAATATAGTAGCAGTCATGCTGATTGCATCGTCACAGAATCTTATCAAGAAAGTCGCCAATTTGCTTTAGGAGTAAATAGCGCCTCCACCTACATCAACGCATCCCCGCGTTTTGCCCGTAACTCCTCACGGGGAGACGCAGTATTTTTGGGAATGTCCAATCAAAAAGGACATCGCAGGGGATTTATTAGTTTGGAGACTTTGACAACAGTGAAGCACATCGTTCAGGGTAATGGGCGGTTTTAAAACAGGGAACAGGTAGGAAGTATAAAGAAACAACTAACTATCTGTGTATCTATCCTGGAGTTTGCTGTTTTGTGTATTCCCTCTCTTTCTAAATCCTTGCAGCTATTGTTTTATTTGTGATCTTTAAGTAAATACTCTAAAACAAGATTAACTATACTGCACTACATAAAACTATGCTAGTGTTAGTATAATTGCTTTAGTACTATTTATGACTAAACCTAATACTACCGGGCTGAGGAACCAAACGCCAAACAAATTCAACTGGCCTGTCTGGTTTCCATATCCTAGTTCTTGGTTAAAAGCCTTTGTTCTAGCTTTATTTTTAAGAATAATTTCATTTGTATTTACTAATACTGGCAAGTTCGGCTATAAAATTGCCTATTTTACTAATAGCCCAGAGTTGTTGATGGTATTTGCAATCTTAGCAATAATATCGCCAATTTTTGTAATTACTTATACTCATCACATATTTCATACTATTATCAGTCAATTTTTCCCTAAGATACAAGCTCTAGAGATAGGAAATCCGAAAGGATTAATACCAGGAATAGTAAGTATTTGGGAAGGTTTATATGGTTGGCTGGTTATTTGGTTATCAACACTAATATCATGTTTAGTTTTGATTATTGTATTTCCTATATCTAATCTAAATTTTCCTCAATCATTTGAGTTTTATACAGATTTAGAAAAAATTATAGTAGCGATAATTATATGTATTTGGATTTTCGCTGGAGCTTTATTTTACCAAGTTGATTTCTTATTTAAAAGGCGGCTATTATCTATATCATCATCGGGAACTCATAACCAAGAAAATAATTTAACGTCACCACCAAATATACAGACTCATGCAAAAACTGATCATCTTGATTCTGTAAATTTAGAAATGGATAAATTGCGCGGTAGTATGGGTTTAACTCAAATGAAAAGTGGTAATAAATCACCTACAACTTCTCAAGTATTTAATGATTTAACAGCAGATGATAACTTGCAAAAAGCGGCTAAATTAGCTAAGAATGCAGCACAACTAACGCGAATAGCGAAAACAAAAGCAGAGTGGTATCAGGTAGGTATTGAATGGCACAAAACTATAGAAATGCTAAAAAATGTACCAATTTCTCATCATAATTATGCAGTCGCACAACACAAAATTATTGACTATCAAAAATATATTAACTACGCTCAAAAAATCGTTAATAGTAAAAATATCAGCAACTAAAATAACTCTTTACTTTCCTCTGTTTGCGCCTCGTATCTTGTTATTCTTTATCCTGTCAATCCTTAAATCCTACCAATCCTGATTCAGACACTCTTTTATTTATTCTACCAGCGATTATTATCAATAATATCAAACAAAAAAAGCCCGCCGACGCGGACTTTTTTTATCTCAATAATCTACAGATTACTTCACATTCTGACTCTTAGAAGTGTAGTAGACCTTATTTCCCTTATCTGGAACAAAATGACAACTGATAGCAGAACGCCATAAAGACTTCCAAACTGGCTCTTTGGACTCGAAAAAGTACTCACCCATAATCGGTTTAATCGCCTTAGTTGCCTTCAATAAATTGTAATGAGGCATATTTAGGAAAATGTGGTGAGCAACATGAGTACCGATATCGTGATGGATATGATTAACAAAACCGTAATCTCTATCAATACTAGAAATCGCACCTTTCAGGAAAGTCCATTCTTCCCCACGATACCAGGGAATACCTGGCTCAGTATGATGTAAAAATGTCACCAAATCCAGCCAAATGATAAACACAATATATGGAGCAGCGTAGTATTTTAACAACCACATCCAACCCCATTGGTAGGTAAGGAAACCTAACAAAGCTACAAAGCCAATCCAGAGTGTTGTGCTAGTGATGATATCCCATTTTTCCGAAGGTTTGAAAAGCGGGCTACTGGGTGAAAAGTGAGAGCCTTCCTTACCTGGAGAACGCTTAAACAAATACACTGGATAAGCCAATAAGAACACATAAAAACGCCCTATTCTTTGTAATAAAGGCATCTCGTCGTATTCTGATTCAGATACAGGATACCAACTTTCATCATTCTCCAAGCTGCCCGTATTTTTGTGGTGAGTTCTGTGACTAATCCGCCAGCCGTGATAAGGAACTAGAATGGGAGTGTGGGAGAGATGACCAACCAAATCATTTAGCCATTTATGCTTAGAAAAAGATTGGTGTCCACAGTCATGACCGACTACAAATAAAGCCCAAAACATTGTTCCTTGCATGACCCAGAAAATTGGCCAAAAATACCAAGAATCTAGATAATTAGCAACTGCATAAAGCAGACCGATAATCAAGATGTCACGAAAGAAATAATAAAGTGATTTAATCACACTAGGCTGAAAACATTCAGCAGGAATGGCAGCTTTTAAGTCCTGAAGGGTAAAGGGTAACTTAGTTGTTTCCTCAGATGATTCAGAGTTATTTGGCTGGTTGAGATTGATTGTATCTAGTTGCACTGGATTTGGTGATTTGATGTAAAGCGGAACTTGTTTTGATGGTAATTGATATTACCTTAATCTATGCCAAATTGGAGAAAATTTTAAGAATTCACAAACTTAAAAGCAGGTAAAAGCTGGCAATTTTCTTCAGAATATTTCTGCATGAAAAATTGCCATAAATAAATTCAAGAGGATAAAAGTTAAAGTCTTAACTCATCCTGAATTATTAATTATTTACCTGCATAATGTTCTGAGAAAGTCTTATAGCCCACATCAGTTGTGTAAAGTTGACATTCGTCTGTAATTTGCTTCATTAAAGACCAAGAAAACTTACATTCATCATGTAGATAACTGCTCCAATTTTCTTTAATGCTGCTGTAAGCCAACCGCAAATTATAAGAAGGAATGGCAGTAGAAATATGATGGGGAACGTGAACGTTGATATCGTGGCAAAGAATTTCTACCCAACGAGGGTAATCGCAGTGAATTGTACCAAATAGCTGTGCTAGAGCTTCATTCCACTTGTCAGCCGTTACAAAAGGTACATCTGCGGTTGTATGGTGAACAATTGTGAATGTACTCATCCAGAAATGGTAAACCATCCAGGGTATAAACCAGAATTTTATAAATCCCCAAATACCAGTTGTAGCAATGAGTGTGGGGAAAACGATAGCTGCAAATATGATAACGACAGCTACAGAAAGCTTGACGCTAGATTGTTCTTTTGGTTGAAATTTGCGTGCGTCAAAATGCACAACAGCCCAATGTCCAATAGAACCTACCCACCACAGGCGTTTCTCCATGAACAATACAAAAGCTGACTGTCTGGTTTTATCCCAACTTTCAAAAACTTCTGGTCTAATGGGATGCCAAGCGTTATCTTCATCCAGCTTGTTTGTATGTTTATGGTGATAATTATGTTTAATGCGCCAACTATGGAATGGGTAAATTAAGAACATCATGAAGAAATGTCCGACTAAATCATTTACCCAACGACGGTTGGAAAAAGAACGATGACCGCAGTCATGTCCGATAACAAAAAAACCTGTTAAAGCAGTTCCTGTAAAAATCCAAGCTAGAGGTAACAGAAACCAAGGAGAAATCGCCAGGAAGAAGTAACCTAAGCCAACCATCGATAGACTAAGTACTACTTGTGTCCAAGCCTTGCGACTATTTTTCTGAAAACATTCTTTTGGCAGACTTTTGATAATATCTTTAAGCTTCAGGTCGGAATTACCAAGGTCTGTAGAAACGTTATTTATCTGGCTGTTAATTGTTGTAGTCATGAATACCTGAAAAAGAACAAAAATTCCCTACAAAGCCACTAAAAAGTAACTAGTCGCAAAGTTTTGTAACATTAATTCTTCGGATTATAGCAAGCTAAGTTACACTAACGCACTTGTAAAAAAAAATTTGCTAAATTTTCCGAATTTGCAAAAAAAGTTTTGGTGAAAAATATCAATACTCACAAGTTAAAAGCCAATAATCGCAAGTCAACAAATAATTGACTATATGACTATTGACTATATGAATATTGACTATGATTTACTGCCTGCGATCAGCCAGCTTCACATTTGTAGCTAGGCCAAGTAATTGCAGTAATTGAATTGTCATCCAAGTCATATCAATTTCCCACCATTCTAAGCCATGACGGGCTGAGTATTGAAAGGCGTGGTGGTTATTGTGCCAGCCTTCCCCAAATACTAGTAGGGCTACCCACCAGCAGTTGGTGGATCTATCACCAGATTCATGACTGCGATAGCCAAATTTATGGGTAGCACTGTTAACCAACCAGGTACAGTGGTAAACCCAAACAATACGAAAGAAAATTCCCCAAACAACAAAAGACCAGCCACCTAAGAAAAATAGTGCTAAACCCAAAGCAATTTGTAAGAAAATGAAATTTTTCTGTAAAAACTGATAAACTGGGTCATCGATGATGTCTTTAGTGAAACGGGGAACTTCATCGTGAGCCGGAGCGAAGTGAATCATCCAGCCCATGTGGCTCCACCAGAAACCTTTATTTGAATCATGGGGATCTTTTTCTGTATCCGAGTGCAAGTGATGGATACGGTGTGTACCTACCCACTCAATCGGTCCGCCCTCACAGGAAAGTGTCCCAAAAATAACTAGGACATACTCTAACCATTTGGGTGTTTGAAAACTACGGTGGGTAACAAGACGGTGATATCCGAGGGTAATGCCTAAACCACCAGTCACCCAGTAGAGAAATAATGCAACACCAACGGCGTTCCAGCTAAAGTTACTAGGAACCAAAGCGAACAAAGCGCCGACGTGGAGTCCAACGAAAAATAGGGTGTTAACCCAGTTAATTTGAGGTTTAGAAGTAGCAATTGTCATGCAATATCCTGAATAGAAAATTGTTTAGCCCCGTCTGCGCGATCCGTTCGAGTAGCTAGGCGCTACGCGCCATAAATCCGCATATCTATATTTTTTTGAATGAGGAAACAATGAACAGCTTAGAAAAGCTGCGGCAAGCAGAACAGGCACTATTAGAGATTTTTTCTGGTATTGACGCTCAGGTCAAGCATAATCTTAAACGAGTACTAGATGGTTTTCGTAATCACCGTGTGGGCGCACACCATTTTGCTGGTGTAAGTGGTTATGGACACGATGACTTAGGGCGAGAAACTTTAGATAAAGTATTTGCCGAGGTGATGGGTGCCGAAACTGCGGTGGTGCGAGTGCAGTTTGTTTCGGGAACTCATGCGATCGCCTGTGCGCTGTTTGGTGTACTCCGTCCTGGAGATGAAATGTTAGCAGTAGCTGGTTCTCCCTACGATACGCTTGAAGAGGTGATTGGCTTGAGAGGACAAGGCCAAGGTTCCCTAATTGATTTTGGCATAAATTATCGACAATTGGAGCTAAATCCTGAAGGAATCATAGACTGGCAAACGTTAAGCACTAGCATTACTGATCATACAAGGTTAGTGTTAATCCAGCGTTCCTGTGGTTATTCTTGGCGGCCGAGTTTGTCAATTGCGGATATTGCTAAGATTGTCCACCTAGTCAAACAGCAAAATCCGCACACCATTTGTTTTGTAGATAACTGCTACGGCGAATTTATTGAAACCCAAGAACCGACAGCCGTAGGTGCTGATTTAATGGCGGGATCATTAATTAAAAATCCTGGTGGAACTATCGTCAGTGCTGGTGGGTATATTGCAGGTAGGGCTGACTTGGTGGAAGCTGCGGCTTGCCGCTTAACTGCTCCTGGTATTGGTAGTGCTGGGGGTGCTACCTTTGATCAAAATCGCCTCTTATTCCAAGGATTATTTTTAGCACCGCAGATGGTGGGTGAGGCCATTAAGGGAACATACCTCACAGGTTATGTATTTGACAAACTCGGTTATCCCGTTAACCCTGCACCCTTAGCACCACGGGGGGATGTGATTCAAGCGATTAAACTTGGTTCTGCTAAAAAGCTAATTGCCTTCTGTAAAGCCATCCAACAGTCTTCACCCATTGGTTCTTATTTAGACCCCGTTCCTGATGATATGCCGGGGTACGAGAGCCAAGTGGTGATGGCTGGGGGGACATTTATTGAGGGGAGTACGTTGGAGTTATCAGCAGATGGGCCTTTGCGTGAGCCTTATATTGTGTATTGCCAGGGAGGGACTCATTGGACTCATGTTGCGATCGCTCTCCAAGCAGCTATTGAGGCTGTGGGGGAAGGTTAAGAAAGGCTCACGCAAAGGCGCAAAGGAAAGAGGTGGATATGAATGAAAATGAGATTGCAAAAGAGGTTGTTGATGCTGCGTTTAAGATTCACACAAGGTTGGGTCCAGGGTTGCTAGAATCTGCATATCAGGCAATTTTGGAATATGAGTTACGGAAGCGAGGATTGCAGGTAGAATCGGAGAAACCCATACCTGTAGTTTATGAAGGTGTGTTTTTGGAGGCAGGTTTTCGAGCAGATTTGATAGTTGAAGATAAAGTTATTATTGAACTCAAATCAGTAGAAACTATCCATCCTGTACATAAAAAGCAACTCTTCACTTATCTAAGTCTTGCTGACAAACGCCTTGGCTTACTCATCAACTTCGGAGCATTCCTGATCAAAGATGGTATTTCTCGCGTTGTCAACAACTTATAAACTCACACCAAAGACGCAAAAACAACCCTTCTTACCTTTGCGCCTTTGCGTGAGCTATCATTCCGGTAACTTATACTGTCCCACTATCCGCTTCGCAAACTCCGGTACATGAGCTTCTAATTTCTCCCCATGATTTCGCTTCACATATAAATAATTTCTCGCAAAGTGAGAATCTATAGAAAAACGTGCATATTCCAGCCCTTTGGGTCCAATTTTATCTATCACTACTCCCATCAATTTTGCAGCCCACATCGGTAAGGTAACGGCTTGGTCGTAAGCTGGTATGCTTTGTTGTACGGCAGGTTTGCGATCGCCTTTAGACATAACAGGCTGGGTGTCGATTTGGTCTTTCACTAATTCCAGCATTTCTTTGCCTGTATCATTTCTGACTACAATCCATTGCCATTTGAAGGGTGCGCCCATATACCCAACGACGATATCAGCGAGGGAGTTGACGTAATCAAAGCAACTCATACAGGATGGGGCAAAGATGTCTTTGAGGACGTTGGTTTTTAAGCCGAAGAAGGGGACTGTTTCTTCTGAACCGTCTTCGTGTTTGAAGTGTACCCGGAAGTCTTGCATGAATTCGTAACTAACCACTGTTTCAGGGGATCTGCTGGTGGTTTCTAGAAATTTTTGCAGTCCAGCGCGGGTAACGTTATCTACACAGGGTGTTCCCAGTACATAGAGTTTTTCTAAACCGAGTTTTTTCTCTACGGCGCGTAATGCTTGGATTTGACAACCTACACCGATGACTAATAACCGCTTCATTCCTGATTTTTCGATTTCTTCTAATACGGATAGGTTGGGGGATAGGGTAGGTTTATTGACTTTGGCTGCTAGTATTTCTGCGGGGGTGCGGGCGATGATTGGCATGGGTTGAAAGCGGTCTTCTTTAGTGTTTTGTACACAGACTACGCCTTCTACTAAGCCGCGATTGAGCATTTCTATAGCTATGCTGCTAACTATACCTGTCCATTGTGCGCCTTCTATGGGTTCTTGTTTTCTAGCGGACATCATTTCTTGATGAACACCAAAATATAGTTCGTTTTCGTCTTCGAGGTTGCGGGGGCGCTTATGGGTGCTGGTTTCTAGTTCGTCTATTCTTTGGGTAATGAAGGCGCAAGCTTCTTTGACGTAGTGGATATAGTAGGTGTCGCATAGTCCGCATTCGCTACAAAGTTCTTTGGCGGGGCGCACGCTTCCGGGTTTGAGGGCTTTGGCTTTTTTGTGGGAATCTATGGATGTCATTTATTTTGTTTATTTTTACTAAATATGGCTTTTATTACGATACCGTTAGGGGTTGTGAAGTTGGCGTTTTGAGTTGGATAAGAGTTTTGTTTCACGCAGAGACGCAGAGGCGCAAAGAAGAGCGCGGAAGGAATAATTTTTGACTTATCTGAACAGTGGTAATTAAGTTTAGTTATTTGATTTCTTGATTTAAACTTCATAAAACTTTTATCTAAAATTTATGAATTAATTCTGTAAATATACGGTTGTGTGAAGTTATAATAAGCTTAAATTTTTTCACATTTCAACTAAAACGGAGAATAAAAGTGATGATAATTGAGCATTTACTCAAAAACATCTCTTTAGTTGCTACTGCCACAGCAACAATAGGTATTTTTGCAAACTCAGCCAGTGCTTTAACTTTAAATAGTTCTTCTGGTACTTGGAGTAATACAGTAGGAGGTTCAGGTATAGTTACTCAGACGGTAGCTGGTGAAAATCAAGTTCGTTGGGGGACTCCAACAACAAGTAATGGTAAATCTGGTTTAGGATTTACTGGGGTTGGTACTACAACTTTTAATCCTGGCGACACTTTTTTACTAGGTACACTTCGCCATTTCAATAATGCCCTTTTCGCGGGAACTGCGGCAAGTCAAACAAAACTGAATGTTAACTTAAATTTTAGCTCCCCTCTTACTACTGAAGCATTTGGTTTTGATTTAGCTATTGATGAAACACTCAACGTAGGACTTGCAAGTAATTGTCCTTATACCAGCACGACTCCTTGTTCTGATAAAATTTCTTTCCCTAATGCTTTCCCAGGAAACACTTTCAATATTGATGGTACAGATTATACACTGAAATTACTAGGTTTTAGTAATACTCTTGGTGGTAATTTAGTCCAGGATTTCATTTCTCAAGAAGGTGGTACAAATAGTGCTTATCTGTATGGAAAACTTACATCTGTAACACCTGTATCAGTTCCTGAGCCTAGTAGTGCTGTGGCAGTTTTTGCTTTGGGTGCTTTGGGTGCTGGACAAGCCATCAAACGTAAAAAAGTAATCGCTTAATAATCTGGTGTTGATAACATTTACAAACTCTTTGCTTTGAATGCAATCGTGCTAAGGGTACATGGACTATGAAATAAATTGTCAAATCTTTATTAATAAGCCTTCGGTTAAGTTATCGAGGGTTTCTTGCTGTTAATATACATCTGAAATTATCCCACCAAACCTCTTCAGAATGAATTCTGAGTCAATAGCCAAAGTTTGTTAAAACAGATTAAATAAATATCAAGATTGATTCAGCTTTAGCTA
The DNA here is from genome assembly GCF_051781005.1 of Anabaena sp. WFMT. NCBI lineage: Bacteria > Bacillati > Cyanobacteriota > Cyanophyceae > Nostocales > Nostocaceae > Anabaena > Anabaena sp. WFMT. The sequence goes on along the minus strand of NZ_JBPWOA010000002.1, from coordinate 3,191 downwards.
AATTTTACTATTAGCGAAGAAATTCATTTCTTGGCGGTTTCTCAATACACAAAAAATCAACTTAGAATTATTATTTCAATAACCGAATATAACCAGCTTGTTCAAAATGATGATCTGTAGTTAATGCTTCTTGAATATCAAATTTTTTCATAACTATAAAAGATGTACTATCTACCAACGACCAAGTTTTATCCTCCCTTGTTTTCAGTAAATCCCAAGCTGCTATATCAATAGATATATCAATATGAATTAAGTGAATATAAGAAGCAGTTCTCACAGCATCCACATACTGAAATAACTGTGAACGCTGTACACGCAAAGGACTATTCAACAATGCAACTAATTCAATAACGACATAATTAGTTGTGATCATTTGTAAATTTTGTCTTCGTGCTTCTTGAAACCACAATTTTGCTTTTTCATGGTAAGACTCAGTAGCAACAAATAAATTAGCCCATCCTGAAGTATCTATAAAAACTTTATTTGTCAACTTTTAACTCCTGTTATAAATTTTCTGTAAGATAATGATCATGATTCTCCCCAATATCAGAATTTTCAAATCTTAATGTACCCAATAAAGGTAAAATAGGATCATCTACATAGCTATCTATTAATTTTATTGATTTAGCTAGTGATTGTAAAATTAATTCTTCTAAAGATAAATTGAGCTTTTTAGATTGAATTAATAACTTTTCTTCTAGCTCATCTGATAACTGAATTGTTAATGTTTTACTCATAATATTTTACTTGACCTCCATTTTTAAATCAAAACTTGAGAGTTAGTAATTTTGCACTAAAAAATAATTTTACATAAAAATACTCAAATACACTACTTATAATTCTATCATAATTAATATTCTATATGCACGAATTATTGTCAAGGAATTTCATAAAGGAAAGCCAAAATCAATATCTTCTTTCCTTTGCGCCTTTGCTCTTACCCTGCGGGATCTCCTGACGGAGATTGCAGGAAACAAAATTAATATATATTTACTTCATTTGCAACTTATCCAACAACCATTTAACAGCACTTTCTATATCTGCAACTTGTTCCCCCGCTGGGAAAGGTGGACGTTTAACTATCACCACCTTTATTCCCATTTCTCGTGCTGCAATAATTTTAGGATAAGTAGCATTTCCACCGCTATTTTTACTAACAATAGTATCTATATGATAATTAGTTAAAATTTCCCTTTCATCCTCTAAAGAAAAGGGTCCTCTATCAAATAACACCAACCCAGGAGGTATCACAGCATCAGAATTTGGTGGATCTATCATTCGCATTAAAAACCACATTTCTTGCAAATGGGAAAAAGCAGAGATTTCTTGTCTACCAATAGTTAAAAAAACCCGTTGTGCTGCGTTTTTTAAAGCTGCGGCTGCTTTGGTATTATTTTCTGCTTCAATCCAAATATCACCTTCTTGTTTTTCCCAAGGGGGACGATTTAGTAATAACCGTGGAATACCCGCTTTCTCTGCTGCTGCGGCTGCATTCCAGGAGATGTGATTGGCGAAAGGATGAGTAGCATCAATTAACACATCTATTTGTTGATGTTGTAAATACTCAACCAAACCTGTTACACCGCCAAAACCACCAACGCGGAAATTACCAACAGGGGTAGAAGGTTCACGGGTACGACCGGCTAAAGATGCGATCGCATCCACACCACTAATATTAGCCACTTTAGCAGCTAATTCAGCAGCGTCACCAGTTCCACCCAGAATCAAAACACGCAACATAGCAATTCTCGATCATCTTCGTTTGAAGACTTATCATATCTGTTAGGGCTGGTAATAGGTAATTGCTAATGGGTAATTAGATAAAACAGTAGCCCCCTCTTCCGTTTACGGAGAGGGGGTTGGGGGAGAGGTTCTTCTACCCACTGGAAAAGTCCCATATTCTTTAAGCAATTCCTGGAATCCTGGCTAAAATGCCTTTTTTTAAAGGTTCTGGGCGTTCTGACCAAGGTAGGATACCATCAGGCTGAGAGTAGTATTTACTGGCACATTCCAGCACAGCCTCAGCACAACCCTCAACCGGCAAATCACCGAATAGATAAGTTAACTTGCCTTCACCAGCAAAAGCGACGACACAGGAACGGTTACAAGCACTCATACATTCAACTTCTTTGATGGGGAAATCATCGCGTAAATCCCAATCTTGGGCGAGTTGTTGAATTTCTTGCAAAAGTTTTTGACCACCGCTTTCACCGACACGCTTACCATCTTGCCAAACACTGGCGCAGGTTTTGCAAACAAAGAGACTATGAGAAGCTACACCAGTGTCATTGGTAGGGGAAATTGGAGAAATATTCACAGCAGCAGTCATCTGTATCCTCGCTGATTTGCACAATTTCTAATTATACTGCGAGGATTTTGACTCACACAGCTTTTGATGATATCAGCTGTTGTCACACGGTGCTGGAATCTGTGTCTGTGTTCAATTTCGTTAAATCTTTACCTTCTAGAATAGTTCCTCTAAAATTAGCCCCTTGAAGATACGCCCCTCGAAAATCAGCCTCTTGAAGATTTGCCCCTCGAAAGTCAGCTTCTTGAAGATTTGCCCATTGAAGATTCACACCCTGAAGATTTGCCCCTCGAAAATCAGCCTCTTGAAGATTTGCCCATTGAAGATTCGCTCCCTGAAAATTTACCTGTCGCAGATTCGCCCCTTCAAGATTAGTCCATTCAAGATTTGCCCCTCGAAAATCAGCCTCTTGAAAATTTGCCCCCTGAAGATTTGCACCTCCAAAATACGCTCGTTGAAGATCCGCGCCTCCAAGATTTGCCCCTCGAAAATCAGCCTCTTGAAAATTTGCTCTTTGAAGATTTGCTCTTTGAAGATTTGCTCTTTGAAAATTTGCTCTTTGAAAATTTGCTCTTTGAAGATTTGCCCATTGAAGATCCGCATTGTAAAAATCTTGAAAACCGAGAATACAGTTTTGTAAATCTAAAAAATTCAAGAATCTTAAACAAAATACCTCATTATTCAATCTTTGCCCACGTAAGCGAGAAATCCACACACCAAAATCTTCAGAAGAATGCCATTTAATCTCCGAGACTTTTTTTGTCACTCTAGCACAAGCATTCAAGACAACTAATAAAGCCTCTTCTGCATTTCGTGCTTGCCGATTTTCTTCATAAAAATTAGTTAACTCTAATTCTTCCATCGGCATCCCCTCACGTAACAT
>NZ_JBPWOA010000001.1:0-63355 GCF_051781005.1 Anabaena sp. WFMT | reverse complement strand
TATGAAGGCATTTTTATTTAATTCAGACTCATTTTCTCATTTTTGTTCCTGAATTTATTGTTAATGCCTTATGAATTTCTATGTGTTAGATATTTTAATGATACTGTCTATATTTTTACCCCTTTGGTTCTGTATTTATATTTAATCTCTTTTTGTTACTTACAACACTTGTATGTGTAACACAAATTGAAGTGCAGAATGTGGGTTTAAACTATTACCATATCCATTAATTGCACCAGTTCCTGTTAAAAAGAGTATTTCTACATTGTTTGTCAATGTGTAGCTAATAGAAGCATAAACTGTGTCTAAACCTTCACCGGAATTCTCAATTACTAAGTCGCCTGAATTACCAACATAATAAGTATCGTTGCCAGTACCACCATACATGGTGTCAGCACCAATACCACCATCAATAATGTCGTTGCCACCATAGCCATAGATAATATCCGCAGAGATTGTACCTGTAAGTATAGGGAAAAATGTTGAACCTTGAAAAGTACCATTGTCATTGAAATTCGTACCAAAAATAAAAGCCATTTTCAAATTCCTCAAGATATCGTCTAAATTTTTAATTTTGGATTTAGCATTCAGAATGCTAAATAGCCTCTGGCTAGGTTATATCTACAACAGAAGTAAGATGTTTTTCGTACTGTACTTAATAATTTTAATACAATCTCAAATTGGTTTTCTGGTATTACAAGTATTCTGACTTTTACCCCCTTCAACCACTAATTCTTATGCAGTTTGCACCTCTTTTCCCCCTGATTTACCGCATTCTCCAACCGAGTTTTCCTAATTGTCTTTGGCATGGTAATATTCATAGTCAAGCGATAGCCTCCGGCAGTGCGCTCCGCGCAATCGCACTCACTTTTGATGATGGACCCCATCCTCTATACACACCGCAAGTATTAGCCGTTTTAGATCGTTACAAAGTTACAGCTAGTTTTTTCTGGTTGGGTGTTTGTGTCAACTGTTCACCGCATATTGCCAAAGCAGTTACAGATGCAGGACACTGGATAGGTTTGCATGGTTATGAACATCACTCTTTTCCCCTGCTTTCCTTAACTGACCTCAAGCAGAGTTTAGAAAAAACCCAAGCCGCTATCTACAATGCTTGCAATCTACAACCCGAACAAGTGCGAGATGTTCGTCCTCCTAATGGTTTTTTCACACCTCAGACTTTAAACCTATTTCAACAGTGGAATTACAGACCAGTCATGTGGAGTGTTGTCCCAGAAGATTGGGTACGTCCGGGTGTATCTGTAGTTGTTCAACGAATACTTGAACAAGTGAAAGGTGGATCAATTATTGTCTTACATGATGGTGTTTGTGGTGGACAAGATGTAGCAGAAACTATCCAAATCCTCATTCCCCAATTATTACAACAAGGCTATGAATTTGTAACTGTTGATAGTTTATGGCAGCATTAGGAGTACTGAGTACTGAGTAGTGAGCAATTTTGTCTCGTTCCTAGTCTCTGACTGGGAATACCATCACAGAGGCTCTGCCTCTACTGTCACTCAAGGCAGAGCCTTCTAGAATTCATTCCCATACAGAGTAAGTATGGGAACGAGAAAGTACTGAGTCAGTTAGTGAGTTAGCGAGTAATTTTTATACTGGAGAGATGGCGCAAACTTGCAATCCTACAGGGGTGTGAATAATTACGGATTCCACACCAAAAACTTGAGCAATATTATTAGATGTCAGCACAGTTTCGGGTGTACCAACTTCCCAAAGATGCCCTTGTTTTAATAAAGCCATGCGGGAACTATAACGGGCAGCTAAATTTAATTCATGTAAAACTGTGACTATGGTTAAATTTTGTTTTTGGTTGAGATTTTTGAGTAATTCTAATAATTGTAATTGATAATTTATATCTAAATAAGTTGTTGGTTCATCTAGTAATAATACCTTTGGTTCTTGTGCCAAAGCTAAAGCTAAAAATGCCCGTTGTCTTTCACCGCCAGAAAGTTCTTCAACCAAGCGATCTTTAAAATCTTCTAATTGTGTTTTGTCAATTGCACTTTCAACCTCTTGTCTATCTTTAGCACTTAATTCCCATTGCCACCAAGGTTGATAAGGTGTCCTCCCTAAACTTACTAATTGACTCACTGTTAAACCCACAGGAACTGTTTGCTGTTGTGGTAAAAGTGCTAATCTTTGAGCTACTAAATTAGCAGGTTGTGAATGAATTGCTTTCCCATCAAGTAAAATTACTCCTTGTTGTGGTGCAAGCACTCGACTAATTAATTTCAATAAAGTAGATTTACCTGAACCATTAGCACCAACCAAACTTAACCATTCTCCAGTTTGCAAAGAAAGGTTAATATCATGGATAATTGGCGAAAGAGTATAACCACCTGTAAGATTTTGTAATTCGAGAGGCATCTCAATATTATCACTTTAAAAAACAATATATCTGCTATTCTATTTCTAACAGACTACATGAGTTTTTGCAACGCCATTACTTTTTCTTAATGTCAGGCAAATGTGACTAAAGTCATGACTAGATTAGTGACTTTTTACCTATATATCTATTCAACTATAATTTTATGCTTTAAGTAGGGTGAATAAAACACCTTTTCAATTAATTTCACCGTCAAGAATACTTATTATGAATTTGCACAAAGCTCTCATCTTAATTGGTACACTTGGTTTAGTTACACTAGGTAGTGTAGGAATATCTCCAGCCTTAGCTGATCATCCCAACAATTCTAGAAATCAGCGCCAAGAAACTCGTTACAGACGAGATAATAATCACAGACGAAACAATAATCACAGACGAGATAATAATCACAGACGCGACGATAACTATAGACGCGATGATAATTACAGACGCGACGATAACTATAGACGCGATGATAACTACAGACGTGACGATAACTACAGACGTGATGATAATAGAGGAAGACGATATTAAGATGAAATATTCGTTTGAATCTTTTTGCTAGTTTTTATAACTACTATCTCGCATCTACTTTATTTAAGGAGATAGGGATAGTAGTTTTAAGTTGTTAACATAACTAGAAATTTTTGCCCTATCCCAAAAATAACTGATATACAAATAATATGACCATGTTAGATTGTCAAGTATTTATGGAGTATCAATTCATGAACTATAAACGGATGTTGAGTATTTCTGCTACTGGTTTAGCTATTGCTATTCTGACTACTGGATGTGAATTATCTTCTCCTAATCGAGCTTCTTTTCCGAATAATTCTTCTGAGAATGGGACAAATTTTCCGTCATCTGACAATGAAACAAATTATCGGCCATCTCCAAATGCAACGAATTATCGCTCAACACAAAGAGACATAAATCAAGATGTAGAAAGAATATCAGGACTTAATTTAACTAACTCTCAAAAAGCACAAATAAAACAAATTAGGGAGGAAAATAATTCGAGAATATTAGCACTTTTGTCTGATGACCAGAGACGGGAAGTGCAAACTAACAGTAACGGTCGGAATAAATTGTCAATGAGAAAACTGCGATCGCTAAATCTTTCAGCAGAACAAAGACAAGAAATAAATCAAATTACAAGAGATCAACGACAACAAATTCAGGAAATTCTGACCCCAAAACAGCGTCAAATGATGCAACAAGGACGTAGATATCGTAGGGGAAATAGAAGCAACAGTGAAAACAGGGACAACAGGGACAACAGCGATAACACTGATAATACTGATGACAGTGGTAACAGAGAAAATTCATCCTACTAAGTGATTACATACAGCATATTGCAGGTAAATGAAGTCCAAACTTTAATCACAAAGCCTGATTGCGATGGGTTTTTACTGCTGATAGCTGCTGTAAAATAGATTGTGTAATTATCTGCGACTAATTTTTGATTTCCACTGCGGTTAATTATTGACTACAAAAATCTCTGCGTACTTCCTCATCATCCGCATTCAACGCAACTGGATCTTAAAATTTATTAGCGCTACCAGAACGACGATAAAGCAACCAAATAAACAACGGTGAACCCAACAAAGCAGTCACCGAACCGACCGGTAGTTCTACCGCACCTAGTCGAGAAAGTAAATCTGCAAAGATTAATAACCATGCACCTGCAAGGGCTGAAAGTGGTAAAACAAAACGGTTATCTGTTCCGACAATTAAACGGACACCATGAGGAACAACTAAACCGACAAAACCGATTAAACCACCGATACTAACAGCACCTGCGGCTAATAAAGTGGCAATACCACCAATTAATAAACGCGATCGCATTAACGAAACTCCCAGCCCTACAGTCATATCATCACCCAAAGCCAAGACATTGAGCGATCGCGCTAACAAACACCCCACCAACAAAGCCACAATAATATAAGGACCGGCTGTATAAATTTCCTTCCAACCCCGACCATTCAAACTACCCACCAACCAACTGAGTGCAATTTGTACCTGTCCATCTTCCGCCATTAATAACAACGTACTCTGCACAGAACCAAATAAAGCACTCACCGCTACCCCACCTAAAATCAACCTTTCCACCGAAATACCCGAACCAGTCCGACCGAGGAAAATGACTATTCCAGAGGTCAAAATTGCCCCCAACCAAGCCGCTAAAGGAATCGCTATCGGGAATACTTGCAAAACAATCATAATAATGACAATTAGTCCTGCACCAGCAGAAATTCCCAATATAAACGGGTCAGCTAAACTATTACGTAACATTCCTTGTAACAATGCGCCTGACATTCCCAAAGCCGCACCAACAATCAGCGCCGCGACAATGCGAGGTAACCGTAAATCCCAAAGAATAGTTTGTTTAATTGGGTCGCCTTGGCGCATTAATGCTTGGTAAAATTCCGAAAAATTGATAGAAACCGCACCTTGAGAAAGAGAGAGTAACAGCGTGATTACCAAGGCGCTACTGAGAAGTAAAATTGCCCAGAGTAGGCGATGTTTTGTGAAGATTGTCTGCATTTTTTATTTGCAGTAAATGTTGTAGGCGACAGCAATCATGAATATTTCCATTGAGTACCTGTAGCAATTTTAGACTCCAATAAATCCTCACAATATCTATCGGACTTACGCACGAGTTACAGAGGACACAGATAAATAAGAGTTTGAGAGATATTTTGCGTAAGAACTGACTTAGTAATTACTTGCTTTCTTATAGCATTTCCTAGTCTAATCAAGTACAAAATTATCTGCGTTTATCTGCGTCCATCTGCGTTTAATTATTACTGCTTGTACCTCACTTGAATAGGAATTGCTATATCTAATTATAGGATGTTGTCACAATTTAGCAGAGATATTGGCAGCACAAAAAAGCGAGGAAGAATTACTCCCCCGCACAAGAACGATCCACAAATTTTAATCAATTGAGATTGTTGAATTTCACAAATCTGCATTAGTCTCCCACGAGTGCTGATGAGAAATCAGATATTGATACTCTTACTCACCCAATTTGCCTAAAATAATTTACTACGCGAAGGCAAAATCAGCAGCAGTCAAGCTGTTAGTATTGATTCCAGTGAGAATGGCAATGGTCGTATTACCCACTGCAATATTGTTACCACTCAGAGTCAAGTCGCTGAAGTCAAAACCTGCACCTTGACCACCAATACCTAAGACATCAGTACCTATTTCAAAATCAAGGACGGTGTTAGCAGCACTGGGTAGATCACCAGTTAGTATCCAGAATTGGTCAGCACCTGCACCACCAGAAAGCAAGTTACCACCACCTTCTTGGACATAGAAGATATCATTACCGTCACCACCTAAAGCGCGACCATCTGCACCCAGGAAGAAGATATCATTGCCTGTACCACCGGAAAGACGGTAGTCGGTGGCATCTGTAGCATCTATTTCATCATTGCCACTACCACCAAAAGAGCGATCGCCATCAGCAACAAAAATGGTATCCTGACCACTACCTGTAAAGATGCGGTTGTCACCAACTAAACTCCCACCAAAGGGGATATCTACTTCATCATTGCCGGCACCAGTAAACACAATATCTTGAATACCGTCTAACTGGACAACTCCATTGACCGAAGCACCTGCAATTAAAGTATCTGCATTGGGACTACCAAACACAAGTTCTGGAACTTCTACAAGATTATAGGGTAATTCCAAAATACCCAATTTTTCAGGAGTTGTAGTTCCGGCAACGTTGAAGTCGTTATCGTTAATTAAAGCTAGAGTATTGGGTGAAACTAATGCTAAACCTTCTAATTTCTCAACTCCTGTGTAACCCAATTGGGCAGCATTAGCAATCAAACTCTTACTAACGGGAGTAATTCCAGCAGTTACTAACTCAGATGGGGTGAGTTGTTCAATAGTTTTACCAGATGGTAAATTAAAGTTGGCAGGATTATTGATATTAGTAGCTGTTGCTAAATCAATTTGGTAGATGAGTTTATTAGCAGTGTTATCACTTCTATCATCTCTTTCGACAACTGCGAATTTACCATTACCTAAAGAAACAGCATCACCAAGTTTATCTGTTTTCGCAGTACCACTACCTGTAATATCGTCGAGAAGGTAGAGATATTCACCTGTTACCTGTTTAGAAATAATGTCAAATTCTAGAATTCGTAAATTACGAGAATTTCTAGATGTTGTATCACTACCATTATCAGGATTATCAATGGGACTCTGAATAAAAGCATAAAGCTTATTACCCTCTAAAGCCACTGCTTCAAATCCCCGATTAGCGCGTCTTTGGGAGTAAACTGCTGGTAATACCTCAGTCCCAAAAGTTCCTGCGGCTTGGTCTGGTTCAGGTGCGGTGGCTGTTCCTTGGGGGATAAAACGGTCAAGTAATTTACCGTTAACATCAAAGTGGTAAATCGCAGGACGGTATTCATCAACCATCCAATAGTCGCCATTTGGGGCAACAACAATACCCTCTACGTCAGCACCTAAAGGATCATTTGGAAGAACTTGACCATTCAAATCTACACCAATTTCATCGGTGTAAGCTGTGTTTCCTGACCCTGCTTGCAGATTAGGAAGTCCAGTTAATGGTGTTGTTCCATCTGATGCGAATAACCCAGTTCTCTTGGTAATGCTGATGTCACCAGTAGTTTGATTAAGTTCAAAACTGACTATTTCTGGTTGGAAGTCAGGTAATAGAAATGGTCTATTTTGACCTGTGGGTTCTCCATTTGGCCCTCTGTCTGTGTGGGTAACAAATTTCAAGTTACCATTAGCTGCTACTCCTTGGAAATACAACCCAGAGAAGCCACCTAAAAAGATATCTTGACCTGTAGAGGTTGTTCCTAATTTGGGTAGGTTGTCAAATTCGTAATTAGTTAATCTGGGTTGAAGTACGGGGTTGCGGGGGTCGTAACTGGTGGTGTCAATTTTGAGGATATCAGGAAGGGTATTCGCAATATTTTCCCAAGGAACAAATTTAAAGTTGCTGTTGACATTTTCTATTTCCCCATCATCTTCAACTAGTTTAGCTGGGTCGTTGTTACCATCTTGGGTGACAAATAAACCATAGGGGAAATTTGCACCCAAGGGGACGTTGATGACATCTGCACCGTCTGATTCTTGGACGCTATCAATTGCACCGTTGTTACCGACACCAAAACGCCCTAAAAATTCGTTGTTTCCTTCACGGGTGTATGCTGCAAAGGTGTTATCTCCTTGACTGGATGCGAGTAAGTAACCTGTACCGTTAGCACCGTAGTAGATAGTTAGTCCTTCTACGTCATCTACGAGATTAGTACCACCCAAATTTTTGACTACATCAATCAATTTACCTGTGTTGCTACCGTTGGGTTCTGCATCAAATTTCCAAATACCAACATTTTCTTGACCGATATAGAGGAAGCCTGTTTCTTGGTCTACAACCATTCCCTCGGTTTGGGGGTCAATGCCATTAATTGTAGGTACAGTAAATTCTCGGACTAGTTCTGCACCAATTTTACCGTTGCCGATGTCAATTAATTTTAACTGGGCTATATCTCCAGTTTCTCTGCGTCCTGTGAAGACATAGTAATCATTGGTAAAAGGACTGCGATATATTGTGAGTCCGTAGGAACTGCGAGAAGATGGTTCGTAGGGAGGGTCAAAGGGTGCAGCTTGGAAAATTGTACCGATATTGCTGTCGGTGATATCTTCTAAATAGTTGCCGTTGGTAGAGTTGGGGTTGATTTTGAAGATTACTAGTTTATCATTATTGCGATCGCTCGCTACGGCAATATCAATGGACTCTCCACCCAGTTGGAAACCATATTGCAGGTCAATGTTGTTATAACGAATCCCCCCAGGATTTACTGTTTGCAATAAATTCCCAGACAAGTCATAAACCCGCAATCCGGCATTTTTGACCGCAGTTAATACCAGGCTATTCGCAGAATCTTCCGCATTGACATAGATTGCTGGGTCGTCCGCATCTGCATTTTGATCTACTGTAGCCTGTCCTGGGTCTTCATCATCAAATAAGTCGGGGCTGGTTTCAACTGTAGGTGCAGCACTGGGAAGTATTTCATAAAAGCTAACAGTATTACTAACTTCATTAGCAACTGTCAGCATTGGTTTAGCATTAGGACTATCTTCAGCAGAAATGAATTTTAAACCTTCAGGACTAACATCACCTTCGGTTCTAATGTACTGGACAAACTCAGGTGCAGATGGGTTACTCAGGTTATAAACTATTACCCCACCACCAGCACGTTCTAAGCCCACAAATCCATAAGTTTTGCCATCAATAACACCAACTACTACACCTTCTGGTTCAGGGCCTTTATTATCTGAACGAGTGTCAACCTCATCAGGATCTCCATCATTAGCATTGAAAAGTGCAGGTGTTTGTTGTGCCAGAATTTGTTCAATCTGGTCGCCACTATCATATACTAATTGACCTTGAGAATTCCAAATGGAGAAAGAACGAGCGCCGTAAGCATAAAGTTGATCAAAATCTCCGTCTCCGTCAATATCTCCTAGTGTATTAGTAATGAGCAAACGACCCAGATTTTCATCTTTTTGCAGTTCAGCTGCATTAGGAAAAGCCGTTGGATCAAGTATGACATCTTTAACCCTTGTTTCTTCATTAAAAATATCACCTTCTCCATCATTAGGCGCAGGTAAAATATCATCACCAGTGGGACGAATGCGAGCATCTCCTTCATTAGCAGTGATGTAGTAAGTGTTGCCATCAACTTGAAAAGAGTTGATAGCATCTGGCTGGTACATTCCCAAAACAGGCCAATTTTGGATATTTATACCATCATCTCTATCACTAGCATCAAGACCATTTCCAGCTAAACTATGGTCTTTAAAACCCAGAGGTACAACATCGGTAATAGTCCCGCTGGCTATATCAAGAACAGCAACAGCATTATTTTCTTGGAGAGTAATAAAAGCAGTTTGATTATCAGGTGAAACCGCTATATACTCTGGTTCCAAATCTTGAGCTACCGAAGCATTAAGTCCAAACAGTCTCACTCCTGCTGCTTTTAAACCTTCTTCTTGTCCATTAAATGCGGTGAAATTAGCAGTTTTAATATTCTGATCATCAAAGACCTTTTGTAGTTTTCCACTGTCAAATGAGACAATTGACTGCTGAGTATTGGATACAGGTTGGATGCCATGAATTTCAACGATCATGTCATCGAAGTCCTGATTGGACTGTGCAAATGGCAACTCCTCTGCACCAAGAACTAATACATCTTGATCCTTAGAATAAGTCACAAACTGTGAACTACTATCAGGATTTAGTAGATTATTGGTAGAAAAGGTATAACTATCAGCACCGTTGCCAGTTGGATCACCATTAGGGAGATTATTTATTAATCCAAAGTGAAATTGCTGAGTAAATCCTGTACCGACTTGTACGCCATCAATAGCTAAATTACCTGATGCATCAATAGTAATATCAACTGTTTTACCAGATCCATCTGGCCCTTCAAAAATAATAACTGTCTTACTAGGATCAGATGCATCCTGAAGAATAAACTGGTTGGTATCTCGGACATTACCAAACAAATCTAAAACATTTTGTGGACTATCTAGCCCAGGATTTTGTTCAGCTATTAATTTGACTGTAAAGGTTGTACCTGTGAAAGTTGCAAAATTGCTCTGGTCATTATTTACGTCAATTACATTAATTGCACCAGCAACATCAATAATGCTAATTGAACCTTCTGGATCAATTGTATAATCTTCATTTGGTTCTCCTTCGTTAGCAACAAGTAATTTGCTACCATCGGGAGTGAAGGTGATCATATCGGGTAAAGACCCTACTATCACTTCTGAAAGTTTAGTGAGAGTCACAGCATCATAAAAAGCAACTTTACCAGAATCGGTACTATTATTAGCAGAAATTGCCACAGCAAAAATGCTATTTGCTGTTCCTATACCTTTTCTGACGGCGACACTTTGAATTCCGCCACCTAAGCTAGAAAAATCAATGTTGGTAATTTTAGTGGGATTGGTTGGGTTAGAAACATCTACTACTTGAATAACTGGGTTGCCTTCAGATTCCCCAATCACGAAAAGGCGTTGAGATTTGGCATCAAAATCAGAAATTTCTGCACCGTCTAATTGAATTGTGCCTATTTGATTAAGTTGAATTGTATTTGTCATGGTAAATATCTGTAATTAAAAGATGAGCATTAGGGACTTCCAAATAAAAAAATCTCCAATTCGTAGGGTGGGTTAGCGCAGCGTAACCCACGATTATCCCTAAATTTATGGTGGGTTACGGACTAAAGTCCTATAGCCTGCGTGGCGTAGCCATACCCACCCTACGATTTTTGGGTAATTTATTTTTTGGTGTTCCCTTAGTTAGTTTGTAGTCAGGACTTTAGTCTTCTGAAAATTTAGAGGAAAGGGTTAAAACCTTGGCTACAAACAAAAAGCTATCCCAATAAAATTAAGAAATAAATAACAAAAGGTTAAGAAGTGAGGTGTTACAGAATTTTGATATTGCATTTTAAAATGCTACTATTTAAATAGTGATTTTTTGCGTTTGTGAATCAAGTGTTTTCATAGCAATTCCATCCATTAAAAAACATAGGAGAGGAAAGAAAACCTTTCTCTCTCCCTTTACTTTAAGACTTACGCAAAAACTCTCCCAAACGCCTATTCCTCTGTGTCCTCTGCGTCCTCTGCGGTTCGTTTCTCCATAAAAGAGCCGCTTTTTACAAGAAGGCGAAATTAGCAGCAGTCAAGCTAGTGGTATTAATTCCATTGAGAACTGCAATAGTTGTACTACCCACAGCAATGCTGTTACCACTTAAGGTCAAGTCAGTGAAGTCAAAACCTGCACCTTGACCACCAATACCTAAAACATCAGTACCGATTTCAAAGTCAAGGACGGTGTTAGCGGCACTGGGTAGATCACCAGTGAGTATCCAGAATTTGTCAGCACCTGCACCACCAGAAAGCAAGTTACCACCACCTTCAACAACGTAGAACTGATCATCACCGTCACCACCTAAAGCACGACCATCTGCACCCAGGTAGAAGATATCATTGCCAGCACCACCAGAAAGACGGTAGCCTGTGGCTTCTGTAGCGTCGATTTCATCATTTCCACTACCACCAGAAGTGCGATCGCCATCAGCTACATAAATAGTATCAGCACCACTGCCTGTAAAGACGCGATTATCACCAGCTAGGATACCACCCAAGGGAACATCTACTTCATCGTTTCCAGCACCAGTGAAAACTATATCGCTGATACCATCAAAGTCAGTTCCAGCTATCAATATATCTGCACCGGGAGTTCCTGTAACTAAATCTTTTGCTGGTTCACCGACACCCGCAGCCAGGTTGAGGGTTTGATCTAATTTGAGGATGATGATTTCGTTATTGTCGATATCTGGACCACGACCGACAGAGAAAGGATAGTTGTTGTCATTGGCAACCAAAATGGTATTTGCGTCAATAACTAACACATTTTCAATGGTGACAAATGGGAAGTCAAATGTAGTTTGGCCATCTCCGTTGAGATCATTGGGGTCTTGGATATTCAGAAGATCCACTACTTCGACTTTTTCTACAAAGCCGTTGGCATCTTTTTTAGACAAATCAACTTTGTAGACTTTCTTGAATTCAGCAGAGTCACCTTGACCATTATCTCTCTCAACTATCAGATACTCATTGTTATTAATGACTGTGAAATCACCAATGGCATGGCTAGAGTTTTCCAACTTGTAGAAGCCTTGTAACCCTTGATATTGTTGAGAAGCGACATCAAATTTATAGATTCGCAGTGAACCGACAGGATCACCGAAAACAGTTCCTTCTAGTAAAGGATACAAAGTTTTTTGATCAGCACTAATTGCCAGTCCTTCAAACCCTTTGGAACCACCAAGATTAGAAACAACAATTTCACCTACAAATTGGTCACGCACCAAATCGCCTGTACTGGGGAAGTCGGTAAAATAACCATCAATTCCCAATTCGATGAACTGTTCATATTCAGCTTTCGGATCACCGTTGTAGTCTGATGCTAGAAAAAGTCCTTCATTACGGAAGGTGTAGGGATGGACAAGCAAACCTGCTTCATGGGCATCTTGAACTAAGGTTGTGGGAGTACCAAGAACTCTATCGGCTTCGTTAATTGTGCCATCACCATTGAGGTCATCTGGTTGACCATCACCATTGTTATCTACGGTGTTAGCAGGGATAATTAAACGTTTATTAGGGCCAATACCAGAGGCATATTCGACAATTTTAGCTAGTTCTGCTGGTGTGGTCAGATCGCCGTAGGTGCGAGAGTCTCCACTAACTACAAAATCATAGGGCTTTTGTGTGGCTCCCCCATATAATTGAATTAGCGGGATGTCAATATTCTTGGCAGGCATGATCACATCATGTAGTTCTTGAAGATTGCCTACTTCAAAAGATTGGATAAATACCCGCTTTGGATCTGTGAAGTTATTAGCAACTAAGGTGTCAACTAGCAACTGTCCTAAATTGGTGTTGATTTTGGTAGTCCCATCTAGGAGTGTACCTTCAGTTGCAAAGTAAGTGGGGTGTTTGGTTTCTGGATAAATACCAATTTTGCGACCTGTTTCTGTTTCTACCTGTTTGACTAAATCAATGATTTCTTGGAGAGTGGGAACTTCTAAGTTGTCATTGTCATATTCTGTTCCCCGCAGGTCTGGTAGACGTTCGATCGCTTTGAGGGTTTTAATTTCTGCTAGGGTCAGGTCTTCGGTAAACCAACCGGTAATGGTGCGACCATCAACAACTTTAGTGGTTTTACGGTCTGCAAATTCTGAACGGGTCGCAATATCTGTGCTGGTATCAGTGCGGTTAATTGTACCATCAGCATTGAGTATTGCTAAGGCGTTTTCGTGACGTGCTACTAAAATTCCATCTTTGGTGGCTACCAAATCAGGTTCAATAAAATCAGCCCCATCTGCGATCGCTAATTTGTAAGCTGCTAAGGTATGTTCAGGACGAGAACCACTTGCACCTCTGTGACCAATAACTAAAGGTGCATTACCATCTAGGGTGTTAAATTCGGTTTTAGCAAGTACATCGGGGTTTTGGGGCGATCGTACAAACTCTGCGGTAATTTGGTCGCGTACTAAGTCACCAGTGTCGGGAAAATCGGTAAAATAGCCATCAACACCCAAATTGATGAACTGCTTAAATTCTTCTTCTGGGTTGCCATTATAGTCTGAAGCCAAATAACGTCCTTCGTTGCGGAAGGTGTAGGGGTGTACCACCAAACCCGCATCATGGGCATCTTGGATTAAACTAGTAGGAGCAGTTAAAGTTTTATCAGCATCATTAACTGCACCATCACCATTCACATCATCTGCAACACCATCACCATTAGCATCCACACCCTTAACAGAAACAATCATTCGTTTCCAGGGGCCAATACCATCCGCATAGGTAGCAATTTCCTGCAAACCTGCAACTGTTCGCAAATCTGCATAGTCGCGGGTGTCACCACTAACCACAAAATCGTAGGGTTGAACTTCTTGCAGAGAACCATCAAGATTCACATCATAAGCATCCAACAACTGAACCAGAGGAATATCAGTTTTCCCATTTAGTTCTTTGAGGTTAGCAACTTCAAAAGATTGGATGAATATGCGATTAGGATCAGTGAAATTTGCTGCTTCTAAAGTTGCTAACAGCGGTTCTTCTAGAGACAATCCTAAATCATCGTGAAAAGTTGGATGTTTGGTTTCTGGATAGATGCCAATTTTGCGACCCGTATCTAATTCTACCTGTTTAACTAATTCAATGATTTCCGCAAAGGTAGGAATTTCATACAAATTATTAAACACTTGAGGGCGGAAGCTTTGGGGCATTTTTGCCCGCAGAGTTTTGATTTCTGCCAAAGTAAAATCAGAAGCAAAGTATGCCGTAACTTCGACACCATCCAGCATTTTGGTAGATTTGCGATCTGCACCAAAAACTTCTGCTACATTGGTAGTATCATCCAGCATTGGTTCGTGACGGGCAATCAGCACACCATCTTTAGTAGAAACCAAATCTGGTTCAATGAAATCTGCACCTCGTTCAATTGCTAACTTATAAGATCCTAGAGTATGTTCTGGTAATTCACCACTTGCACCCCGATGTCCAATAACAATTGGCGCTTCCCCATTTAAGGTATTTAGTGTAACGGTATTAGGTGTAGAAATAGGTGCATCTAACAATTTGCCATTGGCATCAAAATGTAACAGATAAGGTCCAAATTCTTCACCAATCCAGATTGAACCATCTTTAGCAATTACAAATGATTCAATGTCAAAATCTGCACCAGTTAATAATCTAGCGCTAGTTCCTTCATTGACAATTGTGAAAGGAATCTTGTTATCAGGATCAGCAAGTTGAATAAAATCTAAAGTATTAACAGTGCCATCACCATTTTCTACTCCCTTAAAGTTGGGGTCTACCCGATGGATACGCAGTAAATAATCTGCACTATTATTTTTTGCACCGTAACCATTATCTGACAAAAAATAGAAACTATTATCGTCCGCAAATTGTACACCGCTGAAACCTTGGATTGGTTGTCCTGGAAAAGGTCCAGTTCTACCATTGCCAGAAATACCATTTCCTGATGCGGGCCCTTCAGCAAAGGTATCAGCAGGGAGAGAAGCAAAACCTATCAACTCAACTTGGGAAACCATATATTTAGTATCTCTACTTTTTGATTTTCGCTTTTCAGGCAATATTGAATTTCTTTTGACTCATTGCAATCGAGTACTCCCCTCAGTTCAAAAAGAGGAGTTTATAGAAATGAAATTTTTAATTCAATTTGCTCGAAATGAGTATGGTAAAATCCTCACCTCACCAGCAATAATTTCATGAAAAGATTAAGATAATACTAAGTTAGGTAAAACACAAGATTAAGATAATACTAAGAATTTATGAGTCAAAATAATTGTTAAATCAGGAATCAACGCTTTCAAGTTTATTCTGAAACCCTCACAAATAATGTTTATAATCTTCAGCTTTTTGCCAGCAATAACAAGGCATCTAGCAGAAATTTACAACTCCGATCAGCATGAGGAGATTTTATGATAAAAATCTTTTTATTCACGAATAATTTTTGGTGATAATATCTATTTAAAGCTTGATTGGAATCTCCGCTTCGTCAACTTCCTACGCTCGTAGAAATAATTACTGACTCTTCAAAATATACCTATGAAACGTATTGCATCTGTTGTTCTCGCTACCTTGATAGCGTCTATGTCAGTGTTGGGTATTGTGGAAGATGCTTCTGCACATAATAGTTATCGTCGTCACACACATACGCAAGTCAGACGTTATCGGACTTGTACTGGCAGAAATCGTTACAGATATTATCATGGCAGGTATTACAGATGTCGTTACTATAGAAACAATAGACGACATCATTAGACCTTTTGCAAAATAAATCATACTCTAGAGACGTTGTTATTCAACGTCTTTAGTGATGATGCACCCTAAATCCTATTTTCGTGTATATCTATGTTTGACACCCACAGGGAAATACTCAATATCACCAGTAGGTTTTAATTCTACTTGTGGTGTTTGATATTCTGGGGGAACATAATTCGCAAATTCACTATTTAAACGTAAGAGTTGAGAAAGAATGGAAGCAGTGATAGTATTACTTTTTTCTTCACTACTTTCTACACCCGATGCTAATTCCACAACTACAGATAAAAAGCGATTTTTGTCTGAGTCTTCTTTTACCTGTAAAACAAATTTACCTGTTACCCATTCTCTAATTATTGGTTGTTCTAAACCGACTGTCACATTTTCTGGGTAAATATTTGCACCAAAATAAGAAACTGTAAAATTAGAACGTCCAAAAACGTAAACAAACGGTAATTGATGAATTCCTCGATTTTGCTGTAATTCTGCAAGGGGGTTAAAATCCCATTTCGCTAAAAATTTTAGCATCTCTTCATAACTGATTAAACCACCTTGGTCTAAGATATTATATCTAATTAAAGGAATGCCATTTTTACCAGAAAATAGCAAATTCCCATTTTCAACTTCAAAGAAGCGACTACAAGGATCATATTGTACTAATGTCGGTAAACGAGATTCACCAAATAATGCTTTAGCTGCTTGAGGATTTGCTGCTAAAAACCGCCGAATGCAAATACTTAAAGGTGTTTCGTTACCTAAAACTCCTGCGTCTGCTGTTCCATACATGGAAGCAAAATCATAACAGGGATTTTGAGAATTTACTCTTTCACCAACTAGGTTACGCCATTCTTCACTAAATACTTCTCCAGCCATCACTAGTTTAATTTGATATTGCCCCCACTGCACATTATTGGCAATACCACTATCAATTACATCTTTAAGAAATGGTGGATATCCTAATAAGACAACTTGTTCAAAGTTATTACCAAGTTCCTGGACAATTCGCAATATTTCGGTTTTGTTGTTGCCTGGTGTAATGACTGTGATAGGATAACCTTTACAAGCAAGATATCGGCAGCAATTGGTGGTGAACATTCCCCCCACCCATGTTCCCAAGGTGAAACAAATTACAGCTAATGTCTGTTTATTATCTGCATGAAAACTATCGTGAAATATCTGTTCAAATCTTGTGGCTATTTCTAGTTCATCGGTAAGGAAGCGCGGCCAAAATGTAGGTTTACCTGTTGAGCCAGAGGAAGCTGCGATCATATCACAGCTTCCTAATTTTCCATTATTACACAATTGGGGCAAAGGATAACGAGAAATATAATTTTCTTTATTAATTTTTGGTAATTTCTGGAAATCTTCTAATGTTTGAATATCTCTAGGGTTGATGCCTTGTTCTGTTAAAAAAGCCTGGTAAGCGGGTACACTGGCAGCGACATCTTGAAATAATGTCAAAGCTATTTCTTGAGAGTCAATGTTAAGATGCTGTTCTAGTTTCTCTGCTAAGGGAGTCGATATAAAACTTTCTAATCCCAGAATTGCCCTTTGCGGTGGTGTTTGGGGTTTCATAAGGCTTGTGCGTGGAAAAAATCTGGTCGCTCTTTCTCAGTATTTTATCTATAAATGCAATTTTTTAGCGTGCTATTCACCTATGAATCTAATCTCCTGGAGAATTTTGACAGCAGCCACTTTCAGCCTGACTATTCCTTGCCTTCCCTCCAACTCATTGATGCCTACGACTCCTCGTTCAACAACTCACTTGAGCCAAAGTAGTCAACCAATTTTTACATTAAAAGAGTCGGAAAGAGTTCCAGCAATTATGATTAGCTCTGATGGCAAAAAATTAATTGGTGGTAGCCGGTCAGGAAGCATCAAAATTTGGAACTTGCAAACTGGTAAACTTCTGAATACTCTGACAGAAAAATCAGAAGGAATTACCTCCATTGCTATGGGTGCAGCAAACAGTCAGATTCTCGTCAGTGGAGATATTGATCATACCGTCAAGGTTTGGAATCTGTCTACAAAAAAACTACTTTTAACTATCGGGGGACATTCACTGCCAGTAGAAACAGTCGCTATCAGTGCTGATGGCAAAACACTTGTCAGTGGTAGTGATGACCGTCAAATCCAGGTTTGGAATTTACAAACCGGAATACTACTCCATACTCTTGTAGGACATTCAGATTATATTAGTCGTGTTGCCATTAGTCCCAATGGTCAAATTCTTGTCAGTGGTAGTGGTGGAGCAGCCACAGAAGAGATTAAACTGTGGAATCTGCATACTGGAAAACTCTTGCACAGTATGAATCATCCACCGGGTATTGGTGCATTGGCTATCAGTTTAGATAACAAAATTTTGATTAGTGGGAGTTTTGGTCAGCTTGTGGATAAAGATAGTGCCATCAACACTATCAAGCTTTGGGAATTGAGTACAGGTAAATTGTTGCGCGATTTCAGTCAGAATACAGATTCGATTAATTCAATTATCCTGACTCCAGATGGAAAAACCATGATTACCGGCAATTTTAATGGCAAAATAAAATTCTGGAATTGGCGAACTGGGGAACTAATTTCTACTATCAGAGGTGATTCAACTCCGGTAGAGGCAATTGCTATCAGTCCTGATCAAAAAATTCTAGCTAGTAGTAGCGAGGATGGGACAATTAGAATTTGGAAACTCCCATAATAAATATTAGCTTTTTACCTACTCTTAATTAATCCTTTAAGATTAGATGGGACATATCGAACTTGTTTGAACTCTTTCTGGAGAAATATCAATGACCATTTCCATGTACAAAGCTTCAATACCCGTATCTATTCACTCACTGAATAACCTGATAGGTATTCTTGAAAAAGGTGCTAAATATGCAGAAACCAAAAAAATAGATCCTGCTGTTTTGATTAATAGTCGTCTATATCCAGATATGTTTCCATTATCAAAACAAGTACAAATTGCCACCGATATAGTAAACAGAGGTCTTGCCAGACTAGCAGGAACAGAAGCACCTAAATTTGAGGATACTGAAACTACATTCCCTCAACTGATTGACCGTGTTCAGAAAACTATCTCTCATTTAAATACATTTAAACCTGAGCAAATCGACGGTTCAGAGGAGAAAGCAATTACCCTAGAGGTGGGTGGTAACACTCTTTCTTTTCAAGGAATGCCATATCTCCTGTATTTTATTTTACCAAACCTTTATTTCCATGTCACAACAACGTATAACATTCTCAGACACTGCGGTGTAGAAATTGGCAAAAGAGACTTCCTTGGTGAGCCATAGAAAGTTTCAATAGGCTTCATAGCAGTAGGGAAGAGATTTGGTTTCTCATCTGTTAATGTTTTTAGTCCTTGGGATTAATATTTGACAGGATGCTTAGGATGTTTATTATTCGAGAAGCTGTTGGGTTTCATACTTCAACTCAACCTACAGCGAGCGATCGCACTAAGGCTGTAACCCTTGCTGGATAAGCATTTTGTTAATCAATATTTTGAGCAATTCTCAATGTAGCAATTGAAGCCTATTTTGGCACAAGAAAAATATCCCCAGCTTTTTTGATAAGCTGGGGAACTATGGGTATCTACAAAGTTAACTAAACAAGAAATTGCCACCAAACAGATTAACATTCACATCACCAGAAGTAAAACCAGATGTACCGGATAATGTTACCAATAACAGACCTGTACCAAAACCTGTATTACCAACAATGCCATCACCCAGTTGCAGTTTGGTAGAAGTACCTGATGTCACTACATCAATATTAGCAATGTTGGAGAAATTGAGTTTATCACCACCCGCACCCCGGACAAACTGATAAATTGTATCCATACCATCATTCAAAACATAGTTAACGATATCCACTGCATTATCGTTTAAACCTAAATACAATTTATCGTTACCCGACCCACCAATTAAGGTATCTGCACCTGCATTACCTGTGAGAATATCATTACCCGCACCACCTGTAAGAAGGTTATCTGCTGTATTGCCTGTAATGTTATTATTCAAACCATTACCTGTACCGTTAATTGCAGTTGTTCCTTGTAAAGTCAGGTTTTCTAGGTTATCCCCCAATGTGTAATTGATAGTGCTGAAAACCTTGTCTGTTCCTTGGTTCAATAATTCTGTAATGCTATCTCCGGCATTATCCACATAATATGAATCGTTACCAAGTCCACCAATTAGAGTATCCGCACCAGCACCACCATTGAGAACATTATTACCAATATTGCCAATGATGATATTATTGAGTTTATTTCCTGTACCGTTGACGTTGGCTATACCGATGAGGGTTAAATTTTCTAAGTTGGTTTTTAATGTCCAAGTGATAGAGGATTCAACAGTATCAATTCCCGAATTAAGACTTTCACCAATGATATCGCCAATATTGTCTACTACAAAGGTATCATTGCCGGCTCCACCAATTAAGAAATCTGCACCAGTTCCCCCGTTCAAATAGTCATTTCCATCTCCACCACCTAAATCATCATTTCCCGCACCTGCTTTAATCCAATCATTACCAGCAGTGCCAATAAAGTTGATTGTACCAACAAAGCTGTTTAAATCAAAGCGTTCAAATCCGAGTACCGTTGTTCCAGGAATATCTAATTGATTGGTGGTGTTATTGACATCAATGGCAATGCTGTCATTAACTGTTCCCCCGGTAATAATTAAAGTATCTGTGCCAAAACCACCGTTAATTGTGTCATCTTGTTGTAAATTAGCAAAAGTGCTGGTAATTATGTCGTCTCCACCTTGCACGTCAATAATATCTTGTTGCGGTGTGGTAGTTAAGGTGTCGTTAACATTTTCAGCAACATCAATTAACTTGGTGATAAAGGCATCCATTCCACCACTATTCGTCTGTCCACCCAGGTTTCCACCAGTAAAACCACTGACATATATAGCACCGTCGCTGCCTGTGGTTAGGGCATTAGCATAGTCGTAATCGCTGGTTCCCAAGAGCTTAGTCCAGGCTTTGGTACCATCAGGATTGTATTTGGTGATAAAGGCATCAGCCTCACCAGTACCGCTATAGGTCTGTCCATCCAGGTTGCTAGTAGTAATACCACTGACATAGATAGCACCGTCGCTGCCCGTGGTCAGGGCATTGGCTTCCTCGTAACCGCTGGTTCCCAACAACTGAGTCCAGGCTTTGCTGCCATCGGTATTGTACTTGGTGATAAAGGCATCATAGCCACCGCTATTGGTTTGTCCATCCAGGTTGCCATTAGTAAAACCACTGACATAGATAGCACCGTCGCTGCCTGTTGTCAGGGCTTTGGCAATGTCGTAACCACTGCTTCCCAACAACTGAGTCCAGGCTTTACTGCCATCGGTATTGTACTTGGTGATAAAGCCATCATAACCACCGCTATTGGTCTGTCCATCCAGGTTGCTATTAGTAATGCCACTGACATAGATAGCACCGTCGCTGCCTGTGGTCAGGGCAAAGGCAATGTCGTAACCACTGCTTCCCAACAACTGAGTCCAGGCTTGGCTGCCATCGGTATTGTACTTCGTGATAAAGCCATCCCAGCCATAGCTATTCGTACTTCCACTGACATAGATAGCACCGTCGCTGCCTGTGGTCATGGCTGTGGGTTCGTTGTAGCCGGTTCCGAAGAGCTTAGTCCAGGCTTTGCTGCCATCGGTATTGTACTTGGTTATAAAGCCATCCATTCCACCGCTATTCGTCTGTCCATCCAGGTTGCCTTCAGTATTTCCACTAACATAGATAGCACCGTCGCTGCCTGTGGTTAGGGCATAGGCAATGTCCTGACCACTGGTTCCCAAGAGCTGAGTCCAGGCTTTGCTGCCGTCGGTATTGTACTTGGTTATAAAGCCATCATAAGTACCGCTATTGGTCAGTCCATCCAGGTTGCCATAAGTATAACCACTGATATAGATAGCACCGTCGCTGCCTGTGGTTAGGGCATAGGCTTTTTCCTCACTGCTGGTTCCCAAAAGCTTTGTCCAAGAGATAGTAGGGTTCATAATTTCGGTGTGTGAATAAGGTTATGGGTATTGTGTAAATTAAACTTTAGGCTGAAGATAAAATGCGATCGCTTCGCTCTCTTTGAGACGCTCCGCATAGCTTGCTTCCCCGGAGAGGTACGCCGTAGGTATGGCATACCGCCCTGCCGTAGCCTTTGCACAAAACTAGACCTCAGTATATATCTGTAAAGCAGTATTTTTACTGAATTAAACATAATTTAATGTTTGTCAATCTTTAGTGGACTGGCTCTCTAGGAAACGAGATTTCCAATAGTTTTTGTAAAATTATCGAAGTATTTAAACGGCTTTGAATATTTCTACAACAAATCTGCGTAAATTGCTTTTTACCTGTTGTAGCCATCAATGAATATCTGGAAATATTGACTTGCTGGGAAAGAGGAAAGGTAGAAATTTCAGCCTTGTCTATGTCATATTGTTTCCAGGTGATACAATCTAAAATCCCAAATCTAAAATTGGTTAATTCATCCTCCCGTACCATGCTGGTATATTGTAGTAAAAAACACGCAAATAATGATAGTCACAGTTTTTGTACTAACTGTGGGGAAGCATTACCTTTAACAGTAGGACAGGTGATAGATAATCGCTATGAAATTGCGCGTATATTGGGACAAGGTGGTTTTGGCAGAAGCTATTTGGCGATTGATAGGCAAAAATCGCGCCAAACGTGTGTTTTAAAGGAATTTGCACCCCAAATTGTGAAACCGCAGGATTTACAAAAAGCCAAAGAACTATTTGAACGGGAAGCAAGTGTCCTCAAAAAAATCCAACATCCCCAAATACCGCGTTTTCACGCTTCGTTACAAGCAAAGATTGGCACTAAGGATTTTTTCTTTTTAGTCCAAGATTATGTTGAGGGTGCAAATTATTACCAATTATTTGAACATCGTCAAAGTCAGGGAAAATCTTTTAGTGAGGAGGAAGTTGTTAACCTCCTGCACAATATTCTCCCTGTGCTGACTTATATTCATTCTCTAGATATTGTTCACCGGGATATCTCACCAGATAATTTAATTTTACGCCAAAGTGATAATTTACCCGTTTTGATTGATTTTGGTGGGGTGAAACAATTACCAGCTTCTCAGGGTTTTTGGCAGACTCAGTTGGGAGGTAATGGGACTTTGTTGGGTAAAAAAGGTTACGCACCTGAAGAACAGTTAATTCAAGGCAAGGTATTTAGGAGTAGTGATTTATACTCTTTAGCAGTGACGGCTTTGGTGTTAATTACTGGGAAGGAACCGCAATCACTTTACGATAGCTATAACGGGAATTGGTATTGGGGAAAGGAAATTAAGGTAAGTCCCAAATTAGAAGCTGTCTTAAAAAAGATGTTGGCATATAAGCCGAGCGATCGCTATCAAAAAGCTGAACAAGTTCTCAAAGACTTACCTGCATCATCTTTTATCCAAACAGCAAATACCATTCCACCGACTGTTAATAGCCAAAATGTCTACATGACTAAATTGAAAACAATGGTAGCTGCACCAGGTATAAAAAGTGTTAGAGCTATCGGCAGTAAATTTCATAGTCGGACTCAACTTGCTGTTCAACAGATACCCATGCCAGTATGGCTGCGTCCTTTTGCTGTCAGCTTTTTGGGAACCAGTGCCATTGTTTTAACTGGTGCGGGGGTTTTTGCAGCAGGAAATTTTGTCTATCGTTCAGTCACATCTATTACAGTTCCGACAATTTCACTTCCACAAATACCCTTAGGAGGAAAACCAAACACTCAACCCGTTAGTGATAAACAAACAACTCCCAGTCTGGAAAAAATTTCTAATCGTCGTCAACAGCTAGAAATTCCTTCAGGATTTTTTACACGAACTGTAGACGAGATATTTTATACTAGCAAACCAGAATTAAGAGGACGTACCCTCACCGACAAACCAGAAGATGCAGCATTACGTGAACAATGGTATGGCGTTGCGGAGGAATTGTTGAATAAAATAGAACGTGCAAATCTCAGTGTTTCAGCCCGCAGGAAACTGGGAAGTTATACTAGACAAGATTACGAAACTTGGGGGCAACTAGCACAGTCAGGTAAATTGGGTAAATATAAAACTATTGAACAACTGAGATCAGATACATATCAAAAATTTGACCCGTTGTTTCCTGGTCAAGTGCGTGGGAAACTAAATCAGCAAACCTTTTTACAAATTTGGTATGCGATCGCATCTGATAAAGTAGGGAACAGGTGATTAGGGACTGGGGACTGGGTAATGAGTAATAACCTGTTTTCTCAATTACGAATTACGTTCGCGCAGCGTTTCCGAAGGAAATATTACGAATTACGAATTACCAATGACTAATATTTATTGTTCTCAAGGTCATCAAAATCCGTCGGGTAGTAAGTTTTGTCTCCAATGTGGGGAGAAAATGTCGGAGATCCCTACAACTTCTGGTAGCAATGGTATTCAAGCAGGACAAACTTTAGGCGATCGCTATGTCATTGTACGTCAACTCGGACAAGGAGGGTTTGGACGTACTTATTTAGCTGAAGATATCAACCGCTTTCGGGAACCTTGCGTTTTAAAAGAATTCTCTCCCCAAGTTCAAACTCCCTACGTTGTCCAAAAGGCAGCAGAACTCTTTCAGAGAGAGGCAAGTGTTCTTTATAACCTACAGCATCCCCAAATTCCCCGCTTCCGGGAACTGTTACGCATCAACTTAGTAGGGAAAGAATACCTGTTTTTGGTGCAAGATCATGTAGATGGCGACACTTATAATACTTTATTAAATAACCGCAAACAGCAAGGTTTACGATTTACAGAAACAGAAGTACGTCAGCTATTACAGCAACTTCTACCAGTACTGGAATACATCCACTCTGTCGGTGTCATTCATCGTGATATTTCTCCTGATAACTTAATGCTTCGCACTGTTGATCAATTACCCGTATTAATTGATTTTGGTGGTGTCAAACAAGTAGCCGCAACGGTCGCTTCTCAATATTACCAAAGCGGTGCTATGACATCTCCCCCAGCAGCAACCTTATTAGGGAAAATAGGATTTGCACCCCCAGAACAAATGCAAACCGGTGTGGTGTCTCCCCACAGTGACTTATATGCTTTAGCTGTCACGGTGTTAGTTTTACTGACAGGTAAACAACCCCAAGAATTAATTGATAATTATGATTTTAGTTGGCAATGGCGACGAGAAGTAAGCCTCAGTCCCATGCTAGGACAGATACTAGATAAAATGTTATCGTCAAACGTGAGCGATCGCTATCAAACAGCCCGTCAAGTTTTAGACGCACTCAACCCCCAACCAACAAACTATCCCCCCACAGAACTACCACATCATACCAACCCACCAGTTCCTGCTTACGTTCCCACCTCTGCAACTGTCGCTGTATCGTCTCCCTCTTCCCCCAAAAACCCAGTACCTCAACCTGTCAATACACCCATTCCTCAACCCCCAAGCGTTTGGACTCCAACAAACATCTTCATCGTTACCTTAGCTTTATCAGCCAGTATCGGTCTACTGTGGTGGGGAATCAATAACCGGACAAGGAATCTAGCAGGAAGCGACCCTTTAATTACATCTAGTCCTACCCCTAGCGAAAGTCCAACCCCAGAACCTTCAGATAATTATTCTCCAGCGGAAAAAGCACGCAAACAAAAATTAAATAATCTCCGGGAACAGTTAGATATAAATAATGGCTTTTATGTAAGTTTAATTAATCAAGTTTTTTGGGAAAAGAACCCCAGCTTAAAAGGGCGTACCCTGAGCGATAGTCCAGAAGATGAAAGTTTGCGCTCAGAATGGGATAAAACCGCCGCAGAAGTCCTAGAAAAGCTCTCAGGACTCACTTCTAACGCTCGTCGTCAGCTAGGAAATTACACTCCTTCAGAACGCGATCGCTGGAAAGTCGAAGTTAATAAAGTCAACGTTGGTAGTCGTTCTTTATATGATTTAGGTGATGCCGCTTTTTTAAATAAATTTCCTGAACAGAAGGGTAAAGATTTTCTCAAACAACCCATTGGCCAAGTTTGGTATGGTTTTGTCAATGATCAACTTAATGCTATCCTCTCAAATAGCGCACTTCAAAGAATAGTTTTTCCTGAAGGTGGTATCAGTAAAACAGTTAGCGGAACTCTGCAACCTGGTAGGGGTAAAGTATTTATCGCTGGACTGGCTAAAGAACAAAATATGGAAGTTGAACTAGAAGCAAATTCCCAAATTTTGCTATCAATTTATTCTCCTTCTGGGAAAGTGACATTTTTAGAAGATTCTCAACAACGTACAGTTTCTAAAACATTACCAGAAACAGGATTTTATGAATTTGTAGTTGTTTCCACAGCCACGAAACCATTAGATTATCAACTGACTCTGACAGCAGAAACTCCGACACCACCAGAACCAACTGCAACTCCCACCGAAACTCCGACAGCAAACCCAACCGAAACCCCAACAGCAACTCCCACCGAAACTCCAACCGAAGCCCCGAAAAACTAAACCGATCTTCCGCACCCTCAACTGTCACAATCGGTTTTTACTGTTTTTTATGATGATATAAAGCCGTATTATATACCAAGCCTCAAAGAATTAACGGATGCATGATGCTGGGAAAGCATAATTTGTATCCGAAAAACAAGAGAAAATCAAGTGATAATACTATGTGACACCCCAGGGTGCGGAATGTGGGCTAAAAGTAGAACTAAAGCGTGTCACACTTGATTAGGGATTACGCAATTGTCACATTGAATATCTTTTGTAGGTGCGTCAGATATCAAAAATCCGTTGACAATAACCAATTTAGAAGTTTGACGCATTGCAATACTTGTTGTATTTGAAAGTGACTACATCAAAGGCAGATATGGTGCTATTCCTTTTATCGGTAATTTAAGTCAAATCCTCGGTGAATCTAATGCCTAAAAAAATTTCAAGTAGAGTGTCATTGCGTGGTTATTCTGAAATTATTGATATAACAAGTCTTTTAAATTTCTCCTTATTTCTGTTTCTAAATCATTATCTTGATGACAAAAACACTGAACTTTGATTTTATCTTGATCTGTTAAAATTGTCTGACAAGTTAATATACCTGATTTATTATAATTATTTAAAATTAGATATAATTGGCTATCCCTATGTGCTTCAAACTTCCTTTTTTCAGAGAATGTTTTATAAAATAAAATTCCTTTAAAATCTACATATATTTCTTCTTCATTATAACCTTGCTTGAGATTTAAGTGATTATTGAGAACGAGTAACATACATACTCTCGACATTGCAGAACTAAACTTTTCTTCAATTTTCTCTAATTCTTTGTTGTCTATGCTAGATTTTAACTCAATTAAAATAATATTTAATCTATAACTACTTTCATACTTTTGTAAAACTAAAATAGCGCATTCCGTAGTTTTGCTGCTAGTTGAGATACCGCGTATATCTTTTTCTAAGTTAATTTTCCAAATTCTTTCTACTTGGGACTTCTCATCAACATAGTTTAATTCCTGAATAGATACCTTTTTCAATTTTGCATTAGCATTTTTTTCAGTAATTTCAATTATTTCATCTTCAGTCACAGGAATTTCAAGAATAAATTCTTGTTGAGATAAAGCTTTGTGCAATTCATCCCTGAGTAAAGGAACATTTTTATTGTTGGGATTATTTAAAAAATACTTATTTTTCTGGCTTTTACTCATCTTCAACCTTATCTTCCTGACGGTAAATATAATCTGTCAGAATGCGAAGCGATTTATCTAAATTATTTTCAACTTCTCTAAAGTTTCTAAAATAGATACCATAATCACTGCTTTCATAGTCGATAATTTTATCACCTGTGAAGAAATAAACACCCACCTTTTCCTTTGCTATAGATACAGATGAATCAACATATTTTAATTGATTATCTTCAATAATTTTTTCCACCTCAACACCATACTGATTTTTCAGAACATCCAAATATATATTATTATTAATAGCATTGGCTAAAATTGAACTATGGGTTGTGATTAATACTTTATTTCCTGTTTGACTTTGAATAAACTGGATTAATATATTTAAGAGTTTAATCTGATTTTCTGGATGTAAATTTACTTCTGGTTCATCTATCATTAAAAAATTGTCTTTTTCTGATGCCCAATATTTTAAATATAAATAAATAAGTGTTAATTGATTAACAGATGAAGAAGCTAAATACATCGGCAAAGGTTCATCAATTGAATTAATTTGAAAATAAAATTCTATAGGACTAATTCCTTTTAAACTAATAGGTTTTATTTGCCCTCCAATAATTTTTTGTAACTGTTGAACAAGATTGATATAATGTCCTTGAATGCTTTCTTCAAGATTAAGAGAAAAAAGTTTTTCAAAAACCTGATTCATGGGTTCTGTATATTTTCTTTTAAAAACATCTAATTCTTCAAAATCGTCTAATTTAATCTTACCTTTTTTACGAGGATTTTCCAATAAATCTACAAGTTTTTTGATATCTTGTTCACGTTGCTTTCTATCAACTTCATAAATATAACGATAGAATGTAGGAAAGAAAATTCGACTAGCAGGTAAGAAAAAAGTCTCATGCTGATGTTTCAACATTGTTCTAATTATTGTCGAAATTAGGAGAAATTTTTTTTCATCCTTTAAATCTCTGTCTAAATATTTTTTAGGAATTATTTCTTTAATACTTTCTGGTAATTGTTTTTCTTCAAATCTATATATTAAATTACCTTGATCTTTCTTAACTTCTATATACTCTAATGTATCCTCTTCATCATGTCCTATTTTGACAACTACTTTAACTGGTTGCTCCTTTAATTCAGATATTTCATAAACAAAATTAATCTCAACATTATTTAATATTTTTGACTGCTTACCTGTATTAAATATCTCTTTTTTTGTTTCTTTTTGCAAAAACAAACTATATCTATCCAAAATTTGTCCCAGCAATTCGGAATTCACTTCTACACAGTTGACATTTTTAATAAATTGATTATCAATAATATCTAAATTATTACGTGCAAATTTATGAATTATATCTTGATTGAAAATTGCCCATAATAATTGAGCGACATAGCTTTTACCACTGTTATTGCGTCCAACAAACACAAAAAAATCTTTGGATAAGTCAATTGCTTGAGTATTATTTTTAATAGGTCCCAAATTTTTGATTATCAATTTCATATAAATTCGCCTCTAAATTAATTTACTCATAGATCAAGTCTAACAAAAATAGGGTGGGCATCGCCCACCAAAATTTACTAAAGCTTAAACTTCTCAGTTATCCGCTTCATTGCTTCTTCCACATTTTCCCGACTATTAAATGCAGAAATACGGAAATAACCTTCACCAGCAGCACCAAAACCTGAACCTGGTGTTCCTACAACGTTAACGGTTTGCAATAGCTTATCAAAAAATTCCCAACTAGATAAACCATTAGGAGTTTTCACCCACACATAAGGTGCATTTACACCCCCATAAACTGATAAACCTGCGTTGGTGAGTTGTTCACGGATAATTTTAGCGTTTTCTAAATAGAAACTTACCAAAGCTTTGATTTGCGCTTGTCCTGCTTCTGAATAAACCGCTTCTGCACCTCTTTGGACAATGTAAGAAACGCCGTTAAATTTGGTAGATTGACGACGGTTCCATAGTTTCCATAGTTCTACGTCGGAACCGTCTGCGGCTTTAGCAGTGAGGTTTTTAGGAACAACGGTTAAAGCGCAACGTGTGCCGGTGAAACCTGCATTTTTGGAGAAAGAACGAAACTCAATTGCACAATCTCTAGCACCTTCAATTTCATAGATAGAATGGGGAAGGGCAGGATTTGTAATGTAGGCTTCGTAAGCAGCATCAAAGAAAATGATAGAACCGTTGGCTTTCGCGTAGTTTACCCACGCTTGTAAATGTTCTTTGGTAGCAGTTGCACCGGTGGGGTTGTTGGGAAAGCAGAGATAAATTAAATCTACTTTCTGGGCAGGAATTTCTGCTGTAAAGTTGTTATCTGCGGTGACAGGTAAATAAACTAAACCCTCAAATTCGCCTTTTTCATTAGCGTCTCCAGTGTTACCCGCCATCACGTTGGTATCTACGTAAACGGGATATACAGGGTCAGTAACAGCGATAACGTTATTTTTGCCAAAAATTTCTAAAATATTGCCTGAGTCGCACTTGGAACCGTCAGAAATGAAGATTTCATCAGCTTCTATTGCTGCACCTCGTGCTTGGAAGTCTTGGATGGCGATTTTTTCCCTTAACCAAGCATAACCTTGTTCTGGGCCATATCCTTTGAAAGTAGAGCGATCGCTCATTTCTTCCACTGCTTTAATCATTGCAATCCGGCAAGCTTCTGGCAAGGGTTCAGTTACATCACCAATTCCCAATCTGATAATTTTAGCATCTGGGTTAGCTTGGGCGAAAGCATTCACCCGACGGGCAATTTCTGGGAACAGGTAGCCAGCCTTGAGTTTCAAGTAGTTGTCGTTAATAGTAGCCATTCTAGATTTTGAAGAAACGCACTAAAATAGCTTACTGCAAATAATTCCAGGACTTATGCAAAAACTCTCTGAAACCTTCTTTTCTTCCCTTCGAGACGCTACGTAAACATAGTTCATTATAGAAAGAAGAATTTTCATCACCAAATAAAATAAGCCGCTACAGGTCTTATCCTGAGACGACTTGGGAATTTTAGGCTACATACAAGTTTGAATAATCTTGAATGTAAGCCATCAAATGTTATGGAGTATTAATTACTAAGGGTGCGACGACGACGAGCCATTACCATACCACTAGCTACTAAACCTAAACCTACTAAAGACGCTGGTTCGGGAACTTCGGTAACAGGAGGCTCTTGAGGTTTGATATTAGAAAGAAACAATGAAGCGTGAGATAAACCTTGAGCGGTTCCTCCGCCATTCTGAGAAACACCAATGGTATTATATGCTGCCTCTAAAGTTGTACCTTGGAAATTTTCAAAGAGATAGGCACTATAACTGGTACTAGCTTTCAGACTCACGACAAATGTCTTGCCTAAAAAGCTTGTCAAGTTTCCTGCCAATGTCAAATCACCAATGGCAGAGCTGCCTGCGGTAAAAGCATCACTGGCACTATCATCTGATTTGCCAGCCAAAGTCCATTTTACGCCAGTACCAATTTCGCTACTAAACAAATTATTATTTAATTTACTCAATAAAGTACCTCCATTGCCTGTATCATTACCTTCAAATGCACCCTCGCAAGCTGTAGCACTCAGTGCGCCAAACTTAACATCTGAATTATTACAAGCAAGACCAGTTAGACTGCCGTCAGCAATGCTAGTGCCGCTACCACCATTATTGTTGCCACCGCCACCACCACCGTTACCGTTGCCGCCACCACCGTTACCGCCGCCGCCACCACCGTTACCGTTGCCAGCATATGCTGGTGCAGCGATTGAAGTATAAACAATTCCGGTTGCTAATAATGCAGAAGCTAGTAGAGTAGAGAATTTAGATTTCATTTAAGTCGGTTTCCTTAGTTGTTTTTTTAACTTTTCGTTTGTTTGTCCCGATGTATTCCACCTTACAACCAATTGAAAAAATATCAAATAGATAAAGTAGCATTTTTGTCATCTCTTTAAATAAACAGAGCTTGTTTGAAGGCAACATAAAGTTGCTCTAGGGTGATTGAAAATACTAAACAACGTAGAAAAAGGGGTAAAGAAAAACCTTTAAGCTTTGCCCAGCAAGCTTTTTCTAACTAAATTGAAATTTATACGTGTAAAATTCTGTGCAGTATAGGGGTGTCTTGAAAACTCGATCAAAATAGATAGTGGTCAATTTCCATGAAAACAAATTACGGAAAATTACGTATATTTTCTCCATATAGAGAGATGATAGTTAATCCATTCCCATTTACTTATGTATGTGAACGGCTGACAGCATGATAAATCAATCCTGTAATGGCTACAGAAGTCATGATCATGACGACAAAAGTCGTGAAAATATGTATCTTACTGATATTTGACAGAGAATACCCTGAAGGTAAACCAAATCATAAAAACCCGAAATCACATCAACTATGATTCAAAATCTTGATCATGCGAGAATTTCTATCATCATTCCGACTTTGAATGAAGCGGAAAATATCAAAAATGCGATCGCTAGTACCCAACCCAGTACAAATATAGAAATAATTATCGTCGATGGTGGTTCTCAAGATCGTACAACAGCGATCGCACAATCATTAGGTGCAACTATCATCTCCTCTCAACCTGGACGCGCTATACAAATGAATATCGGTGCAGCAGTCGCTACTGGTGAAATTCTCCTCTTTCTCCATGCTGATACCCGTTTACCACCTGGGTTTGATGACATGATTCGCACCATCTTACAACAACCGGGGATTATAGCTGGTGCTTTTGCATTGCAGATAGATGCACCGCATTGGGGTTTGCGACTGGTAGAATGGGGAGTGGAAGTGCGATCGCGCTTTTGGCAAATGCCTTATGGTGATCAAGCAATTTTTTTAACTCAAGTAGCATTTGCAAAAATTGGTAACTTTCCTGAATTGCCAATTATGGAAGACTTTGAACTCATCCGCAGGTTAAAACATCAGGGTAAAATCTCTATTATTTCCATACCTGTAATTACATCCTCCCGCAGATGGTTAAAAAAAGGAATTTTCATCACCACCTTCCTTAACCAAATTATCATCTTTGCCTATCTACTCGGTATTTCACCAGAACGCATCCGTAAATTGTATCGTTGGGAAAAATTCAGGAGAATTTAATCTCTTTCTCATTTAAAGAGCGTATTTTAGGAGATGATAATTGGTAAAAATCGTATTAATCCCATAATGCCAAAGCATAAATCCAGATTAAATAGCAAATTACAACTATTATTATTAAGTTGCCTAATTGCCACCCTGATTATTGCTACTAAATTGATTAATTTTCAGGAACTTTTACAAATTTCAGTAACTTGGGTACAAAAATTAGGCATTTTTGGACCAATTACATTTATCATTATCTACAATTTGGCAACCTTGCTGTTTATTCCTGGTTCCCTACTAACCCTCAAAGGTGGTTACTTATTTGGCCTATTTTGGGGGTCTATATATGTATTAATAGCCGCACTTATCGGATCTATTCTAGCTTTTGCCATTGGACGTTATCTATCACAAGACTATATCTGCCGACAGCTTGAAAAATATCCTAAATTTAAAGCCATTGATTTAGCAGTTGCTAAAGAAGGATGGAAAATCGTTTTACTAACTCGGCTTTCTCCCATCTTTCCTTTCAATTTATTAAATTATGCTTTTGGGGTAACAAAAGTCTCCCTCAAAGACTACATATTCGGTTCACTTGGCATAATTCCTGGTACTGTAATGTACGTTTACATTGGCTCAATAGCTGGTAATATTGCGATGATTAACACACCCAATCAACCAACCAATCCAGAAACGCAAATTTGGCAATGGGTAATGCAAGTAATTGGTCTAATTGCTACAATCAGCATGACTTATTACATAACAAAAATTGCTCAAAAAGCTCTCAATCAAAGTGTGTCAATAATCGAAAATAACTCTCAGACAAGTTGGGAATCTGCACCCCCTAAATTACCAACCAAATAGCTAAGAGAACTCCACAAAAAAGATGACCTAATCTTGTTGTGGGATGGGCATACTTCGACAAGCTCAGTACAAGTCCTGCCCGTCCTTCCATTCTTAGCAGGCAAGACTTCGGCAGGATCAATCCAAGGATGCCTGCACCACAAGAAATTTTGGGATATTTTTTTCGTTGGCAGTCTCTAAATAAAAATAACCTACATTCCCAAGCACTTTTAAATTATGAATAATCGAATTTCCACAAAAACCTTGATCATTAACAAAAACTTGCAGAAATTAGCAAAGCTGTGTACTTTTACTTTATTCGCATTTAGCATAGCTGGCTTATTACATACAGACTTGGCCTTAGCACAAGAATCTATTAATTCATCTTCTTTTAATCCTCAAGAAATTTTACGCAATGCCTTACAGTGGATTGATAATTTGGGGACAGTGGGGGCAATAGCCTTTATTGGCATTTATATTATTGCCACAGTTGCATTTTTACCCGGTTCAATTCTCACATTAGGTTCTGGTATAGTCTTTGGCGTAATTTGGGGATCTATATATGTTTTTATTGGTGCAACGATAGGTGCAACAGCAGCATTTATAGTAGGACGTTATCTAGCTAGAGGTTGGGTTTCTCAGAAAATTGCCGATAACAAAAAATTTGCTGCTATTGATCAAGCGGTAGGTAGAGAAGGATTAAAAATTGTTTTATTAATGCGACTTTCGCCAATATTTCCTTTCAACTTATTAAACTACGCTTTGGGAATTACCGGCGTATCTCTCAAAGATTATATTATCGGTTCTATAGGTATGATTCCCGGAACAATTATGTATGTTTACATTGGTTCCCTAGCTGGAAACTTAGCACTAATTGGCACTGAAGCTCAACCAGGTAATCCTACTTTAGATTGGGTAGTTAGAATCGCAGGTTTAATAGCCACAGTTGCAGTTTCATTGTACGTTGCTCATATAGCCAAGAATGCCCTAGAGGAGGATATTTTGTAAAAAATATTATCGCTGTTTTTATATCAGTAAGTTACAGTTTTTTATCACCTGTAGGGGCGGGGAACCCCCGCCCTCTATATCTATTGCATCCAACCGAAAACCGTCATAACAGCAAAAAGATTAATAACTGAATAACTGTTAAACTTCTTTTCTTAACTGTTCCACCACTTTATGCAAATCACCCGTATTCAGACGATAACTCAAAGGATGAACAATTAACCTGGCCGTACTTTCATACAAAGTTGCAATTTCTACCAAACCATTTTCGCGCAAAGTCTTACCTGTAGATACTATATCCACAATCGCCTCAGACATCCCCGTAATTGGTCCTAATTCTACTGAACCATACAAAGGAACTATTTCTATAGGCAAATCCAGACCTTGAAAATATTCCCGCGCACAATTGACATATTTAGAAGCAACTCGACCATGAGCAGGTAAATCTACAGGCAACTTGTAGGAACTAGAAGCTTTTACCGCCACACACATTCTACAATAACCAAATTGCAAATCCACTAATTGTGCAACTTGCGGTTTTTTTTCTTGTAGTACATCGTAACCAACAATACCCAGTTGCGCCTGACCATATTCTACATAAACAGGTACATCCTGCGCCCGTACTAGCAGACCTTTCGCTTGTCCACTAGCATCAGGAATTTGCAGTTGGCGGTTTCCAGAATCTAAAAAAGCACTAAAATCTAATCCTACAGATTGCAGCAGCCGGATGCTATTTTTAAGTAATTCCCCTTTTGGTAGTGCAACAGTCAGCATTCTTTTTCTTGGTGTCTTTATCTTTGCGGTTAATTATATGCTTACCACAAGCAGCATGAGAATTTTATTAGTTGATGATGAAGTTGAACTCACAGATCCCTTAAGCCGCATCTTAACTCGTGAAGGATATATTGTAGATACTGCTTATAATGGAACAAGCGGTAGTCAACTGGCACAAGCAGGAACTTATGACTTACTAATTTTAGATTGGATGTTGCCAGGAAAAACAGGGTTGGAAATTTGTCAGGAATTACGCCAACAAGCTAAAACTACCCCTGTTCTATTTCTCACAGCCAAAGATACTCTAGATGACCGTGTGCAAGGTTTAGATGCTGGTGCAGATGATTATTTAGTGAAACCCTTTGAACTGCGGGAGTTACTAGCAAGAGTCCGTGCTTTGTTGCGGCGCTCAGGTGTTGAGTTACACAGCACTTCATCAGTACGCTTAGTAGTAGCTGATTTAGAACTAGATGTAGAAAACCAAATATCTTATCGTCAAGGGAGAATTATTGAGCTATCACAAAAAGAAAGCCAGCTACTACAATATTTTATGGAACACGCTGGACAACTGCTGACTCATGGGCAGATTATGCAACATTTGTGGCAAGATGATGAACAACCAGGAAGTAATGTCATCGCTGCCTTAATTCGCCTGTTGCGGCGTAAAATTGAAGTAAATAGTGAATCTGCACTGATTCACACAGTTTATGGTAAAGGCTATCGTTTTGGCTCTGCGGTAGTGGAATAAGTTTACCCTCATATCCCCACTAACTCTCAGTTAATATACAACTTTAAAAGTGGGTTTTTAAAAAAATAAAAATCCATATAGCAGTCCTAAATGATTCATGAACACTTCTGTTAAGAGTTCCCTTCCCATGACTTACGTCATGCTACGCTATCACCGATAAGTTCTCAACTCAAATAGGATTGCTATATCAGCAAAATTTTATCTAAGAAATCATATAGCGGTTCTCGGTTGATTGAGATACAAGAACCCAACCCCCAACCCCCTCCTCCTTCGGATTCACCAGTCGCCTACAGCGCTGGTTCACCGCAAGCGATGAGGGAGCTATAATGTATTTCATTCACGTGCATACCGCTATAAATAAAAATGTAAGAATTCAGGAGTCAAGAGTCAGAATGCTTATGAAATGAAGAATAGAGAGAAGTGAGATTTTATCAAAGTTGACTAAAAAAGCCTTTATTCTCCTGACTTCTGTATTCTCTATCTTGAATACTTACATACAAATATTAATCTAATAAGAATAAATTAATATGCAGTTGCTACCTAAATTATTAAAATTGCCAGAAGTATCTCTCAAGCAAAAACAAATTTTGCTACTTATAGTATTAATCATTTTAGGTTATCTTGGTAACTATTTTAAATTAACACTTTTTTTTGGAGTGGACTTTTTATTTGGGAGTATAGCTGTTTTACTTGTGGTAGCTATTTATGGATGTTTTTGGGGAACAATTGCTGCCATTATTAGTAGCAGTTATACTTGTATATTATGGTCACACCCGTATGCGATGATCATTTTTACTTGTGAGGCACTTTTTGTAGGATTATTATTACGTAAAAAAAGCCAAAATCTACTTTTACTAGATGGTATTTACTGGGTTTCAATAGGTATATCACTAGTGACTATATTTTATAGTGGCATATTAAAGATTTCGGAAATAGGAACGTTGTTAATTATAGTTAAGCAAGCTGTTAATGGTTTCTTTAATGCCATAATTTCTAGTTTAATAGTTAATTATTTACCTATTGAAAAATGGTTAAAAGGGAAAAAAACAAAACATCCAATTTCTTGGCAACAATCCCTATTTACTTTATTGGTAGCCTTTGTATTTTTTCCCGTCATGGCTATTAATACAAATAATGCTATACGTGCTGTTGACGATCTTGAAAAAAACATTATTAAAGATATAAATTACTTTTCAGTAGAGTTAAGAAATGACATTAAAAACTGGCAAGATAACAATGTAATGAGTTTAAACACAATTGCCAATTCTTTTTTTCAGGTAAATCAAAATACTGTCATTAAAGTTGATAAATCAATTATAAAAAATATTCAAACTCTATTTCCTCAATTTAATGAAATTTATATAGTTAATAGCTTAGGAGAAGTCATTACATCATCTCCAATGAATATAAAATCATATGTAAATATTAGTCAAAGACCTGATTTTAAGAAATTAAATAAATATCAATCCTTAGTCACAACTGATATATTATCTGTATCTATACAAGGTAGAAAACATGATTTTTTGAACTTAGGTGTAGCAATTATTCAAGATAATAAGTTTCTGGGCGCTGTTTTTGGTGAAATAAATCTAGAAGAATTAAGTAAAATAATTCGGCTAAAAAGTTTAGAACAAAATTTTCAGGTCACAATTTTAGATAAAAAAAGCCGTGTACTTGCCACTAGTTTAGACACAATCAAGATACTACAAACTTTTAATCCTTACCAAAATCAAAATATCACCAAACTGAATCATAATGTGGTTCATTTACTACCAAACTTATCCAATATACCAGTTATATGGAGGTGGGAAAAATCCTTATATTTGCAAGTCAGTTCTTTAGATAATATTTTTCCAGCCGAATTACTTATTCAAGTACCCACTAAACCCCAAATAGATTATATTCGTAAAATTTATATCAAAAATTTATCAATCATGTTATTTACTGCTATTATAGCTCTGGTGGCTGCTATTATCCTTAGTAACAGATTAGTCCAGCCTATGTTGAGATTAACTCAGGTTACTACTGATTTACCACAAAAAATACTGGCACAAGAAGAGATTTTTTTAACAGATAGTAATATTGCAGAAATAGATTCTCTGACTCGCAATTTTCAATCTATGATATTGGCGCTAAATCAAATGTTTCAAAACATTATAAGTACCAATGAAACACTTGAAGAACGTGTAGAAACTCGCACCCAGGAATTATCTATTATTAATGATGAACTAGCATCTGAAGTACACCGCAGACAAAAAGTAGAAGAAATTTTAAGGGAAAGAGAAGAACGTTATGAACTAGCAATTTCTGGCACTAATGATGGGATTTGGGATTGGAATATGCTCACTGGGGAGGTTTATTACTCACCTGCTTGGATGAGAATTTTGGGATATGAGAACGAACCACTACCTTATTTATTATCTACCTGGTCAGATAATGTTCATGCTGATGAACTAGAAGAAGCAACGCAGTATATAAATGACCACTTGGAGGGGAAAACAGATGTTTACCAATGCAGCTATCGCATGAAACATCGCAATGGGAATTATATTTGGATAGCTGCAAAAGGAAAGTGTATTCGTGATGAACAAAACCAAGCGTATCGCTTTGTGGGTATAATTACAGATATTACAGATAAAAAAATAGCTGAAGAACAACTCAAATCTGCTAAAGAAGAGGCGGAAGTTGCAAATCTTACCAAGAGTGAATTTCTAGCAACTATGAGTCATGAAATTCGTACACCAATGAATGCAGTAATTGGTATGACTGGACTGCTACTAGACACACAACTAACACCACAACAATTAGAGTTTGCAGAAATCATCCGCAATAGTGGTGATGCTATGTTGATATTGATTAATGATATTCTTGATTTCTCTAAAATTGAGTCTGGTAAGTTAGAGATAGAGGAACAAATCTTTAACTTAAGAAATTGTATTGAAGAATCTTTAGATTTAGTAGCTCCCAAAGCTAGTGAAAAAGGCTTAGAACTTGCTTATCTGATGTATCCAGAAACATATGAAGTGATTAGTGGAGACGGTACACGTTTAAGGCAAATTTTAGTCAATTTACTCAGTAACGCAATTAAGTTTACTAATTCTGGTGAAGTGATCCTCTCTGTTACTAGCCAGATCAAAGATCAGTCAGATTCTAAATTTATTTCTCAACAAAATTCTCAGTTATACGAACTTGAATTTACTGTTAAAGATACAGGAATAGGTATTCCTGAAGAGAAAATGCATAGACTCTTCCAGCCATTTAGTCAAGTTGATGCTTCCACAACTCGTCATTATGGTGGTACAGGTCTAGGATTGGTAATTAGCAAGCGACTAACTGAACTAATGGGAGGTAAAATGTGGGTAGAAAGTGCGGTTGGTCAAGGATCTAATTTTGTATTTACTATTGTTACTTCATTTGTGGGCAAGTCAGATGTTAAATATGATTATAATCAACAATCAATTACTAATAAACGTTTATTGATAGTTGATGATAATGTGATAAATCGCCAAGTATTGATGCTACAATCGCAGTCTTTTGGTATGGTTTCCGTATCCGCTACATCAGGAAAGGAAGCGCTTGAGTTTCTTCGGCAACAACAATTTGATATTGCTATATTAGATATGCAGATGCCAGAAATGGATGGTTTGACTCTGGCATCAGAAATTCGCCAGCTGAATAATTGTGAGCGATTACCCTTGATATTGCTAACGTCTATTGGTAATGGGCAGAGCAATACAAATTACCAGAACTTCAATCTTGAGTTTGCAGCTTATCTGAGTAAGCCTATCAAGAAGACCAATCTTTTAAATATCTTGATGAGCTTTTTTAAAAATAATGTTGTCATACCTAAAGAGAATATCTATCAGGACACGCCATCAAAATTTGATTCTCATATGGCAGAAAGAATTCCCCTAAAAATTCTTGTAGCTGAAGATAATGTAGTGAATCAGAAAGTAGCTATTAATATTTTACAACGGCTGGGATATCGTGCTGATGTAGTAGCAAATGGTTTAGAAGTACTAGTGGCTTTGCGTAGACAATCTTATGATGTAATATTAATGGACTTACAAATGCCAGAAATGGACGGTTTAATGGCAACTCGTCAAATTTACCAGGAATGGCCATTATCTAAACGTCCTTGGATTATTGCTATGACTGCTAATGCTATGCAGGGAGATCGGGAAAAATGTCTAGAAGCAGGGATGAATGATTACACGACAAAGCCAATTCGCATCGAGGAATTAACTAAGGCTTTGAGTAATTGTCAAAACCAAGGTATAACTAATAATAAAACCGTTGAACCTATGACTAATGATGTGCTTGATCCCAAAGTTTTAGAAGAACTCAAAGATATTGTTTGCAGTAATAACGTAGAAGAATTTATCCAACTAATAGAATGTTATCTGGAAGATACACCCCAACGGTTACAAGCGATTAATGATGCCATTTTTCAAGAAAATGCAAAAACACTGCAATTAGAAGCTCATGCTCTCAAGTCTAGCAGTGCTATTGTTGGTGCTAAAAATTTATCTCAAATTTGCAAAAAATTAGAAGACTTGGGACGGGATGCTAATTTAGCAGATGCAACATTATTACTATCCCAAGCTATGACAGAATATCAGCAAGTAGATGCAGCTTTAAAATTAGAATGTCAGTAAGCCGTCAGTGACACTTTTTAGTAAATTCTCATACCATAAAATCTTGTGCTACGGTATAGAAGTTAATTAATATTATTATTTCGATTTATTTATTTAGGTTTGCTGGAAAGACACATACAACCAGGATCACCACGCGATCGCTCTTCGTTGACACCAGCAGGTACTAAAATCCTCATGGAACATCAATATCATCAAGATATGGTATCCCCAAGCTAAATTCAAAAATTGTATGCTTTCCCTCTCCCCCACTCTCCAAGCTAGACTCTCCCAACCTCTAAAAATTGGCTCATTTGAGGTTAAAAGCCGTGTTTTGCAGTCCCCATTATCGGGAGTGACAGATTTGGTATTTCGGCGCTTAGTGCGTCGTTATGCACCAGAATCAATGATGTATACCGAAATGGTGAATGCGACGGGATTACACTACGTCACGCAGTTACCCAAAATCATGGAGGTAGATCCCAACGAACGCCCAATTAGCATTCAGTTGTTTGATTGTCGTCCAGATTTTCTTGCCGAAGCAGCAATAAAAGCCGTTGCTGAAGGTGCGGATACTGTTGATATTAATATGGGTTGTCCAGTTAATAAAATCACCAAAAATGGTGGTGGTTCTTCCTTATTGCGACAACCGGAAATCGCAGAAGCAATTGTGCGAGAAGTTGTCAAAGCTGTTGAGGTTCCCGTGACAGTAAAAACCCGAATTGGTTGGAATGATCAGGAAATTACTATTCTTGATTTTGCCAAACGCATGGAAGATGCTGGTGCAAAAATGATTACCGTGCATGGACGTACCCGCGCTCAAGGTTACAATGGTAACGCCCGTTGGGAATGGATTGCACGGGTGAAGGAAATATTATCAATTCCAGTCATTGGGAATGGGGATATTTTTTCTGTGGAAGCAGCAGTGAAATGTCTAGAAGAAACTGGTGCA
Source organism: Anabaena sp. WFMT (assembly GCF_051781005.1). NCBI lineage: Bacteria > Bacillati > Cyanobacteriota > Cyanophyceae > Nostocales > Nostocaceae > Anabaena > Anabaena sp. WFMT. The sequence goes on along the minus strand of NZ_JBPWOA010000001.1, from coordinate 21,870 downwards.
GATGGAGTGATGTGTTCTCGTGGGACTTTGGGTTATCCGTTTTTGGTAGGTGAAGTTGATCACTTTCTGAAAACCGGGGAATTATTACCAGCACCAAATGCAATTCAACGCTTGGAATGTGCCAGAGAACATTTATATGCTTTATGGGAATATAAGGGTGATAGAGGTGTGCGTCAAGCCCGTAAACATATGACTTGGTATGCTAAAGGCTTTATGGGTGCGGCTGAATTGCGCGGACAGTTAAGTTTAGTGGAAACCGTGCAGCAAGGTTTGGATTTAATTGATAGATCAATGGAAAAACTAGCAGCTGGTTATGAACCAGAAGCAGATGAACCAGCACATTTAGCAATAGTGTGAAGGATTTTCAAATTCGGGAGTTATTAAAAAACCGGGATAGTTCCCGGTTGCATTGCCCTTAATTTACTATTAGGATTGAATCCGGATGCTTAAAACGACGGAACTGCTGATAATTTGGGAGGGTCGCCAAGTGAGGAGCGATCGCTTGATTGCATTAATCAGACTTTGATCTTGAAGAGAAGAAGCTTGCTCATCCAGAACTAACTGTCTGATTCTGCCCTGATTTATCTCAAACTCAAACACTAAATCACCTCTTAACCCTGTAGGTAATTGAATTGATTGCAAGTGTTGAAAAAGCAGAGAAACCATCTGTTGATCTAATCCCGTGACCTTGATTTGCAGAGGAGGGACAGCAGCATTTCCTTCCCAATAATAGGTTTCTAATTCTGCCAATTCTTCATCTATAGAGCCAGTAGCAGGTGAAGCAGACATCATTGACGGATTGATCAAACCCAAGTCATAGGATTCGTCGTCACTAGATAAAAAGGCTTCAAGATTAGCAAACTCGTCATCAATAGACCTTTCTAAAGAATCCATCTCTAAAGGTTCATTCCTAGCTCCTGGAACAGGGGGTAAAGGTGGAGCATATTCCCTTTCAGGTGCAGGCATAGAAGGCATTTGTGGGCGCATTTTTACATCTTCTGTACTCATAGCCCTCTTCCTCAACTCAGGTGCATTAGATTGAACCACCGATTGAGCGACTTTTTTGGCAGTAGCATTACCAAAAATACCCTGTTGGCTGACACCTGCCGGCATTTCTACAGATACTTGCACAGATACAGAATCTTGGAAAGGATTAACTCTGACCTCATCACTAACAGCAACAAAGGCAGTATATTGGGATAGCAATTGATAAGTCAAAGCAGTCTGTGTCACTGCTTCCACACCGACCTTTGTATCACCACTCACCATCTGATTCATCAAATCCTTAATGCGGGAACGTCCCCAAAGTTGGGCAATAGCAGGATTATCCATCACCTGAAAATTGATATTAAAGACGTATTGAGAGCGTCTACCATCCCCACTCATACCTGTAACGTGCAACTTGCCAGCACAACCATCGAGTTTACGTCCAAATAACACTAACGGCTGTTCTGCAAATAAATCTGGTGGTGTAGAAGGATACATAATGGGAAATTCACCATCACCTTCCCAATGCAATTGGATATTAGCAAAAACAGGATGATTGATTTGACGGAAGAATTTTTCCACCACCTCATTCACAGGCTCATCATCGCGGATAATGCGAGCTATACCCCCACCTATTTCCGCAACTCGATTTAGCAAGAACCGATTTACAGAACTACCAGCACCAAAGCTATGAAGTCTAGTTCCTGGTTGGAGACGGCTTTGCACTTCGGCAATAATCTGATTCTCATTACCGATATAGCCATCAGTGAGTAGGACAATATTTCGTAAACGTCCAGGATCTGTGACTGGGAAATTTAACACAGTCTGAATACCCCGTAACATCTGCGTTCCCCCACCTGCATTTAAGCGATTGATATAATTAATTCCCCGTAAGCGATTTTCGGGAGTATTGGGAAGGGGAACAGGTGAGAGTTGCTGTGTGGTATCGCAAAAATCAATAATGCTAAAGGTGTCATGGGGATTGAGTCCAGCGATAAACCGGCGCATTAATTCCTGACATTGCATCAACGGTGCGCCACTTTGAGAACCGGATCTGTCAATCAGAAACACCATATCTTTGGGGACAAACTGATCTGGGTTGTACTGGAGAGCAGGAATTAGGTAAACTGCAAAATGTCCACCCCGTTCATCGGCTTGGGTGAGTACGCTGGCTTGTGTGTTTTCACTTGCTACTTGGTAACGAAGAATTAGGTCTTTATTGGGTATGGTGTCTCCACCTCCTAGTTTTATTTGTGCCAGATTTCCGTCACGGGTAATTTGGATATGGTGAGAGGGTGAGCTAATATTACGTATTTCTACGCTAGCGTTAATTTCCACTGTGACATTAATCTCATGGCGAGAACGTGTACCTGCTGGGAGGATGGGAGCATTCAAGCGAGAAGCATCTGGGACTAAATCAGTATCTTGATTGAGAGACATGGGTGCAGGTGCAGAACCACCACCAGAAGTATTTCCTTCAATACTTATCCCTGGAATGTAACGGGGACCAACAACCATCGGAAAGACAAATTCATAATTTCCACCCTCAAATTTAAGACTTTCGGTGTAGCGGATAATCACATCAATTTGTTCACCGGGTCGAATGTTAGCGAGGGATTGGGTGAAAATATTGTCTCGTTCTTGTTCAAGAAGTCCAGCAGTGCGTCCTTGTTGTTTAGCTTGCTCGTAAATTTGCTGTGCTTCTTGGCGTTTTTTGATACTACCTTTAATAATTTTGTCGCCAATCCGAATCAGCATATCATCAACAGCAGCTTCATCGGGTAAGGGGAAAATATAGGTAGCTTCTAAGGTAGTGGTAAAGGGGTTTTCAAAGCTTTGGGTTACTTCCACCCGTGAGATATTACCAATAACTTGAGCTTTGACTTCGGTGTGTTTGAGAGGAAAAGCTATAGGTTGTTGGTTGGGGGTGTAGATGTATAAACCACTGGGTTGTTGTTCTAAAGTGCTAATCATATTTTTTACCTGACGCTTGTTTTTCTATGTCTCTAGCGTAGGTGGGTTTTTCGGGGATATATGCTCAGTTTTATGCTCAATTGATGCTCAGTGGTTGGTTCAGGGCGATCAATTTTTAAGCTTCAATTTTTAATTGGGAGTATCATTGATAAAGTATGAGGCTAATACATGGTTAGACATATTAAATATGTCAGTGTAAAGATTTGTCTAAAAAACAGTGAGCTTTAAGTAGCTGCTAGACTAAACAAATATTTACTTCAGATTTCAGTAATCTTTCTTATGTACGCCTACAAGCTAAATCGCATTATATTCAACAATGGCTTAGAACTGCAACCGGGAAATCTTACTGTTATTATTGGTCCTAACAATGCTGGAAAAAGCCGTGCTTTAAAGGATATTGCTTGGAAAACGACACAAAAAAAACCTTTACAAGGAATTGTTGTTACTGACGTGGAGTGGACATCTCCAGCTACTTTACAAGAAATACGCGATACCTACAATGTAGAGCGATATCGAGATGAAAATGGTAACTGGATGTTCCGTACATTAGCCCCTGAACTAGACCAAGAACATAGTACCGTTTTCAACGCAGAGTGGCCTAGCTGGTACGAACAGACATTTCCGAGTGTTCTGACTAATAAGGACAAGTTTGCTCAGTATTTTGGTAGTGCTATGGTTGCATTTCTCACTACAGAACATCGTCTTCGGTTAGTAAAACAGTCTGTTAGTGCAAATCATGAAAGGGAAGAAGCAAACCTACTACAAGTTCTCTATAACGCAGGTAGAGATGTAGAAAGTCATATACAAAAATTAGTAAAACGTGCTTTTGGAAAAGAAATAAAGCTGGACTTTACTGGACTTCAACGGTTACTTCTGCGAGTTGGAGATAGCTTTAGTACAATCCCTCAAGACCCCAGAGATGCTAAACCTATTCTCAGGAAGTATGACAAGTTAGATGAGCAAGGTGACGGAATTAGGAGTTTTGTAGGAATTCTGACTGCTTTGTTAGCAATTAAGCGAAATGTATTTTTAATTGATGAACCAGAAGCATTTCTCCATCCACCTCAAGCCTTCCGAATAGGTGAGTTAATTGCAGAGGAAGCTAATAGTTCTCGTCAAATCATTTTAGCAACACACAGCACTGATTTACTAAGAGGTATTTTAAGCAAGACAACTGATGTCACTATTCTCCGAATTGCTCGGCAGAATCAAACTAACTCTTTCCATATACTTGATCCAAATCACCTACAAAAATTGGTGAATGATCCTCTTCTCAGTTCGGCTCGTGTCCTTGATGGACTTTTCTATCCTGGTGTAGTCGTAGTAGAGGCTGACAGTGATGCACGTTTTTACCACACTGCCTCCAATAAATTGAAAAATGATATCGACTTTCATTTTGTTAAAGCCGATAATAAGCAAACTGTTTCACGAATTATTCAAACATACCAACATATGGGAGTAAGTTGTGCAGGAATTGTTGATTTTGATGTTTTGAATGATCGGGCAGAATTTGAAAAGCATTTTTAATCTTGGGAACTCAACAATGATCAAATAAATCAGTTGTTATCTATTCGCCAAAGGATTGCAGAAGCCGCTAAAGAGATTTCTCCTGATCAGAGGCTAAAGAGCGTTACAGAGAAATTAAAAACATTATTATCCTCTATTAACGAGATGGAAGGTAGAGAGAATGTATCTACATCTGACAAAGCAAAATTATTGAAACAAGTTGAGAGCCGAGCTAACGAAATTACAGCTTCTACAAAGAGTTGGAAAGAGTTTAAAGAGAAAGGTCGTGCAGCCTTATCAGTAGAGCTACAATCTGAATTTGATATTTTATGGGAGATTTGCGCCCAGAAAGGATTATTTATCAACCCGTGCGGTGAGTTAGAGTCTATGCTGGTACAACAAGGTATCCCATACACAACAGACAAAAAAGGATGGATTACAAGTGCGTTGAATCTGTTACCTAGACTTGAAGTTAATGAAAATGAATACCCTTGGAAATTTATTAAAGCAATCCAAGATCATATTGCAGGTTTAAATTAAGTACATAGTACTGCTATTAACACTAGTTTATTTAGATGTTAACAGGTAATCATTTCAAGAAAATGTTAAAAAATATTGTGGTTAAAAATATGAATTTAAAGGATATCAAAGAAAAACTGTCACCAGTAATAAAATTAATATCTATAGTAGTTATAACAATTGCAATATGTTTAGAAATATGGGATATCCAAACATTAATAACTAACAATCATCTACCTATTGCCTTAAATCCGATTTTGATAATTGCTCGCTTTGCATTGTCGGCTCATTTCGTTGAAGCAATAATGGCCGCTTTTTATGCACCTGCTAAAAATCATAACCCAATCCAATATGGAGTTTATACTTTTTTTGTAGGCACAATTGGTTTGTTAGAATTGTTTGAAAATCATTCCCAGATTCCAGATGTATCTAAGAAATCAGAATCTGAACCATAAATGTTATGTCCAATTCTCTCAAAGCATCAACCACAGGATTAGAAATTGTCGATAAAGCCCGTCAACGTTTAGGATGGACTAAAACCAGCACTGCGCGTTGGTGGCAAGATGCCCATACTTCTAAAGCTACTTTACGACGGTTTTGGCAGGGCGATCGCATTCAGAAAGAAATCTTCATTGCTATCTGTCAAGCTGTGGGTATTAGTGAGTGGGAAACTATCTCAGATTCATCTGATATCCAATTAGATGTTACCACTCCGTTCATTGACTGGAATGAAGCACCTGATATTGAAAGTTTCTATGGCAGAAATGAGGAATTATCACAATTAGAGGAGTGGATTAATAATGGTTGTAAATTAATCAATATTGTGGGAATTGGGGGAATTGGGAAAACTTCTCTAGCATTGGCTATAGCAGACCGAATGCAATCTAAGTTTGATTGCTTAATTTGGAAATCCCTTTATAATATACCTTCGCTCATTTCTTTGCTCGATAATTTATTAAACAGTTTTAATCAATCTGCGGTTAATAATATTCAAAAAGATACTTTTAAATTAATAAGTTATCTACAACAACATCGTTGTTTATTAATTTTAGATGGATTGGATGCTGTTTTATCAAATTCAGAATTAACTAAATTTATTCAAGAATCAAGCCTTCACCGTCATCAAAGCTGTATCATTACGACTAGCCGGGAAAAACAAAATTCTCTGGAAGCTAATACAAAAACTGTTTGTAATCTCACATTAAATGGTTTAGCAAAAACCGAGGCTTTAAATTTATTCAAATCTAGAGGATTTACAGGTAAAGAATTGGGTTTATCGGCTTTAATTCAACTTTATCGTGGTAATCCTTTAGCAATGAAACTTGTAATTCCCTTGATTGAGTCTGTATTTGGTGGGAATGTGGCAGCGTTTATAAATCAAAATACCATAGTTGTGGGCGATCGCTTGCGTGTCATCCTCAAACAGCAATTTCAGCAGCTTTCCGGCTTAGAACAAGATATCCTGTACTGGTTAGCAATTTGGCAAGAACCCATCTCTTTCTGTCGATTGCAGACCCATTTGCTGCTATCCGTTGACCCTGCTATGGTATTAGAGGGCATTATGGCGTTAGAAAAGCGATCGCTCTTAGAAAAATGGAACAGTGAACAAGAACCCGCATTTACACTGCAACCGTTGGTAATGAAAGTGGCAACTGATGAGTTAGTGGAAAATGCTGTTCAGGAGATTCGTCAGGTTGTGCGGACTAATGACATACATTATTTTCAGATATTGCGGACGCATTGGTTACTGCGACCGGGTACAGACGATATTGCAGGCGATCGCATTTTAAATCAACTGTGTGAAAAATTATACCCTGTATATGGTGCGACTCTGCCACAAATTCTCAATCAAATTTTGCCACTTTTACAAAATCAATCTCCTTTAGCAATTGCTTACATCGCTTGCAATATCTCAGCATTGATTAATCGAAATAATTAATTGCAAATTAGATGCAGTTTCTTATTAAGTTCATGCTGACCACTAATGTTAATTAAAAGGTAATTTTTTTTTAAATGGACGAAGGTAATAATAATCAAGTTAGCAATTCTTCAAAAAAAACAAAATTCCCGATTACCATATTTTTGTTAATGGCAATAATTTTTCCATTGCTTAAATTAGGATCTAATCCACCCACAATTCCGATTTTGGGTTTTCATGGTATTGTGAAATCTCAAAATAATCTTCGTCAATCTTCCAACTTAGAGATGGATTATAAACAGCAAGAGATAGAGAAATTATTAGAGTATTTAGTTACTCAAGATTATTGGTTTTTAACTACTCAAGACTTGTATGATTTTTTTCTTACTAAATCTAAAGAAATACCTTATGAGCATCGAAATAAAAAAATGATTATGTTGACTTTTGATGATGGCTATAAGACAGTATATACAAATTTGTTACCTATTTTATCTAAGCTAGAAAAAAAATATGGTCAGAAAATTAAAGTGGTTTTATTTATCAGTCCTGGTACATTAGCTAATAATGATGGCATACCTGCAACCCATTTGAGGTGTCAGGAATTAAGAAAAGGTTGGCAACAAGGATTTTTTGATATTCAATCTCATGGAAATAATCATCAGAATTTAACTGAGATTTCTCAGCCACAGGTAATTAGCGAACTATTATTAGCTAGAATTAAACTGAGAAAATGTCTAGATGATTTAGATCCAGAACAAAAAGTAGCCTCCCATATTGCTTATCCTTATGGTGCTTATAATAAACAGGTAGAAAAGTATGTCACCAAGTATTATTTATCTGGTTATCTATATAATGATAAATTACTCAATTATACTTGTTTAAAAGATAATTACAGAATACCAAGATTAATGGTTAATCGAACAAAATCTAGTCAAGAATTGATAGGAATAATTCAAAGATTTTCAACTGATCCTCAACAAAGTTTGAAAAAAGATATTTGTAAATAATACCAACTTTATGTGAGGCTGCACATAATCCTGAAATTCATTGATTGATCCATCTTTATCTGTGTTTATCTGCGGTCATCTGTGTCCAATTATTCTTGCCTGGAGGGTTGGAAATGACGAACTTTAACTTACTGAATATGAAAACAGCTATAATTATTTCTTAAACTCAGTCAATCTTGACTAGGTAATGTATAGTTATGATAATCTGAAAATTACGGTTTTGCAAAAATTAACTTTTAACTATTTATGATTGGTGTTGCAGTTGTCGGTACTGGATTCGGTCAAAAAGTGCATATTCCCGCATTTCAATCCCATCACAAAACAGAGATAGTTGCTATTTATCATCGAGATATTAATAAAGCTCAATCTATCGCTACAACAAATAATATTCCCCACGCTAGTGATAATTTAACAGAAATTCTTGCGTTGCCAGAAGTCCAAGCAGTCAGCATTTCTACACCGCCATTTCTACATTATGAAATGGCCAAACAAGTCCTGCAATCTGGCAAACATCTTTTATTAGAAAAACCTACAACTTTAAATGTAACTGAAGCTAAAGAACTATACTATTTAGCTAAAAATAAAGGTGTGATTGCAACTGTAGATTTTGAATTTCGCTTTGTTCCCGGATGGCAATTTTTTGCTCAACTTTTATCATCAGGCTATGTTGGTGATTTACGCTTAATTAAAATTGACTGGTTGGGTGCTTCTCGCGCTGATGTTTCTCGTCCTTGGAATTGGTCTTCTAATCAAGAACAAGGTGGTGGTGCATTAGGATCTTTAGGTTCCCATGCTTTTGATTATATTAATTGGTTATTTGGCCCTGTTCACAAATTAAATGCATATTTGAGTACAGCTATTCCCGAAAGAAGTGATCCGGTAAATGGAAAATTAAAGCCAGTGAATACAGATGATACTTGTATGTTATCTCTGGAATTAGCAAATGGTACACCTTGCCAGGTTGCGATTAGTGCAGTTGTTCATGCACCCAGAACTCATCGGGTAGAGGTGTATGGAGATAAGGGTACATTGATTTTAGGTAGCGACAACCAAAAAGATTATATTCACGATTTTCGTGTTTGGGGTTCTCAAATTGGTCAACCTTTAACAGAAATAGAAATTCCTCAACAATTGCTGTTTCCACAATATTATGTTGATGGTCGCATTTGTGCTTTTCTTCGTGTTGTGGATGAATGGATAAAAGGAATTGAAACTAAACAAGAGATTACACCATCTTTGCGTGAGGGGGTTTATTCTCAATTATTAATGGATTTATCTCATCAATCTCATGAGTTGAAAACCTGGGTAAATGTGCCAAATTTAGCAACTTTTTTAAATGATGTTTGAAAATTTTAGGTGAATATACAGCGGATTTCGCTATCAGGAGGTACTTACATAGCGGGCAAGACTTGTACTGAGCTAGTCGAAGTATGCCCGCACCACAAGAGTTTCATTATTCAAGTTTGTATCTCATTTAAATGAAATCCGCTGTATCAGATGCCAAAAATCTATTAATTGTTACCGAATTTTGGAGTCTGACGCACCAGCAAAAGACATTAGAGATAGGAGTGGAAAAGGATGTAGAGACGTTTCAGGAAATGTCTCTACAAGGATTATAAGAAATGCACATTTAATTTTCACGCTCTTGTCTATTAAATGTGACACTTGTTTAAAGTGCGATCGCTCTACCCCTAACTTATCAGTCCCCTCTACAATACCTTACACTGCCCATAATGCCGTAACAGATGGTCACACAACACCAAAGCCACCATCGCGTCAACCATTGGTACAGCACGGGGTAAAACGCAAGGATCATGTCTTCCCTTGGCTGCCAAAAGTGTTTCTTCTCCTTCACGAGTCACCGTTTTTTGCTCTTTTCTAATAGTTGCAGTTGGTTTAAATGCAACTCGCAAAATGATATTTTCGCCGTTAGAAATTCCCCCTTGAATCCCCCCAGAACGGTTGGTTACGGTGCGAATTTCGCCATTTTCATCAATGTAAAATTCGTCATTATGCTCAAAACCAGTTAACAAAGTTCCCGTAAAACCAGAACCAATTTCAAAACCTTTACTTGCAGGCAGAGACATCACAGCTTTTGCTAAATCTGCTTCCAATTTATCAAAAACCGGCTCACCTAAACCCTTGGGAACATTCCGCACCACGCATTCAACTACCCCACCGATGGAATTACCATCTCTACCAGTTTGCTCAATTAATTCAATCATGCGGTTGGCAATTTCGCCATCTGGACAGCGGACAATGTTACTTTCTACCTGTTCTAAAGTTACAGTATCAGTATCAATTACGCTTTCTAAATCTTTAATACACTTAACATAGGCGATAACTTCCACATTTGCGACTTGACGAAGAATCTTTTTAGCGATCGCACCAGCAGCAACTCTCCCTATTGTCTCACGGGCTGACGACCTGCCACCGCCTTGCCAATTTCTCAATCCATATTTTGCATCATAGGTAGCATCTGCGTGGGAAGGGCGATATTTCTGCTCCATCTCATCATAATCTTGGGAACGAGCATCTTTATTCCTCACCAAAATTGAAATTGGCGTTCCCAGGGTTTTCCCCTCAAACACCCCAGATAGAATCTCACAGGTGTCCGCTTCCTTGCGAGGAGTGGTTATTTTGCTTTGTCCCGGCCTTCTTCTATCTAACTCAAATTGAATTTCCTCAGCCGAAATTTCTAGTTGTGGCGGACAACCATCAATAATAACGCCCACACCGCCGCCGTGAGATTCGCCAAAAGTCGTAATTCGGAAAAGATGACCAAAAGTGCTGCCCATGATGTTGAGGAAATACAGTCTGGAATCTGTATTTTACATGGAGTTGGGGGTTTTGCTGAATTTCACTCTTAATCCAGGCTCGTCAATATTCTCAATCCGCTTAATCTAATTATTGTATAATTAAACACTTTATTTAGTCCAACTTTCAGCCTAAAGGTACTATCAACATCCACATACTTCTATATCAAGCGATCGCATAGCAAACTGTTGAGTTAACCATTTCAATTCGATAATCAAGACTTTTAGAAAACTGTTTATAGATTAAGGAAGGGTTTCACCCCTCATAGCTAAAACCTTATTTTAACAGGATTAACTTGCTTTAAAATAGCTTTTAGGCAAATAAATAAAGGGGGTTAAATTCCACTGAAATCAAGTCAGAATAGGGATAAGGGGTGTGACCCCCTATTAATTTACAAACAATCTCTTTCTAGCCATCCGGAAAATTTACAAGAAATTTATCTACTAATTTTATGTTGCATTAACAGAAATATAGGTGGTTAAATGTTAGCAATGAACAATATAAAAATTTTAAAAAAATGCCAATTTGGCAACCACCTTCTCATGAACCAAGTTAAATTGTATTAGACAAACGAAAGCAAGGCAGTTGAGAAGAAGTTCAACAAATTAGCAAATGACTCTTGTGAAGTTTGTCAGACAACTAAATAGAATTAGCGTTTGCTGCAATAGGAATACTCACTGAGTAGAGGCGTTATCGTTAATCTGTAAATTACCCCCCTAAGTGACGATTAGCGTTATGTGTATATTCCTGAATCGCTTCAGCAGCAAATAGTAGAGTGGGAGTGAAAGGCGCTTGATAATGCCTCCTCCCACTCTCTTTTTTGGGGGTATATTTCGCGCATAGACACCTGGAGGTTGGCTTCCCGCTTTCTGAGACGCATAGACAGATTTTTTTGATAACTGCAAATAAACAAGTTACTTAAGCTACAGGGGGGTTTAAGATAAAATTAGAGATTTTGTGAGCATAAATGGCTGCTAAAGACTTATTCCATGATGCTGTTAAAAAAGCACTTTTGAAAGAACAGTGGGTGATTACAGCAGATCCCCTTAAAATTAGAATTGAGGGTGTAAAGTTTGAGATTGACTTAGCAGCTGATAAAGTTTTTGCAGCTGATAAAGCAGGATTAAAAATTGCAGTTGAAATCAAAAGCTTTCTTAATAGCTCTGTTATTACTGATTTTCACGCAGCATTAGGGCAGTTTTTGAACTATCGCCTCGCACTACAAATGAAAGAATCTGATAGAATACTGTATTTAGCAGTTCCCTCAGATACGTTTGAATCTTTTTTTCAAGAGCTATTTATTCAGGAAGCTATCAAGCTTTATCAAGTGAAGTTAATCATCCATGATCAATTTCAGGAGATAATTGTCAAATGGAAAGATTAGAGCATTATCGTCAAATTATCCGCCAAGTATTAATTTCTCATGCTACTTTTGAAAGTGGTGATTCAGATATTGAATGTCAGCTTGTATTTGATACAGAAAATGATCATTACCAGATTTTAGATATTGGTTGGGAGGGAATGAAACGAGTTTACAACTGTTACATCCATTTAGATATTAAAGATGGCAAGATTTGGATTCAGCGCAATATGACAGATGTAGATATTGCACAAGAATTAGTCGAAATGGGTGTAGCAAAGGAGGATATCGTTTTAGGTTTGCATCCGCCATATAAGAGACAGTATACAGGTTATGGTGTAGCTTAGGATGTGATGTAAACTTACTACTACGGTGATTAAAGACACTTGACATCAACGCTTCTAAGATAGGAGAATTAACGTATTACTAATGAGTCTACTTTTATCATTGGAGTCTAGAAGCAGTTATGTCTGAAAATACAAATACAGCAAAATCTGGAGTTAGTCGAGAAAAAGTAGAAAGCATTATCAATAATTTCTTAGAGAATAAGAAAAATTATAAAGTTTTAGCTCTCAAGGGACAGTGGGGTGTTGGTAAAACTTATCTATTACAGAATATTTTATCTAAACATAAAGAAGATAAAGAAGAATTTCATTATTATGCTTCTGTTTTTGGTATTTCTTCAATTGAACAACTGAAAGCAAGGTTATTAGCAAATTACAAAGATAATCCAGAGACGAATAATCAAGATTCTAAAATAACAAAAGTCAATGATTTTAATAAATTTCTAGCTATTGCTGTTGAATGGTTAAATCGTAACTACGAAAGAATTAAGGGAACTCCAAAAATAGATGTAGCATTAGCAGGACTACCTTCTATCCCAGTGGTAGGATCATTAATTTCTGTGGCTGGAGACTTGGGACTTAATCTATTGTTTAATTTAAAAGCCAAAGAGTCGATTATATGTATTGATGATCTTGAAAGAAAGTCTAGTAATCTTAATTTAGATGAGTTACTTGGATTTGTTGAGTATTTAGTTCAAGAATTAGAATGTCAAATTATTCTCATTTATAATGAAGATTCTCTCTTGGAAGACGAAAAATCGAAAAAGGCTTTGCAAGATTATCGAGAAAAAGTTATTGATATTGAAGTTGAGCTAAATCCAACAGTAAAAGAAAACTTAGATTTTATTTTTAATAATCATCCTGACAAAGAGGTGATTGAATCAGTTTTTATAAATACTGGTACAAATAATATTCGTGTTTTACGCAAAACTAAATGGGTTATAGATAAACTTATTCCCTTAATGTCAGGTTGGGAGGATAGTCTACGTAATCAAGTCATAAAAAATACAATAGTTATTAGTTTGACAAAACTTGACAGTAAATTTTCTAAAGAGTTTTTTCTCGAAATCAATACAATTGATAAACAGATAATTGATCTGATACAAACATCATTATTTAACGAACAAGCGTTTATTCAAGAATGCAATATTCTTAATGAAAGAGAAAAAAAGAGCCATATTATTGAAAAATTTAGTAGTCTTTATGAGCCATATTCCAGTTCATTTGGAGCTTCAGAACAGGAAATAGGTGAAAAAATCATTCAATTTCTTGAAAAACATTATCTCGATTTACCTATTGACAAATTTGAACAACTTGCCAACTTAGCATCATCTGTTGGAATTTATGATGAATATAATGATTACAAGAAAATATTTTTTACAAACTTAATCAATAATGAATCTGATCTAAATTTATTGAATTTATTAAAACATAAAATTAGTCAATTTCCTGATTTACTTGAAAAATTAGAATCAATAATAGCATCATTAGAAGAATCAAAAGATATTACTGTAGTATTAAGTACGATTCTCAAAAATAGCGGCTGGAAAAATGAAGATATTCAATTTCTCGATAACCGCACTGTCGATGAATATTATAAATGGCTTCAAAAAGGTCATCCTGACTTAGTTAAGATGGTAAGAGAATGCCTTCAAATAAGTAATATTAGTGCATCTCAAAAATTAAGAGAAGCTATTGTCAAATTGGCTAAAGAAAGTAAACTTAATGAAATGAGAGCTAAGTTTATTTATAACATAGATATAGATGATGCTAACCTTCCTAATATTTCCAACTGATTCTCAATAAATAATTCACCTAACTCTTCACTCACAAGTCAAATACTTAAACAGGAAAAATATCAAAATTGCAAAACCCACTGCTGCAAAAAACACGCTATTAATTCCCCCAAAACCAAACGCAACACCCATTAACAAAGGACCCAGAGTTTGTCCTAAACCCAAAAATGTCCCATTCACTGATACAACCGTTGCTAAATATTCTTTTGGTGCTAACTCCGCTAACAAAGTTTGAATGCTAGGAAACCCAATTCCTAAACCAATACCAAATATAGTTGTCGGGATTAATAGTAACCAAATACTTGAAACAAAGGGCACAATTACCATTGCCAAAGCATACAAAATATAAGATGCTTTAATTAAATTTGTTGGTTGATATCTTCTCGCTAATCTCCCTAACTGAGAAGATGTAATTGTAATTGCTACAGACACACTCGAAAGTATTAAGCCAATAGTGGCAGGTGGTTCTTTAAATGTATCACTAATTAATTGTGGTAAATAGGTGACATAAGCACCATAAAGAAGTACAAAATTAGATGCACTGGCAATAAATAAACCAAATAATTGCCGATTTTTGATTATTATTCCCGCATTACTCAAATATTCTTGTAGGTTGCGTTGATTCTTCGATTCTGGATTCTTCAAAGCAAACAACACCAGCAAACCTACAGGAATCGCTATCACAGGCAACATAAAAGGATAATACCATCCCAATGTCGCTAATGCACCACCAATTAACGGATAACTTGCAGTACCAACACTGCTAAAACTGGCATTGTATCCCATTGCGGCAGCACGTCTATCTCCTTTATATAAATCACCAATTAAAGTAATACTTAAAGACAATAAAGAAGCTGCACCAATTCCTTGCAATAAACGTAAAAATAACAATAAATTAAAATCACGAGCAAAAGCACAAGCTGTACCAGCAATTCCAAATAAAAATAGAGAAGGGGTAATAATTATTTTTCTACCCCATCTATCGGCTAATACTCCAATAACAGGCCCTAAAATCAAGGCAGGTAATGTAAATACTGTAATTAATAAACCTAGATTTTTGGGGTTGATATTTAAAGATTTAGCTAAATAAGGGAATGCTGGAGTAACGCTAGAAACTCCAATCACAGCAATCATCGTAACTATACAAATAATCTGAAAATTCAACTCTTGATAAACTGGTTTAAGGTCTTCAAATTGTTCTTGTTCTTCTGATGAACTCATAATTATGCACCTCTCGATATTTAATTAAAACCCCATATTATTAGTGGATGAATAACCTTATGTATTTGCTTTTAGAAACAAAATGTAATCAACTATTTTTTGCTTGTTACTAAAAAGAGTAGTGTCATAATAAGTCAGGCGATGATGTTCACCAGAATATAAAATAAAAGTAATCCAATATAACTGACTATTAATTTGAATCTTTTTGCCAAACCTGCTTTTAGTAGTCAAAGAAGAACTGCGCGAGTTAACTTTTACTGTTTCAATTTCAGAAAGTGATAGTTCAATAACTCCCTGAGCAAATATATTTCTTTGTTTCAAAGTAATTCGACCCAGTGCTGAATTGAAATTGCAAGTTAGTACTTCATAACAATTATCAATATCTAAAAATAAAATACTAATAAATGCACCCACTAATAAATAAAAACAAAGCATTGTCCAGCCACCAAAAATAGATAAAAGTATTCCCAAACTGGGCGTAAAAGAATGATAAAGTATATCTTGCCGAGAATATTCTTCAATTCTGTAAATTCTTTTTATTTTTGGCAGCATATTTATTTCTCTCTTCAGCAATATCGCCTAGCTAGTAGAAAGAGAAATAAAATCCCCCTTCCGTATTTTAGACATTATAAAGGAAGAGGGATCAGGCTAGGATTTTTTGAAATTCAATAGAAGAACTCAATTCAGTTCTGTCTTAAGCAGCAACTTTTTCTTCAAGAGGTTTAAAAGTCTTTTTAGTAGCACCGCAAATAGGACAACTCCAATCATCAGGAATTGCTGCAAACGGTGTACCAGGTGCAATTCCTGAATCAGGATCACCAGTAATGGGATCATAAATCATGCTGCATTGTCTACAAATCCATTTCTGAGTAGCAGGATCTTCTCCTGCTACTTTGGTTACAGCTTGTCCTCCATTTAATACTTCTAAAGCTTCAGAGTAGCGATCTGCATGGTGATTTTCAATGAATTTGAGCAAACCAAAACGGTGTGCTGCGGTGCGGAATGTGTTGGCGTGTTCGCTAGATTCTTGTGCTTGTTTAAGAAATTCTTCAGCTGCGGGGTTATCTCTATCGCTTTGAGCAGCAGCAGCAAAATCAGGATACATTGTAGTGTATTCGTAGGTTTCACCTTCAATTGCTAAAGACAAACAGCGAGAGATAATTTCCTTTTTTTGTTCTTCAGTTAAACTTGCTGCATCTTTAACAACTAGTTCTGGATGTAATAACTCAAAATGAGCAAAAGCGTGTTCAGTTTCTTGATCTGCTGTTTCCTTAAAAAGTTTGGCTAAGTCTGAAAAACCCAGTTGACGCGCTACGTTAGCAAAAAACAGGTATTTGCGATTTGCCATCGATTCACCACCGAAGGCAGATTCTAAGTTTTGGAGTGTAGTAAAGTTTGACAAATCCATAATTATTTGTACGTGCCTGCGAAGTGATATTTCTGGAAAAAACAGATTTTCAAACTAGGGTAGATGAGGCTATATCTAGTATATTTAGACAGGTTTGATGCAACCAGCCTCAGCCCTTATTTAATTACCCGGTTTCTTAACTGTTCTAAACAATTATAAAACCGAAAATGGTGATTAGGGTATTGATTTTTTGCTGAAATTTATGCTTTCTTTGTGAAGATTCTCAGCTTTTAGTAAGGGATAATCTGTATATCCTATGGCATCTGGAGCGGAAAATGTCTTCGGATCTAGGGTATTCAATTCGGCGTTAATTTGCAACTGTTTTGGTAAATATGTAATTAAAGATCAAGAGCTTGCCAAAAGATACTAAATCTGCATTACTATTGGTGACAATGCGATCGCGTTTGCGGAACGTCTGCTTCAGCTGAAACACTCCGTAGTAATCGCTCTTAATGGCATCATACTTACCATTAGTGATGTAACTTCATTCATGGCAAAATTCTGCACCTCACGGGTAGCTAAATCAACTACATTATATACTGGATACATAATTTTAGTAGACTAAAACTGTCATAATCAAAAAGTATATCTATGACAAAGACAGCCCTAATTACAGGCATTACAGGTCAAGATGGTTACTATCTCAGCCATTTGCTCCTCAATCAAAATTACAGGGTTGTGGGTTTGGTATCTCCACACCGACAAGCCAACTTGTCAAAACTGGGAGACTTGGCAGACAAAGTAAAAATTTACACCGTTGATTCTAGAGATAGTGCGGCCTTATTAACCGCTGTCGAACAATTACAGCCCCACGAAATTTACAATTTAGCAGCACCTAGCTTTGTTCCTGATTCTTGGCATGATCCTCTAGGAACTCTGGATCTAATCACAGGTACTGCTACTAGATTGTTAGATGCAATTAGACAAGTTGGTCTATCTACACGTTTTTATCAAGCTAGTAGTTCAGAAATGTTTGGGGATGTTGATGTTGCTCCTCAAGATGAAGAAACTCCTTTTCGTCCTAAAAATCCCTATGCAGCAGCAAAATTACACGCTCACTGGACTATGGTACATCACCGACAGCGTTATGGCATATTTGCTTGTAGTGGTATTTTGTATAACCATGAATCTCCTCTGCGTCCTCCTCAGTTTGTCACACGCAAGGTTTCTTTAGCAGTCGCATCAATTAAATTGGGTTTAGCCAAAACTTTAGAAATGGGTAACTTGGATGCCAAACGTGATTGGGGTTTTGCTGGAGATCATGTGGAAGCAATGTGGCGAATGCTACAGGTAGATGAGCCAGAAGAATATGTAATTGGTACAGGTAAACTCCACAGTGTTAGAGAATTAATCGCCACAGCTTTTGATTGTGTGGGACTAGACTGGCAAAAATACGTAGTTACTAATACCAATTTATTACGAGCAGATGAACATTTTCAACTTGTTGCTAACCCCAATAAAGCTAAAAATAATCTTGGCTGGGAACCTAAAGTTAGTTTTGAGCAACTTTTAGAGAGAATGGTAAATACTGATTTGGATAAATTGCAAAGTGGTAGAGTGTCACCAGAAATATCCCAAAATGCTAATTAATCAAGTGACAGATAATTTAAAGCCTGGTGAGAAATTGAGTAGTAAAGCCAATCATGTATTCGTATTCTTAGAAATTTTTACCCTTGAAGGTGGTATTCAATCCTATGTTAAAGATATTTTTAACGCCTATTTGGGATTAAACCAAACCTGTAAAGCAGAAGTTTTTTTATTACGTGATAGTGATGATTGTGTAAATCCTTTTGCATCAGAAAATTTAAAATTTCATTATTTCCAAAGTGATTTGCCCCCAGTAGGAAGAATCAAATTTACCTTGGCGTTACTTCGTTATCTCTTGCAAAAAAGACCGCAACACGTTTTTTGTGGTCACATTAAATTGGCGGTACTGATAAAAACTTTATGTCAACCTTTGGGGATTCCCTATACTGTACTCACTTATGGGAAGGAAGTCTGGGAACCGCTCAAAAATCAAGAACGAAGTGCTTTAGCTTCCTCTGCGGCAATTTGGACAATTAGCCGCTACAGTCGAGATTGTGCTTGTGCTGCTAATGATATCAATCCTGATCAGGTAAAGATGTTACCTTGTGCTATTGATGGGGATAAATTTACTCCTGGTATCAAAGCACCAGAATTAGTTGAGAAGTACGGTTTAAATAATGCCAAAGTGTTGATGACAGTGGCACGGTTGTGGTCTGGGGATATTTACAAGGGTGTGGATGTCACAATTAGAGCATTACCGCAAATTATGCAGGTGTTTCCAGAGGTAAAATATTTGGTAATTGGTCGTGGTGATGATCAACCGCGATTAGCTGAGTTAGCAAAAGAGTTAGGTGTGAGCGATCGCGTGATTTTTGCCGGTTTTGTCGCTACAGAAGCATTAATGTTACACTATCGTCTAGCGGATGCCTACATTATGCCCTCTCAAGAAGGCTTTGGTATAGTTTATCTAGAAGCAATGGCTTGTGGTATACCAGTGCTATCTGGTGATAATGATGGCTCGGCTGACCCCTTACAAGATGGTAAACTAGGATGGCGAGTACCACACCGTAACCCCGATGCCGTAGCAGCAGCTTGTATAGAAATTCTCCAAGGTCAGGATCAACGTTGTGATGGTGAATGGTTACGAGAACAGGCGATCGCTATTTTTGGCATAGAAGCCTTTCAACAACGCCTACAACAAATGCTTCTCTCCCCATCGCCACTAAACTAATGACCCTTAACTAATGACTAAGATAGAGTGATAGTAAAACAAATTTGAGAAATGCGCCCTAATAACTTGCAATTGAATCTTGAAAAACTCCGTCCTTGGCTCACTTTGTTAGCTATAACCTGGTTATTAGCATCATTAGGCTTAGGCTGGTTAGTTAATTCCCTGCTAATTATTTTTGGGCTGTTGTTAGTCACACCAGTTGTCGCCTTTTTCGGATTTCGCTGGTGGCTACAACGCAATTTGGTTGCTGGCCAGTGTCCCGTCTGCGAATTTGAATTAACAGGTTTAAATAACAGCAAATTACAGTGTCCAAATTGTGGAGAACAGCTATCAATCCAAAATAGTCAATTCAGCCGCTTCGCACCAGAAGGCACAATTGATATCACAGCCATTGAAGTCACAGCCAAATCACTAGAAGATTAAAATAATTCGTAACGGTGTGAGTGCTGAGTGCTGAGTACCGAGTAGTGAGTACTTACTAGCATTCATCATTCTGCCCTCTGACTCCTGACTCCTGCCTCCTGCCTTCTAGTTCCGTTTTTGTGAAATCGAGAGGGCATAAGGGTGCTGTTCTGGGGATAAATCACCTATATAGAGCAAATATTGCCCAGCCTGCCAGAAACCTGCAAGTTCTGGTTTATTATTTTCAGAGTAACTATCTGCCAATACACAAAATTTACCACCGGGACCATCAATGAATAGCGTGGGCTTTCCCTGACTCTCAACGGTTAATCGCAAATAAGGTAGTGATTCTTTAACTTGAATAACTTGACTTGGTTTAGTGGTAATATTTCCGCAGTTACTTTTAACTGTTCCCCCTGACATACCATTGACAACCATCGGGTCTGACTGGGGTTTGTTATTAACTTGAATTACTGGAGTTTGGGCTAAATTAGCTTGGTTAAATACCAAACACATTGCCAAAGTTGTGGAAACAAGAGTCAATAGCTTTAAGGTTTTCATTTTAGTTAATGCTCCTGACTGTTAATAGAGCAATATCTTTATATATATTCTGGACTACTTGACGCAGACAAACCGTTTTTGTTCCCAAATGTAATGTATAAATTTTTATTCTGAAATTTAACTACTTTGTGACTAAATATTAAAATATCCTGAAATGAACGGGGAAAGGCAGAAAAATTCTACTGAATACTCAAGCACTAATCATCTTGATCCCCCTCAATAATGGCTAGTCAACAGCAACCTTTAGCAACTCACGGGTAATAGATTATTTTCCCTACCTACAAAGGTGTTGCACACATAGATATTAGTTAAAATCACTAAGACAACCGCCAAATAAAGGATTTAGTTGGTTGTAAAACCAGAGTATCCTAGCTGAGGTAAAAAAAATCATGAATCCTCAACCCGAAGAAGAGTTGCAACGTCGCCTCCAAAAACTAGAGGCTGAGATTAATTCATTTTCCCCAACCCAGTCTCAACCAGAGGGAGAAAAACAGACACCGACCTCTGGGTTTGCCAAATTCAACTTATATCTAGAGCGATCGCGCTTTTGGTTCCAAGGTTTATCGGGGATGAAAAAGCTGGCCGTTGGGGGAGCAGTGATGGTATTGGGATTATTGATGTTACAAACAGTGTTTAAACTCGTAACATCTGTAATTAGTCTGGCACTGTTAGCGGTATTAGTGTATCTTGGATACAAATTTTTTGTGTCTAATAGCTTTCAACGTAAGCAATAGCCTATTTTAACCGCGCCGAGATTGGCGTAAACATAAAGTCAAAGGGAATTATATAATGGCGACCCCAACTGTCGGGACAAATATTCATCAATCTAGCCAGTCCAAAAAACCAGAAAAAGCTCATTCCCTGCCCTTAGGAACAAGGCGCTTGGCCGCTTGGGCAGTGGAAATCACATTAGTAGTTGCCAGTGGGTTAGTTCCCTTTGGACTAGGCGTTTATGCCAATTCTCGCAGCGATCTCAACCGAGTACCTCTCAACCCAGTGTTGGTACTCACAGAAAGAGCGATCGCACGACCACTAGCCCTACCCGTTAGTTATGGTATTCGTAACGTTGCCAGCCCGACTAATTTCTTGTGGACAGTTGCCCTATTAGCACCAATCACCCTCTCGTGGTGGCAATTGTATTTACTAGGTAAAACCGGCAGCACCATTCCCAAACGTTGGTTTGGTGTACGGGTAGTTAATGACGAAGGTACAGCCCCTGGTTTAGGCGCAGTTGTCGTCCGTGAAGGTCTAGGACGGTGGACAGCACCAGTTTCTATCGCCTATCTGCTGTG